>JBAWVG010000006.1:0-44818 GCA_037147395.1 Nitrosomonadaceae bacterium | reverse complement strand
CACGCGGCATGGCTGGATCAGGGTTGCCCCCATTGTCCAAAATTCCCCACTGCTGCCTCCCGTAGGAGTCTGGGCCGTGTCTCAGTCCCAGTGTGGCTGGTCGTCCTCTCAGACCAGCTACTGATCGGAGCCTTGGTGAGCCTTTACCTCACCAACTAGCTAATCAGACATCGGCCGCTCTAAAAGCGCAAGGTCTTACGATCCCCTGCTTTTCTCCTCAGAGATTATGCGGTATTAGCACACCTTTCGATGCGTTATCCCCCACTTAAAGACACGTTCCGATGCATTACTCACCCGTTCGCCACTCGCCACCAGGGTTGCCCCCGTGCTGCCGTTCGACTTGCATGTGTAAAGCATGCCGCCAGCGTTCAATCTGAGCCAGGATCAAACTCTTCAGTTCAATACTGGTAAAACTCTCGCTTGACGTTTCATTACGATTCGAACTCTTCCCTTAATTTCTTAAGTTAAAAACTTGAACCTTACTTACTTACATCGTGCGAGCACTTCAACTCATAAGCTGTTCGTATACCCTATCCCGAAAGATAAAATACCGAACACCCTAGTCAAGTGCCCACACCTATCGGCTGTAAATTTTTAAAGAGCGGATGTGACCGAGAGATGCATGGTCACACATGGAAGGCGGGATTATACAGTTAAAGAACAGGGGGTCAAGAGATTTCTAATTTTTATGAAATATACTTAATTATTCCGCCTGCTTTGCAATGCTGATCCTCACAAATTTACGCTTTCCGACCTGCACTACGGTGGTCTCACCGCAGGCTAGTTTGATACTCTTGTCGCTAATCTTTGCACCATTTAATTTTACACCACCTTGATCGATCATGCGTAGTGCTTCTGTCGTACTCGCGGTCATTCCTGCCTGTTTGAGTGCTTGTGCAATGGGCAACCCGCCTGCATCCGCATACAGCGTCTTCTCCGGCATCTCCTCCGGAATGCTACCCCGACTGAACCGAGCCTCGAAATCTTCTAATGCACCCTCCGCATCCGCCTTACTATGAAAGCGCGAGACAATCTCCTGAGCAAAGATCACCTTGATGTCGCGTGGATTGCGACCCTCTTCCACTCCCCTCTTCCACTGCCGCGTGACCTCCAGCGGCTCGAGTGACAAGAGTTCGACATAACGCCACATCAACTCATCAGATATCGACATGAGCTTGCCAAATATCTCGCTCGGACTCTCCGCGATTCCAATATAGTTACCCGATGACTTGGACATCTTATTGACTCCATCTAACCCCTCAAGAAGCGGCATGGTGAGCACGCACTGAGGTGTCTGCCCATAATGCCTCTGTAACTCCCGCCCCATGAGTAAGTTAAACTTTTGATCGGTACCCCCGAGCTCGATATCCGACTTCAGTGCTACCGAGTCATAACCCTGTATCAGTGGATATAAAAATTCGTGAATGGCGATGGGTTGATTACTCTGATAGCGCTTGCCGAAGTCATCCCTCTCCAGCATACGAGCAACCGTATGTGTTGCCGCCAACTTAATCAGACCTGCAGCATCAATCTTGTCCATCCAAGTCGAATTGAAGACCACCTCGGTCTGATCGGGCTTCAGTATCTTGAAGACCTGATCGGAATAGGACTTAGCATTATCCATCACCTGATCACGAGTCAGGGGGGGGCGGGTGATGTTCTTGCCGCTGGGGTCCCCGATCATGCCGGTGAAGTCCCCGATCAGAAATAGGGCATGGTGACCCAAGTCCTGAAGCTGACGCATCTTATTGAGCAACACGGTGTGCCCCAGATGCAAGTCCGGTGCAGTGGGATCAAACCCAGCCTTAATCCGAAGTGAGCTGCCCGTAGCAAGTCTCTGCACGAGCTCCTCCTCTACCAGCAGCTCGTGACACCCCCTCTTAATGACTTCCAGCTGGTCTAGCACGGACTGATCGACACTCCCTTCAAGGTTAATACGACTAACCAAGGTTCTTTTCCGCGAAACCCCAGTTGATCAACTTGTCGATCGTCGCATTAACATAATCCACTCTCCGGTTTTGATAATCGAGGTAGTAGGCATGCTCCCACACGTCAATGACCAGGAGAGGTTTCATCCCGTCCGTTGAAGGTACATTAGCATTGGCCGTCTTGACCACCTTGAGCTTTCCCCCATCCTGCACGAGCCATGCCCATCCGCTGCCAAACTGCGTCGTGGCCGCAGCAACCAACTCCTGCTTGCACGCCTCCACGGTGCCGAAATCGGCCTCGATCTTTTGCTTTAATGCTGCAGGGGGCTCACCACCACCGTTTGGGGTAAGGCTATTCCAGTAGAAGGTATGGTTCCATATCTGTGCTGCATTGTTAAATATACCAACCCTGTCAGCCCTTCCAGCCGATGCAGCAATCACCTGTTCCAGCGAGAGGTCCGCAAGCTCGGTCCCGGCCACTAGCTTGTTCAGATTATCAACATAGGTCTTGTGGTGCTTGCCATAGTGGAAGCTCAGCGTATTAGCTGAGATCACAGGGTCCAGTGCATTATCTGCAAAAGGAAGTGCTGGCAAAACGTGGACATTACTCATTTTTTAGCTCCTATAGGTGACTCAAAAATCTGACTCTCTTCTCGTTGCTCAGTATATCTGAATTCTTTGAACCCTATGAGATGCTAGGACCATTCAAGGCAATTCTGAATAGCTGTTTGACCTATAATCTTTGGTACGGACTGAACCCATGCTGACCTGTGTGTCTGGCCCCTATCTACCCCCTCCGCTCCCCCGGGAAAAACATGACCGAAGCTGCTATCACCTGCCCTAATTGTAAGACCGAGATTCGACTGACTGAGTCCCTTGCCGCACCCTTGATCGAGACCACTCGCAGGCAATTCCAACAACAGCTTGCGCAAAAGGATGATGAGATCTCCAAACGCGAGCAAGGTATCCTAGAAAAGGAACGACAACTCACTACCGCTAAAAATAAACTTGATGAACAGGTGGCACACCAGGTTGAAGATCAGTTAAAGATTGATCGCGCCAGGATTACGATAGAAGAATCCAGAAAATCCAAACAAGCATTCTCAAACGATCTTGAACAAAGATCCCGTGAAGTCGCCGAACTGCAAGCGATACTCAAAAGCCAAGAAGCAAAACTGACTGAGGCCCAAAAGACCCAAGCAGACCTCCTGAGAAAGCAACGAGAATTAGATGACGCGAAGCGTGAACTGGATCTCACGATTGAAAAGCGGATACAGGAAGGCCTGTCTGTCACCCGCCATCAGGCCCGGAAAGAGGCCGAGGATGAGCAGAGGCTCAAGGTGCTGGAAAAAGAGCAGACCATTGTGGCCATGCAAAAACAAATCGAGGATCTCAAGCGCCGATCCGAACAGGGCTCTCAACAGTTGCAAGGAGAGGTACAGGAGCTTGAGCTGGAGAATCTATTACGCAGTAAATTTCCTTTTGATGCGATCGAGCCAGTCCCTAAAGGCGAGTTTGGTGGAGATGTACTGCACCGGATCATCGGCCCCAATGGCCAACCGAGCGGCACCATTCTGTGGGAATTTAAGCGCACCAAGAACTGGAGCGACTCGTGGCTGGTAAAGCTACGTGATGATCAGCGCGCTGCAAAAGCGGAGATCGCTGTGATCGTGAGTCAAGTACTCCCTAAGGGCGTTGAAACCTTTGATCTGGTGGAAGGCATCTGGGTCACTCATCCACGAGCCGCCTTGCCGGTGGCAATGATCCTGCGCCAGTCATTGATGGAGCTTGCCCTTGCGAGACAGACCCATGAGGGCCATCAGACCAAGACTGATATGGTATACCAGTACCTCACCGGCCCACGGTTTCGCCTACGAGTTGAGGCCATCGTCGAGGCCTTCTCCACCATGCAAGAAGATCTCGACAAGGAGAGGCGTGTGATCATGAAACAATGGGCCAAGCGTGGGGAACAGATCGAGCGCGTGACGGGGGCTACGATCGGGATGTATGGCGACTTGCAGGGTATTGCAGGAAAATCATTGCAAGAGATTGAAGGGCTAGAATTGAAGAGCCTCGGCTTGACCGATGAAAGTTCCTAGCCACGAGCCCGGGCTCTCGATCAAAGCATGAGCCGAGTTCTCACACCCAGCACTGCATCATAGAGACCCTATATGGGTCGCAGCTCCACGAACGGCTTATCGGGATAACGTTCCATCTGGTATGCCATCCAGAGCCTACTCGCGATGCGGTAGGCCAGAGAATTGGCATGTAGTTGCAGATGTGGATTCCCCATCTTCTGTGTGGTCTGTTTAAAGATTTGTAGCCACCTCTCGAACAGACTCGCAGACAGCTCCGGCAAAGCAAGATGCTTCGGCATGGGCGCTCCGCGGAACCGGCCAGTTCCGCGCAACTGCATCGACCAGAAGTTAGTCATCTGCACAAAATGAGCATCCCAGTCGGTGACATGGGCCTCAAAGATCGGACCCAGATCGGGGTCCTTCCTGGCCTCTGTATAGAAGGCATGAACCAGCTGCGAGATCTCCTCCTCACCGAAGAGACTCGGGTCGGGTATTTCAAACTCTGTTTGTGACATAGTCATGAGTGACTCAATAGTGATTATTCGATTCAGTGATTCTGATTAAGCAGCATTCGAGCCGGGCCACCCTGTTTGTCTAATACCAAACAAACCCGCACATCTTACTTGGCCATTGCAGGGAGATACTGTAACGGGTCTACCGGCTTACCGTGCTTGCGGATTTCAAAGTGAAGCTTGATCTGACCGGCATCAACGCTTCCCATCTCGGCAATTTTCTGTCCCCGTGTAACTGCCTGCCCCTCCTTCATCAGGAGCTTACTATTATGAGCATAAGCGCTGAGGTAGGTATCATTGTGCTTGATGATGATGAGATTGCCATAACCACGTAATCCATTGCCGCTGTAAACCACTTTACCCGGTGCAGAAGCTAATACCGCTTGCCCCGACTTACCCGCAATGTCTACCCCCTTGCTACCTTCCGAAAAGCCTTCCAGTACCTTGCCCTGTGTGGGCCAAGCCCATTCGACATTCACATCTGGATTCGCCTCAGCAGTCTGCACCGGTGGTTCAGGGTTGATCCTGGCAACTCTTTCAGGCGCCACTTCGGGTCTATCGGTTAAAGCTTGGGGCACATCTGACGACCCCTTCACTTGCGCCAGCGCCTGATCAGAGTAAGGCACTCTGAATGCCTTGGGCTCGGTCTTCAGCTTCTCGGTATTGACTTCAGATCTCCCTCTAGACTCCGTAACCGCTCTGGGAATGGGGGCCTCGGTGACCGTTGATGGCGCATTCTGGGATAATGGAAATAGAGAGGGTTGTGCAGATGCGGGGGGGGCGGACAGGTTGAGCTGCTGACCAACATCAATGGCGTTCGGATTACCAATGCTATTCCACTCCGCCAGGTCCTTGTAAGCGAGTCCGTTATTGAGCGCGATCCCATAAAGCGTATCGCCTTTCTGTACCGTGTAGGTCTTAACGTTTGTCGCGGATGCTGCGGAAGATCTTTGTGAGGCCGGGGCGCGATCGAAGATCGAGACAGGGGCCTGTGTCACGCTACAGCTCGAGAGCAATAGGCAAAAGATAACCGGCAAGAGACAAGCAAGCGAGCGCTCCATCCCATATGAACCCAAGTCCGACCTTGGATGCACAACTTGAGTCAGAAGGCCCTCACCGTTACCCCAATCCTGCACTTTAATTCCTTTACTCCTCATCCCTCATCTCTTGTTTGGCACCGGTTAGCTCCCCACGATACCTGACAGCATCGGCACGAATCTCGCCTCATCCAAGATCGTTTCGGTGTACCCCTGCTCATTACGCTCGATCAGGCACAGATACTGTTCCTGGCTCCCCTTTGGGAAGACCATTCTACCACCCACTGCCAACTGCTCTAGCAGCGAGGAGGGCACGTGCGAGGTCGCTGCAGCCATGATGATGCCATCGAATGGCGCGACTTCAGGCAGTCCCAGCATCCCATCAGAATGCTTCAAGCGAACATGATTCAGACGGAATTCTCGTAACCGGGTCCGCGTGCGAGTGAGCAGCGACCCGATACGCTCAACCGAATACACTTCATCTGCGAGCTGGGCCAGTACCGCTGTTTGATATCCACATCCTGTGCCCACTTCCAACACCTTAGGGAGTCTTGTACCCGCACGTAGCAGTTCACTCATCCGAGCCACGACGAATGGACTTGAGATGGTCTGCCCAAAATTGATTGGCAAGGAAACATCATCGTAGGCACGACTCGATAGAGCCTCCTCGACAAAGACATGGCGAGGGACCGCATTCATCGCAGCCAGCACCACCTCATCATTAATTCCCTGCGCACGCAGTCGCTCAATCATCCGCGCCCGTGTGCGCTGAGAGGTCATCCCAATACCCGAGTGATCAGCACTCAAACTTGCCACTCCTGAAGGAGTTGATTTGCTACGCATACAAGACCCCGTCAGATCTTCAACATTATTTTAGCCAGTCTTTCACTGCGTCCATCTGCCCATACCGTGTCAGGTCGATCTGTAACGGCGTCAGTGATACCCTTTTATGCTGGATGGAGAAAAAGTCTGTCCCCTCACCTGCATCTTGAGCAGGACCGGCTGCCCCCACCCAGTAAACCGTCTCACCGCGAGGGGTCTGTGACTTGACCACGTCCTCCGCCTTGTGACGGCGACCGAGTCGAGTCACTTCTATCCCCTGCAACTGCTCATAGGGGATATCGGGCACATTGATATTGAGCAGGACTGGCTCATGGAATTTATTATCTTTAAATCGTTGCACCATGTCAGCAGCGACACGTGCTGCGGTGGAGAAATTTTCACTGGACGCGCTATCAAGAGATACTGCCAGAGAGGGTATTCCAAGCAAAAAACCTTCGGTCGCAGCGGCAACCGTTCCAGAGTAAATTGTGTCATCACCCATATTTGCTCCAGCATTAATTCCGGATACCACCATATCGGGCAAGTGATCTAGCATTCCTGTGACTGCCAGGTGAACGCAATCGGTCGGAGTGCCATTGACATAGTAGAAGCCATTGTGAGCCTTGTGTAGATGAAGCGGGCGGTCAAGTGTGAGCGAATTGCTCGCACCACTGCGGTCTCTCTCGGGTGCAACTACAATGATATCTGCAATGGCGGAGAGCGCTTCTGCGAGGCAGGCAAGACCAGGCGCAAAGTACCCATCGTCGTTGCTTAGCAGTATGCGCATTCTCGGAGTATCCAGATGATTTTCAGGCTAGCCGGGGAATGATGCCAGGTGCTTATTCACCGCATTCAGTCTGATGATCGGTGTGCACCATGTCATATTACTGAGCCAATTGGTCGGGGCGAGAGGATTTGAACCTCCGACCACTTGCACCCCATGCAAGTACGCTACCAGGCTGCGCTACGCCCCGAAGCTCACGATTATAGCAAACACAGGCACCGATGTTAGAAATTGCTTTCGGCGTTGTAGGGATGAAGAATACGGGGGAGTAGAGGAACAGATGAATGACTTACGATTGCAGCAAGGAGAGAACACTCTTGATCTCTCCCCGAAGAAGTGCCAGATCAAACGGTAGGTGAGTTGAAATGTCTGGGGTTATGGCTGCAGCAGCGGGTTCCACCGCACTCTGACCCAAGCGTCCACGTGCACCGTTGATGGTAAACCCCTGCTCGTACAGTAACTCTCGAATACGGCGAATCAGCAATACCTCGTGATGCTGATAATAGCGACGATTGCCACGCCTCTTAACTGGTCGCAACTGAGTGAACTCCTGCTCCCAGTAACGAAGGACATGCGGCTTAACGCCACATAACTCACTGACTTCGCCGATGGTGAAGTACCGCTTTGCCGGGATGATCGGCAGGGTGGTGCTAGCCAGCACGTTTTCCCTGATGATTCTTTTCGACCATTGCCTTTAACTTCTGGCTCGCGCGAAAAGTCACAACGCGCCTAGCGGTAATCGGAATCTCCTCACCCGTCTTAGGATTGCGCCCAGGACGCTGTGGCTTATCACGCAACTGAAAGTTGCCAAAACCTGAGAGCTTGACACCAACACCGCTCTGTAATGCGACACGGACTTCCTCATAGAAAGCGTCTACCATATCCTTGGCCTCGCGCTTGTTTAATCCAACCCCCTCAAACAGCAAGTCTGCCAATTCAGCTTTTGTTAAGGTCATACCCCCCCCTATCTATTGATTTCTTGACGGATGCTATTATTTAACTAGTTACGCAGCACCGCGTTGAACTGACTTCGCAGAATATCCATCAACTTTGTGATGGCTAAGTCTGCCTCTGCATCTGTTAATGTTTTTTCAGTATCTTGCAATAACACACGGAATGCAAGACTTTTTTTGCCATTTTCAATTCCCTTTCCACGATAAACATCGAACAAGGAGATATCAGAAACAATAGGCGACCTCCCATCCTGTAGACTGCCTAACAAGGCCTTTAAGCTGACACTTTCAGACACGACCACGGCGATATCGCGCCTCACTAACGGGTATTTAGAAATCTCACCCGCTACTGACAATGAGCGCCTCGTCATTGGCTCTAGATCTAGTTCAAATAACACCGCAGACTTGGGCAGATCAGACTTTTGCTGCCAAAGGGGGTGTAGCTCACCCAGCCACCCGATCGCCTTCCCGGCCAAATAGATTTGAGCTGACCTCCCGGGATGTAGCGCGGGATGGGTCTCCGCCTCAAAACTCGCCACCTCTGGCCAGAATAAAGCCTCGATATCTGCCTTGACGTCATAAAAATCGATGTCCCGTGCAGGGACTCCCCACTGCTCAGCCATCGCATCACCGTAGCAAAGACCCGCCAGCCTTTCCGGTTGAGCATAACCGTCACCCACTCTCACAAAGCAGCGACCCACTTCAAATAATCTCAAGCGGGCTTGCTTCCGGTTGAGATTGAATTGTAGGTTTGCAATGAGGCCGCCCATCAGGCTGCTGCGCATTACACCCATCTGGCTGGCGATAGGGTTCTTTAATATGACAGGCGTTTTATTATTTGTGAAATCTGCTTCCCATGAAGCATCTACAAAGGGGTAGTTAATCACTTCCTGATAATCCCGTGCCACCAGAATACGCCGTAACTGTAACGGGGTATGCAGCAGCTCAGACTCGGGGAGCATGCTCATCGCCGTATGCGGCACGCTAGCAGGAATGTTGTCATACCCGTAAATACGTGCCAACTCCTCGATCAGGTCTTCTTCAATAGAAAGATCAAAACGATAGCTCGGTGGCGTTACCTGAAATGTATCTCCCTCGGCTGTAAAATTAAAGTGCAAGCGCTGTAACAGTTCGGTTGTCTTAGACGCCCCCAGATCTATTCCCAGCACCCGCCGAGCACGCTCGACTCGAAGGCGGATTGGATTACGCTGCGGCAAATCGCCCCTCACTTCAGTAATGGGGCCCACTCTCCCACCACAGATATCCAGTATCAATTGTGTGGCCCTCTCAAGAGCACTTCGCGTAATAGCGAAGTCCACTCCTCGCTCAAAACGATGCGCCGAATCGGAACTGAACCCCAAACGAAAAGATTTCCCCGCGATCTCCCCCGGGCTGAAGAATGCGCTCTCCAGAAATAGGTCCACGGCCCCTTGCTGTACACCACTCTCACCCCCCCCCATGATGCCTGCAAGTGCCAGAGGCTTACTCTCATCGGCGATTAGTAGCATATCCGGTTGCAGGGCAAGCTCTTCGCCATTCAGCATCTGTAACTTCTCACCGGACTGGGCATATCGTACGTGTATCGAACCCACGATCTTTGCCAGATCAAAAGCATGCAGAGGCTGACCCATCTCTAGCATTACATAGTTAGTCACATCCACCACTGCGTTGATTGTCCGTAATCCGCTACGCTCTAATCGTTGGGCCATCCATCCTGGTGTGGGTGCATCAAGACTGATTCCATGAATCACCCTCCCGCAGTAGAGCGGACAGGCGGCTGGCACGTCCACTCTCACGATCAGAGCATCTAGAATTTTGCTATCAACTGGCTCAATTATCAGTGGACTTAATTTTGAAGAAGTTATTGCCGACACCTCTCTCGCCACACCCGACAGACCAAGACAATCGGCCCGGTTAGGCGTCAGCTTGAGCGTAAAGAGTTTGTCATCAAGCGCATAATAATCGCGGAAGTCTGTGCCTATTGGAGCATCAGCGGGGAGGATCAGTAGACCCTCTACAGCATCGCTCAGACCTAGTTCTTTGCCTGAGCAGAGCATTCCCGAGGACTCCACACCACGCACCTTAGCCTGCCTGATGGTAATGCCTGGCAGTTGCGCTCCGACCAGCGCACAGGGAACTTTTACACCGACACGGACATTGACTGCACCGCAAACGATTTGCAGCGACTCACCACCACCTGAGCCCACGTTCACCACGCATATATTCAGACGGTCCGCATCTGGGTGCTTCTGCATCGACAACACTTCAGCCACAACCACTCTGTCAAAGGCAGGTGCAGCCGTCTCGATTGCCTCCACCTCAAGTCCCGCCATCGTCAAAGCATGAGCGAGCTCGTCACTGGTAAGTGCTGGGTCAACTAGGGTACGGAGCCAATTTTCAGAGAACTTCATGTGGACCTATTCTTGTCTCGGGAGGTGAGATGAGTACTGTTCAGTTAAATTGCTTGAGGAAGCGCAAATCATTTTCAAAAAACAACCTCAGATCATTCACTCCGTACCGTAACATCGCTAATCGTTCCACTCCCATACCAAATGCAAAGCCGGTATATTTTTCGCTGTCTATGTCAACATGCTTCAGGACGCTGGGGTGCACCATCCCACAGCCCAATACCTCTAACCAACCGGTATGACTACACACTCGACATCCGCTTCCGTGGCAGATGACACAACCAATATCCACTTCAGCGGAAGGCTCCGTAAAGGGGAAGAACGAGGGACGGAAGCGTACCGGCAAGTCGTCACGCTCAAAAAAATGTCGCATAAAATCTGCTAGCACGCCCTTCAACGCAGCAAAGTTTGCATCTTCATCCACCCACAAACCTTCCACCTGATGAAACATGGGAGTGTGGGTCACATCAGAATCGCAGCGGTAGACTCGCCCCGGTGCAATTACCTTGAACGGAGGACGATTATTCTGCATGTAATGAACTTGCACCGGTGATGTATGCGTTCGCAGCAAGTGCTTGTCATCAACATAGAAGGTGTCATGCATCGCACGTGCCGGATGATTTTCTGGGATATTAAGCGCCGTGAAATTATAGAAGTCGGCCTCAATTTCGGGGCCGGAAGCAACATCAAAACCAACTGACCGGAATAGTGATTCAATGCGTTCAAGTGTGCGCGTTACTGGATGCAAGCCACCCGTTCCTAGGCCTCGTCCCGGCAGTGTCACGTCAAGTGCTTCACCGGCGAGCTGTGTGTCCAGTTTTTTTATCTGGATCGCATCGCGGCGGCTATTAAGTGCCGCCTCCATTGCCTCTTTCGCCTGGTTAATGCGGCTACCCATTGCGGGGCGCTCTTCCTGCGAGAGCTTACCCAGCCCCTTAAGGAGCTCTGTTAACGTTCCACTTTTACCGAGATAACGTGCCTTCGCTTGCTCCAACTCGGCGGCATCGTCTATGCCCTCAAACAAGTTGATGGCTTCACTGATAAGATTGTCCAGGTTATGCATGATCGTTCAAATTAGTTGGACTGTGCCTGCTAGAAGTTACACAAGAAAAAAGGAGGCTGAGGTTTCTCGCCTCTTGGCCTCCTTGCCTCTTTTTTGTTACTGCCTGTTATACGACGAGACTGGCCTTAGCCTGTTCAACGATTTTTGCAAAGGCTGGTTTATCAAATACAGCGATATCCGCCAGCACCTTGCGATCGACTTCAATTTCGGCCCTCTTCAGGCCATTCATAAACACGCTATAGGGCAAGCCACATTCGCGTGCGGCGGCGTTGATCCGCGCAATCCATAGGGCCCTGAACTGACGCTTCTTCTGCCGGCGGTCACGGTAGGCATATTGCCCCGCCTTCATCACCGCTTCTTTGGCTATCCGATAGACATTCTTGCGTCGACCACGATACCCCTTGGCTAGATCCAGAATCTTCTTGTGACGGGCGTGAGCCGTTACACCACGTTTTACTCTTGGCATGGCGGTCTCTCCTTAAGCGTAGGGCATCATGGCGCGTACTGACGCCACGTTGGTGGAATGAACGCCCGTGGTTCCGCGTAACTGGCGTTTATTTTTGGTAGTTTTCTTGGTAAGAATGTGGCGTTTGAAAGCCTGCGCACGCTTGACGCTGCCGCCGGCCCGCACTTTAAAGCGCTTGGCTGCGCCGCTCTTGGTCTTCATCTTGGGCATGATAATGCTCCTGTTTTAACATGACATCGGGTGTTTCCTGTGAGGAACACTTTTAAGACCCGGTAGTCACTTGGTTTTAGGCTGACACGAGCAACTCTTCGTGCCAGCTTTGCTGCTATCCGCCCATACTAAAGCATACGCGGTTTGTCGCTTGATTACTCCCCAGCCTCTGCGGTCATTGCCTCTGTGTTGGCTACTGAGCCTGCATCGCTCTCTGCTGGCGCTACCTCTTCGGATACTTTCTCCACCCTCGGCTTGGCTTCCTTTGGCTTAGCTAGCTTCACTTCCTTCTTTTTGGGTGACAACACCATCACCATCTGCCGTCCCTCCATTCTGGGGAACTGCTCAACCACTGCATGCACTAACAGATCATCTCGGACCCGTTCCAGCAGTCGTATACCAAACTCCTGATGGGCCATCTCACGTCCGCGAAAACGCAATGTAACTTTAGCCTTGTCACCTTCTTCCAAGAAACCAATCAGGTTTCTCAGCTTAATATTGTAGTCCCCATCGTCCGTATTAGGACGGAACTTAACTTCCTTGATCTGGATCTGTTTCTGCTTAAGCTTAGCTTCGTGTTTCTTTTTACTCTCTTGATAGCGGAACTTGCCATAATCCATCAAGCGGCATACCGGGGGTTGGGCGGTGGGTGCAATCTCAACCAGGTCTATCCCCGCTTCCTCCGCCATGGCATTGGCAACTTCTAGCGTAACAATGCCTATCTGTTCTCCCTCTACACCGATCAAGCGGACTTCCGGAACGTTAATCTCTTGATTTGTGCGCGCTGCTTTTTCTTGAACTATAGCAATTCCCCAAGTTTGTTTAATAAATCAAACCGTATCAGTCCTCGTGGATATCTCCACTTTTAGGCGCTCAATCAACGCCTGCAAAGACATCTGACCAAGATCTAAACCTGACCGAGTTCGCACAGCCACCATCTCTGCTGCCACTTCCTTATCGCCCACTATGATCTGATAGGGAAGCTTCTGTAAACTATGTTCCCGGATTTTATAGGTTATTTTCTCATTTCTCAAGTCTGCATGTGCACGAATGTCATTGCACTTGAGTCTGTCAGTCACTTCACGAGCATAATCAGACTGCCCTTCGGAGATATTCAACACCACCACTTGTGCCGGCGATAGCCATAAGGGGAGGGCTCCGGCATGATTCTCGATGAGGATTCCTATAAATCGCTCCAACGATCCTAGAATCGCTCGATGCAGCATCACCGGTATCTGCCGGGTATTGTCCTCGGCTACATATTCTGCACCCAATCTCGCCGGCATAGAGAAGTCCAACTGCAGGGTCCCGCACTGCCAAACACGGCCGATGCTGTCCTTAAGGGAGAATTCTATCTTTGGCCCGTAGAATGCACCCTCTCCAGGCTGCAATTCCCAGGCCAGCTTCTTGTAATTCAGCGCAGATTCCAGTGCAGACTCTGCCTTATCCCACTGCTCTTCTGAACCGACTCGCTTTAGTGGGCGAGTGGAGAGCTTTACAAGAACCTCCTTGAATCCAAAGTCTGTATAGACTTTCTGTAACAGGTCGATGAATTGCTT
This sequence comes from Nitrosomonadaceae bacterium, assembly GCA_037147395.1. Classification (GTDB taxonomy): domain Bacteria; phylum Pseudomonadota; class Gammaproteobacteria; order Burkholderiales; family Nitrosomonadaceae; genus VFJL01. The sequence continues at coordinate 30,998 of JBAWVG010000006.1, read as the reverse complement.
TACCTCGCCCTGTATCTGAGCCTCAGTGCAAAAGATATGTGCATCATCCTGAGTAAATGCCCGTACCCGCATGATTCCGTGAAGGGCACCGGATGGCTCATTCCGATGGCATGATCCGAACTCCGCCAACCGAAGGGGCAAGTCACGATAGCTCTTTAATCCTTGGTTAAATACCTGAACATGACCGGGACAATTCATCGGCTTAACTGCAAAATCACGCTGTTCTGAATTCGTAGTGAACATGTTCTCTCGGAAATTCTCCCAATGCCCAGAGCGCTCCCACAACCCCTTATCGAGAACTTGTGGTGTACGAATTTCTTGGTAGCTATTAACGCGAAATACCTCACGCATGTATTGCTCTACCTGTTGCCAGATGATCCATCCCTTTGGGTGCCAGAACACCATTCCCGGGGCCTCTTCCTGAATATGATAAAGGTCGAGTTGTTTGCCGAGCTTACGGTGATCTCTCTTCTCGGCTTCTTCAAGCCTGTGTAGGTATGCGTCCTGGTCTTCCTTCTTGACCCAGGCCGTGCCATATATCCGCTGCAGCATTTCATTGCGCGAGTCACCTCGCCAGTAGGCCCCCGCGACCTTCATCAGCTTGAATACCCTGAGCTTGGAAGTTGCCGGCACATGTGGGCCCCGGCACAAATCGGTAAAGCTCCCTTGGGAATAAAGCGACACGTCCTCATCGCCAGGAATGGCCTCAATGATTTGTGCCTTATAGTGCTCTCCTAATCCCTTAAAAAAATTGATTGCTTCCGAGCGGTCCCACACCTTGCGCTCCACTTTCAAGTCCCGTTTACTGATCTCTAACATCCTCTTTTCAATCGACGCGAGATCTTCTGTCGTGAATGGTCGTTTGTAAGAGAAGTCGTAATAAAAGCCATCCTCAATTACCGGCCCGATGGTGACCTGCGCTTCGGGAAATAATTCCTTCACGGCGTGTGCCAGTAAGTGCGCGCTGGAATGACGAATGACCTCCAGACCCTCCGCATCTTTTTCGGTAATGATCGCCAGATCACAGTCCGCGTCGATACGGTGAGACATGTCCACGATCTTGCCATTAACCTTACCCGCCAGCGCAGCACGCACCAGCCCCGCACCAATGGATGCCGCGACCTCCATCACCGTTACCGGCTGCTCAAATTTACGCTCAGAACCATCCGGCAAACGAACGATTGTCACAGCTATATTCCTTTAAAAAGAGAGACTAACTACAGGGGGTTTATATGACTTAAAACAAATTCTGACACGAAGAGCATTCTCCCATAGCGACTATTGAGGGGCAACCCGATGAGCTGTAGATAAAGTGTGAACTCCCACCCGGACACAGCACCCCGTCAGCCTTTATAACCAGAGCTACAGCGACTACTGACAACCTCTTACCCTACTGCAGCGCTCCGCACGGCTTCGGCTATCCGATCCGCCCATCGCGCGACCTTCCGTTCCGACTCACCCTCCACCATCACCCTCACCAACGGCTCGGTGCCTGATACGCGCAACAGTGTTCGCCCCTTGTCACCAAGATCGTGCTCAGCGGCAGACTGAACCGTCTTGACCTGCTCGTTCGCATGAGGGTTGAATCTCTTTGCCACTTTTACGTTAACCAGTCTTTGCGGATAGAGTGTAAGACCACGTGTAAGGCCCGCCAAGGTCTTGCCACAATCTCGCATTGCATGTAGCACCTGCAGCGCAGAAATTATGCCATCACCGGTAGTATGCTTGTCGACACAAATGATATGGCCGGAACCCTCCCCACCCAATTGCCAGCCCTTCTGTCGAAGGAGTTCCATCACATAACGGTCCCCGACATTGGCACGGGCGAACGGGATGCTCAGCTTTCTGAAACTATTCTCTACTGCAAGATTGGTCATGAGTGTGCCCACCACCCCCCCCTCGAGCAGCCCCCTCTGTTGACGATGTTTTGCAATGATGTAGACCAACTGATCCCCATCATAGATCGCGCCCTTGTTGTCCACCATGACGACACGGTCGCCATCACCATCCAACGCAATACCAAGATCAGCGTGATGCTGCCTGACCGCTACTTGCAAAGTTGAGCTATGGGTTGCGCCGCACTCGTGGTTGATGTTAAGACCGTCCGGTTGCACCCCGATGGCAACCACGTCTGCACCCAGCTCATGCAGAACATGACCCGCGATGTGATAGGCCGCTCCATGGGCACAATCGACCACGATCCGTAGACCGCGTAGATCAAGATGGTAGGGGAAAGTGCTTTTACAGAACTCGATGTATCGCCCAGGGGCATCGCTGATACGCCGCACCTTGCCAAGATGCGCTGAATCCAGGGACTTAATGGGCGAACTTAATCCCGCCTCAATCTCATGTTCAGACTCATCAGGTAGCTTACCTCCCGATGCCGAGAAGAACTTAATACCATTATCTTCAAATGCATTGTGCGAAGCTGAAATTACAATCCCTGCCTGTAACCGAAGTGCTCGTGTCAGATACGCCACTGCCGGGGTCGGCATAGGCCCAGACAGAAGCACATCCACTCCAGCAGCAGACAGCCCTGCCTCCAAGGCCGACTCCAACATATACCCGGAGATCCGGGTATCTTTACCAATCAGCACCGCTGGGCGCTCTCCCTTGGGCAGGCGCCGGTCAGACGAGGTCAGCACCTTCCCTGCAGCATAGCCGAGGTGCATGATGAAATCTGGCGTAATGGGAGAGACTCCCACGCGTCCACGGATACCATCCGTTCCGAAATATTTCTTGCTCAATTGAGAGTCCACGAAGAGTTAAGAGAAATTAGCATGATAAACAGCGGCGGGCAGCCATCTCTCGTTATTTACAGGTCACTGTTAACCGCATTATAAACCGCCATCGCATCCCTGGTCGCCTTTACATCATGAACTCGCAGAATCTTGGCACCCCTGTCTGCCGCTAGCAAAGCGGCTGCGACGCTGGCATGAATCCTCTCGCCCACATCGTTTCCTGTGATTTTTCCGAGCATGGATTTTCGCGATAGCCCCGCCATTATCGCTACGCCCATGTCTAAAAAGCGATCAAGATGGCGCAGCAATTCAAGATTGTGCTCCAGCGTTTTTCCAAAACCAAAACCCGGATCGATTACCAACCTCTTCGCCGGAATTCCTGCTTCCTGCGCCGCGCTTAAGCGTCCCCGCAAGAAGTCCTTCACGTCAGTTACCACATCATTACGATACCGAGGATTAGTCTGCATGCTGCGCGGCTCGCCTTGCATATGCATGAGGCATGCCGCCACATTTTCTGCTGCAACCACTTCCATCGCACCTGCTGCTCGCAGTGCATTGACATCATTAATCATGACTGCACCAGACTGTATCGCTGCAAGCATGACTTCCGGTTTTGAGGTGTCTACTGAAACGGGAATGCCTCTGCTGGCAAGGGCCTGCACCACCGGGATAACGCGGCGCAACTCTTCATCTGCACTTACCGAAGCGCTGCCAGGACGGGTCGACTCACCGCCGATATCCAGCATATCAGCCCCCTCTTCAATTAAACGTGCGGCGTGGCAGATTGCACTCTCTGTCAAGGCATATAGCCCGCCATCTGAAAAAGAATCCGGAGTGACATTAATGACTCCCATGATGATGGGGTGTCGTAGAGAAAAGCTGAATTTACCGCACTGAAGGGACAAGAGTGTATGAACTGAAGATCAAGAATTCATGGCTTAAATAAACAATGCGAGCATTAAAGCTCGCATTGTTTTCCGTTCCTTACTGACGACCTGTAACCCTTTTCTACACTTCTTGCGCAGGTGTCGTCGTTGCTGTCGGTGTTGCTGGCGCTGCTGGAGGGGTATCATCCTTTGATGTCGACACCGCCTTAGATGGCTTGGGTGGGCGTGGGGCACGTCCCTCCATAATGTCACCAATCTGATCTGAATCTATCGTCTCCCACTCCAACAATGCTTGGGTCATCGCCTCAATCTTTTCACGATTCTCCTCAATCAACTTCCGCGCCAACGTATACTGCTGGTCAATAATACGGCGGATCTCTACATCCACCTGCTGCATGGTCGCTTCGCTCACGTTCTTATGAGTCGTGACAGACCGACCAAGAAAGACCTCACCCTCATTCTCACCGTAGACCATCGGCCCTAGAGAGTCTGACATGCCCCACTGGGTAACCATGCTCCGAGCCATTTTGGTTGCGCGCTCAAAGTCATTAGACGCACCAGTCGTCATCTGTCCCATGAACACCTCTTCAGCAATACGCCCCCCAAACAGTACCGCAATCGTCTGCAAAAGCTCTTCCCGGTCCATGCTGTAACGATCCTCGGTCGGAAGCTGCATTGTCACGCCCAGAGCTCGTCCACGGGGAATGATCGTCACTTTATGCACACGGTCAACTTTTGGAAGAAGCTGTGCCACTACGGCGTGACCAGACTCATGGTAGGCCGTATTGCGGCGTTCGCGCTCAGGCATCACCATCGATCGTCTCTCAGCGCCCATGAAAATCTTATCCTTAGCGCGTTCAAAGTCTTCCATATCTACCAATCGCTTACTCCCGCGCGCCGCAAAGAGTGCTGCCTCATTTACTAGGTTAGCGAGATCCGCACCTGACATTCCCGGCGTACCGCGCGCAAGAATTTCTGAACGCACATCAGGCGCAATTGGAACTTTGCGCATGTGTACATTAAGTATCTGCTCGCGCCCACGTATATCCGGCAAAGGAACCGTCACCTGCCGATCAAAGCGCCCCGGCCGTAACAATGCCGGGTCGAGCACATCTGGACGGTTGGTAGCGGCGATCACAATCACGCCAACAGCTGCCTCAAACCCATCCATCTCAACCAGCAACTGGTTTAACGTTTGTTCCCGTTCATCGTTACCGCCGCCCATCCCAGCGCCACGTTGACGGCCAACGGCATCAATCTCATCAATAAAGATGATGCAGGGTGACTGCTTTTTAGCTTGTTCGAACATGTCTCGTACGCGCGCAGCCCCCACACCAACGAACATCTCTACAAAATCGGATCCGGAAATGCTGAAGAACGGAACCTTGGCCTCGCCTGCAATTGCACGGGCCAAAAGGGTTTTACCAGTCCCTGGATTACCCACCATCAGCACTCCACGAGGGATGCGTCCCCCTAGCTTTTGAAACTTAGTTGGCTCACGTAGGAAGTCGACCAGTTCAGATACTTCCTCTTTAGCCTCCTCGCAACCAGCAACATCGGCGAAGGTCACGGTATTGGTATTTTCATCCAGCATCCGGGCCTTACTCTTTCCAAATGAGAACGCGCCGCCACTCCTTCCTCCACCTTGCATCTGACGCATGAAGAAGATCCACACGCCGATCAGTAGCAACATTGGGAACCAAGAGACGAATATGTTCATCAGCAGAGACGGCTCTTCCTCCGGCTTTGCATCAACAACGACACCCGCCTTAAGTAAGTCGCTTACCATCCAAGGGTCAGAAGGAGTGTAGGTGGTAAAGCGCCTACCATCGGCCTTTGTACCTTTTAGCGTACGCCCCTCAATGGTCACCTTGGCGATCCTTCCCTGCTTCACCTCGTCGATGAATTGAGAATACTCCATCGTCGATTGAGTCGTTGTCTGGCGCGTGCTGAACTGGTTGAACACAGTCATCAACACCAGCGCGATCACTAGCCAGATGGCCATGTTTTTAATAAGATTGTTCAAGGTAACTCCTTGGCTTGCGCCGTCAAAATCTTACAAGAATTTCAATTCTAATCCCATTTTAGAATTTATAACAGGATGAATTGTGCGTGATTCCGGCCTTATTTCAATTGCTAGACGGCCCTTTCTATCCGTTATACGTCTAAAACTAGCAGCTTCTTTTCTCGTTTCCCCAACCCGAGCAAATACATTTCGCTACTTCGACCCCGAGACGCTTCTGGCTTACGCGTTAATACTTGTTTGAATGTGGCACGCATGGCAAGCAAGAACTGCTCAAAACCTGAGCCCTGAAATACTTTGACGAGAAAACTACCGCCAGAGTTCAATCGCTCCACGGAGAATTCCAACGCTAGCTCAGCCAAGTAGATGCTGCGAGCTTGGTCGCTCATGTTTATGCCACTTATATTGGGGGACATATCCGAGATTACAAGGTCAACCGGGCAGTCTCCTAGGCAATTCTCCAGCTCAGCCAGTACTTTCGCTTCCCTGAAATCCCCTTGGATAAAAAATACACCCGGCAGAGACGCCATCTCTAGCAAATCAAGAGCGATTACCCTCCCCTTCCTGCCTACCTTCTCTGATGCCACCTGAGACCACCCCCCCGGTGCCGCACCCAGATCCACCACCACCATTCCCGGCTTGAGTAAACGGTCCCGCTCGGCAATCTCCATTAACTTGTAGGCAGACCGTGAGCGGTAACCCTCTTTTCTCGCCTGCTTGACGAAAAAATCGTTCACGTGCTCTCTCATCCAAGCCTTACTGGTTTTGGCGCGTTTCATCGCGTAAAATGATTAATTCTGGAAAATTCCATGCTTGCCCTTACCCTCACTCATCGTCACGCTCTACGAGCGCTTGCCCATTCACTCAGCCCAGTTGTCATGATAGGCGAAGCCGGTTTATCGGAAAACGTTATCAGCGAACTGGATCGGGGGCTCAGAAGTCACGAGCTCATTAAAGTCAAAGTGCTCGACGGCGACCGGAAAGTGCGAGGAATTCTGATTGAAGAGATCTGTCAACGCCTTGATGCCGCCCCGGTTCAGCACATCGGTAAGATACTGGTGATTTACCGCCCCAAACTAGAGGAAGTCACAAAAACCACCACCGCCAAGTTCCGAAAAAAACGTGAGCCACGTCGACTCAAGCGCAGCTTCCAGGGTTAAAGCCGGAACCGTCTCATTACAAGTTAAATATACTTCACATCAAGGATCTCGTACTCTCTCACCCCGCCCGGCGCAAAAACTTCCGCTACATCACCGGAATATTTACCGATTAAGGCGCGCGAGATTGGAGAGCTAATGGAGATTTTGCCCTGCTTGATGTCGGCCTCGTCGTCTCCAACAATCTGGTAGGTCACCACCGTTCCAGCGGCCATATCTTCCAATTCGATGGTAGCACCAAACACACAAGCACCATCAGCATCGAGCAGTGCTGGGTCAATGACCTGGGCATTGGAAATCTTACCCTCCAGTTCGGCAATACGGCCTTCAACAAAACTTTGCCGCTCCTTGGCCGCATCGTACTCCGCATTCTCAGAAAGATCGCCGTGGGATCGGGCCTCTGCGATAGCTGCAATTACGGCAGGACGCTGCACGGTTTTCATTTCGTGCAGCTCGGCACGCAGCCTTTCTGCACCGACCACTGTCAATGGAACTGTACCCATCTCCTAACCTCTCATATTCAATTTTGTCTCGCGATTTCTCGCAAGGGAAAACAAAGCTCGCTCTTATAAATTAAGACCGGAAAGTTCACGGCCTTATGATAAAAATATACTAAGCAACAACCCCCTTACCACCCCTCTCACCCAACTGCATCGAGTTGTGCATGCAGCCCCTGTAATCCATATGCCTGAAGTTCCTTCATATTTGCTATGCCGATGCAAGCAGCACGCGCACCGGCCAGAGTGGTGTAATACGTTACCCTTGCCTGCAATACCGCATTGCGGATCGAGTATGAATCCTGAATAGCGCTACGCTTGTCTTCCACAGTATTGATGATGAGGTTCATCTCACCATTCTTGATCATGTCTACAATATGCGGGCGCCCCTCTGTGACCTTATTAACGGGGGTCACTGCCAGTCCCGCTGCTGCCAGTACCGTTGCAGTGCCACGAGTAGCATAAAGTGTGAATCCCAAATTCACAAGATCGCGGGCAATTTCTACCACACGCGCCTTGTCTGACTGACGTACGCTAATGAATACCTTTCCTGTCGCAGGCAGCTTCACTCCCGCAGCCAGTTGCGACTTAACGAATGCCTCAGCGAACGTTCTTCCCATTCCCATGGCCTCGCCGGTCGATTTCATTTCGGGCCCGAGGATGGTGTCTACGCCCGGGAACTTGATGAACGGAAATACGGCCTCCTTCACCGAGTAATAGGGGGGGATCACCTCCTTAGTAACACCTTGAAGGGCCAGTGACACGCCAGCCATGCAGCGTGCGGAAATTTTCGCTAGCTGCAGCCCAGTGGCCTTGGACACAAAGGGTACAGTACGAGATGCCCTGGGATTTACTTCTAGTACGTACACAGTATCTCCTTGAATCGCGAACTGCACGTTCATCAGACCCACCACTCTGAGCGCCCGTGCCATCGCTTCAGTTTGCCGCCGTAGTTCATTCTGTATGGAGGGTGACAAGCTGAAAGGAGGAAGTGAACAAGCTGAATCACCCGAGTGAACGCCGGCCTGTTCGATATGCTCCATGATGCCGCCAATCAAAACGGCCTCACCATCGCAGATTGCGTCTACATCTACCTCAATGGCATCGTTGAGAAAGCGGTCCAGCAATACTGGCGAGTCATTTGATACTTTTACGGCCTCTCGCATGTAGCGTTCCAGATCTCGTTGTTCATGAACGATCTCCATGGCCCGTCCACCCAGCACATAACTAGGACGCACTACCAGCGGATAACCAATCTCGTTGGCAGCAGCAAGAGCAGCCTCGGGATTACGCGCGGTGCGATTGGATGGTTGCTTCAGCCCAAGCTCTTGCAACATTTTCTGAAAGCGCTCTCGATCCTCAGCGCAATCTATCATGTCTGGACTGGTCCCGATGATGGGCACCCCATTTGCAGCAAGATCCCGCGCGAGCTTCAGTGGCGTCTGACCGCCATATTGCACAATCACGCCAAAAGGTTTTTCTATCGCGACGATCTCGAGTACGTCCTCCAGCGTCAGCGGTTCAAAATATAACCTGTCAGAAGTATCATAATCGGTTGAAACGGTCTCTGGGTTACAGTTGACCATGATGGTCTCAAAGCCATCCTCTCGCAAAACCAACGCGGCATGGACACAGCAATAATCAAACTCAATACCCTGTCCGATGCGGTTAGGACCTCCTCCCAGCACCATGATTTTCTTTCTGTCGGTGGGAAGAGATTCACACTCTTCTTCATAAGTCGAATACATATAGGCAGTACGGGTAGCAAATTCAGCAGCACAGGTGTCCACACGTTTGTATACAGGGTGTAGCTTGAGTTGATGTCGCTTGTTACGCACCGCTGTCTGACTTGTGTTTAACAGTTTGGCTAGGCGCAGGTCAGAGAAGCCACTGCGCTTTAATTTTCGCAGTGAATCGAGATCAAGCCCGTCCAGAGTCTCTCCTGCAAGAGCCCTCTCTTGCTTTATCAGGTCTTCAATTTGCGACAGAAACCAGGGGTCAATATGTGTCAGGTTATGAATCTCAGCAAATGTCATTCCACAACGAAATGCATCAGCCACATACCAGATACGATCAGGACCTGGGTCCCCCAACTCGGTTTCAATCGTGCCGATATCGGTGGTCTTCTCATCCAAACCATCGACCCCGGTTTCTAGCCCACGCAAGGCCTTTTGTAACGACTCCTGGAAGGTACGGCCGATGGCCATGACCTCTCCCACCGATTTCATCTGGGTGGTCAGACGATCATCGGCCTGTGGAAATTTCTCGAAAGCAAAACGCGGCACCTTGGTAACCACATAATCGATAGTCGGCTCAAATGAAGCAGGTGTCATGCCCCCGGTAATGTCGTTCCTGAGCTCATCCAGCGTATAACCCACCGCGAGCTTGGTCGCGATCTTTGCAATAGGGAACCCTGTCGCTTTCGATGCCAAAGCAGAGGAGCGGGATACCCGTGGATTCATTTCAATTACCAACATTCGGCCGTCTTGTGGGTTGATGGCAAACTGCACATTGGAACCCCCCGTTTCCACACCGATCTCACGCAAAACCGCGATCGATGCATTGCGCATGATCTGATACTCCTTATCGGTCAGCGTTTGAGCTGGGGCAACAGTGATGGAGTCACCGGTATGAACCCCCATCGGATCCAGATTCTCAATGGCGCAAATGATGATGCAGTTATCCTCCTTATCACGCACCACCTCCATCTCGAACTCTTTCCATCCGATGACAGACTCTTCAATCAATAGCTCCTTAGTGGGAGAGGCCTCTAGTCCGCGCTCACAAATATCGAGGAATTCCTTGCGGTTATAGGCAATACCGCCACCACTTCCACCCATAGTGAATGATGGGCGGATGATGGCAGGGTAGCCGACCATTGCCTGCACCTGCAGCGCTTCCTCCAGGCTATGAGCGATTGCGGAGCGGGCCGAACCCAGTCCGATCCTGGTCATTGCTTGTTTAAATTTTTCCCGGTCTTCAGCCTTGTCGATGGCCTCACGTGATGCTCCGATTAATTCCACAGCATACTTCTCGAGCACACCATGCTTGGCTAGGTCGAGCGCACAGTTCAGCGCTGTCTGCCCCCCCATGGTCGGCAACAAGGCATCGGGGCGTTCGATCTCGATAATCTTCTCTAACATCGGCCAGGTAATCGGCTCAATGTAAGTTACATCGGCCATCTCTGGATCGGTCATGATGGTGGCCGGATTCGAATTCACTAGAATGACGCGGTATCCCTCCTCACGCAGCGCTTTGCAGGCCTGTGCGCCGGAATAATCAAACTCGCACGCCTGCCCAATGATGATGGGCCCTGCGCCAATAATGAGGATGGATTTTATGTCGGTACGTTTAGGCATATTTCTAGTTGTGTTGACAGCTGAGAAGCTAGGGGGTTCTTGTGCCTTCTCCGTCGCTATAAATTCCTACAGTCAATGTTGGCTTTTATTGGCTTCCATCATGCGGATGAATCGGTCAAACAGGTAGTCCATATCATCTGGACCCGGACTTGCCTCTGGATGCCCCTGAAAACAAAATGCTTGCCGATCAGTTAACTCGAACCCTTGCAGACTGCCATCAAACAGAGATAAGTGCGTCACACGCGCATTCTTTGGCAGCGTATCAATATCCACGGCAAAGCCGTGATTCTGACTTGAGATCATCACCCTCTTGGTATCGAGATCCTGTACAGGGTGATTCGCACCATGGTGGCCAAATTTCATCTTGACGGTCCTAGCACCACTCGCCAAACCAAGTAACTGATGCCCCAGGCAAATGCCAAAAATCGGCATTTCTTCTTCGAGCAGCCTTCTAGTTGCAACAATGGCGTAATCACAAGGCTCAGGGTCACCCGGTCCATTAGAGAGGAATACGCCATCGGGCTGCAGTGCCAAAACTTCCTCTGCTGATGTCTTGGCCGGAAGTACCGTCACCTTACAACCCCGTTGCGCAAGCTTGCGTAAGATATTGCGCTTGATGCCAAAATCAAATGCAGCGACATGAAACCGTGGTTGATCTATCCTCTGATAACCCCTCCCAAGAGCCCATTCACCCTCACTCCATTGATATGACTTACCGCAACTCACCACCGCAGCCAAGTCCATCCCTGCAAGCCCCGGGGATTCGACGGCACGCCTCACCGCATCCTCCTCATCAATGCGCCCCGACATCAGGCAACCGGCTTGCGCACCCTTCTCCCGCAGTAGCCGGGTAAGTTTACGTGTGTCGATATCTGCAATCGCCACCACCCCTTGTTCCTTGAGGTATTCCGGCAGAGTCTGGGTCTGCCGCCAACTGCTAGAGGCTAGAGGCAAATCCCGGATCACCAACCCGGCTGCATACACTTTGTTGGTTTCCCCCGACTCAACGTCCTCCTGATTGATGCCCGTATTGCCAATATGTGGGTAAGTGAGGGTGACGATCTGTCGGCAATAGGAGGGGTCTGTGAGAATTTCCTGATAGCCAGTCATGGCGGTGTTAAATACCACCTCACCCACGCTAATGCCCTCTGCTCCGATGGAGGTGCCGCGAAAAATTGTGCCGTCAGCGAGAGCGAGGACAGCATGCGGGCGTTGTGACACGGAGAACTCCTTGAGGACTGACCAGACATGGAAAGCGGGACAAGCTAGCGCCGTCCCGCTTCATTAACCTACTATAATCATACGCGAATAAAGCAAGCGCTTCAATGCGACCACAGTTATTCTGGGCTGCTGGATCGCCTCATCGTGCTGCATAGATACCGAAGTGCTTGGCATTCCCACTAACCTGCCGCCAGGTTGCTAGCTGAGGCCGATCACGTCCTGCATATCAAATAGGCCGCTTTCTTTGTCGGCGAGGAAGCGTGCAGCCCGTAGCGCACCCACAGCGAAGTTCGCACGGCTGCTAGCCTTATGGGAAATTTCAATACGCTCACCCGTACCTGCAAACATCACGGTGTGATCGCCAACGATATCCCCACCCCGCACCGTAGAGAAACCAATGGTGGCTGGCAGACGCTCGCCAGTTACGCCGTGGCGCCCATAAACAGAGACCTCTTCAAGATCTCTGTTTAACGCTTCCGCTACTATTTCGCCCATGCGTAATGCGGTGCCAGAGGGGGCATCTACCTTATGGCGGTGATGAGCTTCGATAATCTCTATATCGTACCCCTCATTCAGCGCCCTGGCCGCCATTTGCAGCAGCTTAAAAGTCACGTTTACCCCCACACTCATGTTCGGCGCAAATACGATGGCGATCTCTTTTGCCGCTTCTTTAAGCTCTTCTTTCTGCTCCGCTGAAAAGCCAGTAGTACCGATCACCATTTTTACATTTCTAGCGCGACACACCGCGAGATGTGCAAGCGTTCCTTCAGGACGAGTGAAATCGATCAACACGTTACTCTCTGAGAGCGCGGCGACAATATCGTCCGTGACAGCAACACCACAAGATGCACCGATCAACTCTCCCACGTCCTTGCCGAGATAAGGACTACCGCTCCTCTCCAGGGCAGCTACCAGCCGCATATCCGATGCCTGAGTAACTGCCTCCAGCAAGGCTCGACCCATACGGCCGGAGCTCCCGGCAATCGCCATATTCAGTCTCATCATTTTCCTATGAAGGACACTTCTAATAACTCAGACTTGGTCACTTTTATTGCCAATAAAAAATGATCACCCTCATCATATTCTGCATCCAAAGTTTTTATTTCAGTCTTGCATGGAGCCCTATTTTTAGAGCAGCCCCCTGAACTCATTTTCCAAGCATCATATCAATCATGCCCTTTTTCTCTTTCGGCTGATCCGCCTCTCTTGCGCCAAATAAGTCCCTCTCTTCTTTTGGCCGATCCACTTCCATCGGGTCCACGGGAACGGATGGAGGAGCGATCTTTTTAGGAGCCGCTCTCGCCGGCCGGGGAGCGGCTACCGGTTTGGGCCTCTCTTCGATGGGCTTAGCGACCGCCGCCTTGGATGAGTTCGTAGCCAGAGAAGGACGTAGACGACCTTCAGTGTGCGTCAACCGATCATCTTCAAAAAATGCCGTAATCCGGTGCTGCTCAATCAGCCTACCCTCTTGCTCAAGGCGGTACACATAATCCCAGCGATTGCCATGAAAAGCATCGCTGATCACGGGTGAGCCAAGTACAAAGCGCACCTGTGCCCTGGTCATCCCCGGTTTTATTTTTTCCAACATCTCATGGGTAATAACATTGCCCTGCTGGATGTCGATTTTATAGAGCAGCGATGGAACAGACGAACATCCAGCAAGAAGTAGCAACACATGCAACGTGAATATTTTTGCGCGCATTGCAGCAGTATGTGTTTTCAAAACAGGCCCAGCGCTATATGATACAACAATTAGTTTAAACTTCGCGGACTCAGCCATGAGCAAACCAAATAACCTCAAGACCATGGGCCTGAAGGCCACGCTCCCACGTCTGAGGATACTTGGCCTGTTCGAGAGTAGCACGGTGCGGCATCTGTCGGCAGAAGATGTTTACAAAGCCTTAATCAACGAAGGTGAGGATATTGGTCTGGCTACGGTTTACCGAGTACTGACGCAGTTTGAACAGGCCGGAATGCTGGAGCGCCACCACTTTGAAAGTGGCAAGGCGGTATTTGAACTCAGTAGCGACAACCACCATGATCATCTGGTATGCCTACAATGCGGCCGAGTGGAAGAGTTTTACGATGCGGAAATCGAGAAACGCCAAACAAAGATTGCTAAAGACCGCGGCTTCACCATCAACGAGCACTCACTGTCGCTCTATGCGGACTGTACTAAAACAGCCTGCCAACACCGCAAGACATAACTAAAAGGGACTGCCCTCACTCAAGAACTCAAGAGGCCAGCCTCATCTGCTCCACTACCGGCCCATTAATCGAACAGGGCCTCAACAAATTCACGCGCATCAAACGGCTGCAAGTCGTCGACACCTTCCCCCATCCCAAGGAATCGAATCGGTAATGGCGGGCCCTGCTTACGTTGCCTGGCAATAGCGGCAATCACCCCTCCCTTCGCGGTCCCGTCAAGCTTGGTAAGCACCAAGCCAGTGACACCGAGCGCAGCATCAAAGGCCTGCACCTGATTGACCGCATTCTGACCGGTGTTGGCATCCAACACCAACAGCACCTCATGAGGCGCCCCTGGTTCGGCCTTGGCGATCACGCGCTTTACCTTTTTGATCTCCTCCATAAGGTGCAGTTGAGTGGCAAGCCTCCCGGCCGTATCTGCCAGAACGATATCTATGCCGCGCGCTTTGGCGGCATTGATCGCGTCAAATATCACCGCTGCCGGATCGGCCTTTTGCTGGTTGTTTCCATCTTGGGCGATAACGGCAACGTTATTGCGCTCACCCCAAGCCATCAGCTGTTCACGTGCAGCAGCACGGAAAGTATCCCCGGCAGCTAGCAACACCGACTTCCCCTGAGACTGAAAGTATTTCGCGATCTTGCCGATAGAGGTGGTCTTCCCTGCACCATTTACTCCGGTCAGCATGATGATGAAGGGCTTGTGAGCCCCAGTCTCCAGAGGCTGCTCCAGTGGCGCCAGCAAGCTGATAAGCGTTTCTTGCAGCGCCCCTTTCAGTTGCGCCGCATCGGTCAGGCCATCTCGTTTCACTGTCCGGCGCAGATCATCCAGCAGCCAGATGGTGGCATCGACACCGGTATCGGCCGCGAGAAGTATGCTCTCCAGCTCATCATAGAGGGCTGCATCTATCCTACCGCCGCCAAATAGGCCGGACATCTGCCTACCCAGACTCTCCCGTGCCTGTTCGAGACCCTGTTTGACCCGGGTCGCCCAGTTGCCGGGCGTAAGCTCGGTCGGGGCAGGACTATTTTTGGACTTGATGAAACTTAACATTCTGTTAGGCTGTCACACTTGATGATTCACTCAAAGCGATTTTATTCTGTTTGCTCTAGCTTAGGTTACTAAAAATGAGTCTCAACCATCGCGCATCTATTCTCTCTCTCGGCCTGAAGATTGCCTTAGCGGCAGTGACATCGATCGTTATCCCGCTCTCATCTGGGGCCCTTGCCAACCCCCACGAATACAAGCTTTCCAATGGTCTCAGACTGATCGTCAAGGAGGATCATCGTTCACCGGTTGTGATCTCGCAAATTTGGTACAAGGCAGGCAGCATTGATGAGCTGAACGGCGCAACCGGGGTTGCCCATGTCCTGGAACATATGATGTTTAAGGGAACAGAGAAGGTTCCTGGCGGCGAATTCTCCAAACGCATCGCAGCAGCAGGCGGGAGAGAGAATGCATTCACCGGTCGCGACTACACCGCTTACTTCCAGCAGCTACATAAGTCCCGATTGCCGTTAGCGATGGAACTCGAGTCAGACCGGATGCGTAACCTGATCCTGACGAAGGGGGAGTTCACCAAAGAGATACAGGTCGTGATGGAGGAGCGTCGGTTACGTACTGATGACAAGCCTCATGCGCTGGTGCACGAGAAGATGATGGCTGCGGCCTACCAAGCGCACCCCTATCAGCGCCCGATCATCGGCTGGATGAACGATCTAGAGAACATGCGTGTACTTGACGCAAAGGAATGGTATGACCGCTGGTACGCTCCCAATAATGCCATACTGGTTGTAGTCGGCGACGTTAAGCCGAGAGAAGTATTCGCTCTTGCGCAGAAGTATTATGGTGGGATCATGCCCCGTCCCTTGGTACCTCTGGCCCTTCGAAAGCCCCAAACCGAGCCCGTCCAGGTAGGAATCAAACGTCTGACGGTTAAGGCTCCGGCAAAACTGCCCTATCTGACCATGGGCTATCACGCGCCGACATTACGCAACGCCAGCACAGACTGGGAGCCGTATGCGTTAGAAATGCTAGCGGGTGTGCTTGACGGCAATGAGTCTGCACGTCTCAATAAGGAACTGGTTCGCGAACGTCGCATCGCCAACTCGGCTGGCGCGGGTTACGACTCCACTGCACGCGGCCCGGGGATGTTCTACCTTTATGGAACACCCAGTGAGGGGAAAACCGCTTCGGAACTGGAGGCCGCATTTCGCGTCGAGATGGACAAGCTCATGCTAGACGGCGTCACTGAAGAGGAGCTTGCGCGGGTCAAGGCGCAAGTGGTAGCCAACCACGTTTTCAGACTCGACTCAATGTTCTATCAGGCGATGCAGATCGGCCAACTTGAAAGTGTCGGGCTGTCTTATCGTGACCTTGAAGTCATGGTAAAAAAATTGCAGGCCGTCACTGCCGAGCAGGTGCGGGAAGTGGCAAAGAAATATGTAAAGGATGACAGCCTGACCGTGGCGGTCCTCGATCCCCAACCACTGGAACAAAAGCTCCCCTCCACTGGGAGTGGTGGGTTAAGGCATTAAAACCAGTCCAGTGAACCCATAAGAATCCATTAGAGAGACTCCCGATGCAAGTCACACGTTTATTGGTCGTCCTACTGCTGTCGATTTATTCCCAATTGGCGCTCGCGACACTGCCAATCCAGCTCTGGCAGACATCTGCCGGAACATGGGTGTACTTTGTCGAAAGTCGAGGCTTGCCGATACTTGATATCAGCGTAGATTTTGACGCAGGCAGCAGCACCGATACACCGGAAACCTCGGGACGCGCCAGCCTGACCTTGCAACTGCTCAATCTTGGAGCGGGCGGCCTATCTGAAGATCAGATTGCCAAGTCGCTGGCCGATGTTGGTGCCGAACTGGGTGGGCGTTTTGACCAGGACCGTGCGGGCGTTTCGTTACGAACCCTGAGCAGTGCGCGTGAACGCAATCAGGCGCTCGACATCCTCGGCCGAGTGATACAGCACCCTGAGTTTCGTGAAGAGGTACTCGAGCGTGAACGAACGAGAGTGATCACGGGGCTGAAGGAGGTTGACACCAAGCCGGACCATATCGCCAGCCATACCTTAAAGAAAATGCTCTACGGCAGCCATCCTTATGGATTACGCAGCTCTGGCGAGATCACCAGTCTAGAGCTATTGCAACGCAAGGATCTGTTAGATCTCTATCAGTCCCGTTACCTTGCTGGCAGCGCGGTGATCTCTATCATGGGTGATGTGAGTCGTGCTGAAGCAGCCGCCATTGCTGAGGCCCTAACCAAAGGTTTACCACAAGGAAAGTTGAGCGTTACATTACCTGCAGTGCTCCCCCCGGCAGCAGAGACCCGAAGGATCGCTCATCCTGCGAGCCAGAGTCATATCCTACTCGCCTACCCGGGATTGCGGCGTGACGACCCCGACTTCTTCCCTCTGGTTGTTGGCAATTACGTCCTTGGCGGCGGCGGGTTCGTGTCTCGTCTGATGCAAGAGATCCGCCAGAACCGTGGCCTGGCCTACAGCGTCTACAGCAGCTTCTCTCCGCTTCGGCAAGAGGGTCCATTTGAGATCGGTCTTCAAACCAAGAAGGAGCAATCAGAAGAATCCCTCAGGATTACGCAGCAAGTACTGGCCAAGTTCATTGCCGGCGGCCCAACACAAAAAGAACTGATCGCAGCCAAGCAAAACATTATCGGTGGATTTCCGCTACGACTCGATAGCAACAAGAAGATCATCGATCACCTCGCGATGATTGGTTTCTATAATCTACCCCTCACCTATCTTGATGACTACGTAAAAGCGATCGGGAAGGTAACGACATTACAGGTTAAGAAAGCCTTTCAGCGTCGAATTAAACAGGACGGAATGGTGACGGTGGTGGTGGGGGCTGTTGAAAAGAAATAAGAGCATCCTTTCAAAGATTTTTTAGCGGCAACCAAATACCTCTCCCGGAATTCATTTCTGCGTGCGTCCGACTCAAAACAAAGTTCGCATCATCGGCGGCAGGTGGCGCAGCCGGATCATTACCTTCCCTGTTAACCCTGACCTTCGTCCCACTCCTGACCGGGTACGCGAAACACTCTTTAACTGGATTGGGCAAGACTTGAGCGGCAAGACCTGCCTCGATCTTTTTTCGGGTAGCGGGGCATTGAGCTTCGAGTCTGCATCTCGAGGGGCATTACAGGTGGTCATGGTCGAGTCCAACCCCAAGATACTGAGTGCGCTACAAGCAAACTTGCAAAAACTCGGGACGGAGGGGATGGAGCTCGTGTCGATGGATGCAATAAAATTCCTTGCTTCTGATCGTCGCGCGTTCGACATCATTTTCCTCGACCCACCTTACCGTCTTGAGTTGTTGCCCGAGTTGCTATGTCTTCTTCCATCCCACCTTGCTGAAGATGGACTGGTCTATATAGAGGGTCAGAATCTCCCGGCGCTCGCGAGTGGTTGGCAAGTCTGGCGTAGCGGAAGAGCAAGCATGGTAAGTTATCAGCTGTTAAAATTGGCGACAAATGGATAAAGCTATCTATCCTGGCACTTTTGATCCCTTCACGCGCGGGCATGAGGATATAGTCCGTCGCGCGTCTCTGCTGTTCGATCAGGTCGTGGTGGCCGTTGCTGCCAGCAGCGGCAAGAAACCCTTGTTTACTTTAAATGAGCGGGTTGAAATGTCAAAACAAGTCCTGACAGACTGCCCTAATGTGAAGGTAATGGCTTTTTCTGGTCTGTTAATGGAGTTCCTGCAAGAACAGAGTGCCAGAGTGATTCTGCGTGGATTACGCGCAGTTTCTGATTTTGAATATGAATTTCAGATGGCAGGGATGAACCGCAGCATGTATCCCGATGTTGAGACCATGTTCATGACCCCATCAGAACAGTACATGTTTGTTTCTGCCACAATCGTGCGGGAAATTGCTCTGTTGGGGGGTGATGCCGATAAGTTTGTACATCCTCTGATTGCCGCGCGACTGCGCAGCAAAGCCGTTAAATAATGTTGGGGAGGATTAGTTGTCGCTGATAATTACGGATGAGTGCATCAACTGCGACGTATGCGAGCCAGAATGCCCCAATGATGCGATTACGCAGGGCGCGGAAATCTATCTCATCAATTCTGCTCTATGCACCGAGTGTGTGGGCCACTATGACACACCACAATGCATCGAGGTATGTCCGGTAGATTGCATCAATATCAACTTGAACAGCATCGAAAGTAAACAGCAGTTACAAGATAAGTATCTTGCACTCACCGGGCAGCAAGGGCAGCAATCTCCTCAGGTATAAGATAACGCCTCGGCCCGAAAATCGCCGTGCCCACCCGGACCATGGTCGCACCCTCCGCAAGAGCGATGTCCATATCTTCTGACATTCCCATCGAGAGGGTGTCAAGTTCGTAACCATCACTCTTGAGTTGTTCATACAACTCCCGTAACAAGTGAAACTGGCTACGCTGCAACGCTGTCGCCGTAGTAAGCTCAGGAACGGCCATCAGTCCACGTAATTTCAGGTGGGGCAAATTAACCACATGGGCGGCTAGTGCCGCTAACTCTTCAGGCTCTACCCCGCTCTTACTATCCTCCCCGCTCACATTCACTTGCAGGCAGACTTGCAGCGGCGGCAGTGATTCGGATCGATCTTTCGACAGTCGATCGGCAACCTTTGCCCTGTCCACGCTATGGACCCACGCAAAGTTCTCCGCAATGCGTCTTGTTTTGTTACTCTGTATCGGACCAATAAAATGCCATTCAATGGGCAGGTCCGCGAGAGCGGGCATCTTTGCCAGGGCCTCCTGCAGATAGTTTTCACCGAAAATGGTTTGCCCGGCAACCCAAGCCTCTCGCAGTGCGTCAGCCGGATTGGTCTTGCTCGCTGCCAGCAGAGTGATCTCGTTCGGCTGGCGGCCGATGGATTGTGCAACTCTGACAATACGATCTTTTACGTTCTGTAGGTTTGAAGCGACTGTTGTCATAATCTACGTAGTTATCCTACGTTCCTGAATTGGCTCATCACATGATGGAGCATCACTGCGAATATACTAGATCTAGTCGCCCACGTGGTCAAGAATAAAGCCTCTTATCGACACCTTCACTCTGGTATGAAACACGCCATCACCGACCCCTTATCTGACTGCTTTTAGTGGACCGAGCCAGAAGTTCTAGATACGCGCTTTCGTCAATCTCATCTCGTATCGGAAGGGGTTTCCCATTGACTGGTGTGCTCAGACAGATTAGAATCCGCGTTTTTTGAAATACAGATAATGTTGGGTTTGAATGCTCCAGCTTGATTCTGGAGGCTAGGGGACAAGTACTCCCTAGTCAATGAGAGAAAGCAGCTCATCTGAAAGCACCCTTTCAGCATCCACAGTATCACGCTATACAAGTCAGCTTTCTGATAGACGTCGAATATGCCTTGGATAACAAACAAACCAGTGCGCATCATTATGCGCTGGCAACTGATCGTTACCGCAGTGATGGTACTCATCCTCACTCCGTTATGGGGACTTCACGGTGCAGTCTCAGCATTTCTCGGGGGAGTCGTTAGCATTGTCGCTGCTGCTGCTTATGCAACAATTATTTCACGCTACCATGGAGCCACCATCAGTGGTGCGCTAAAGACCGCAATAAGAGCGGAAGCTGTAAAAATTGTAGCAATGATCGCGCTACTCTGGTTAGTGCTAACGTTTTACAAAGATGTTGTCGCGGTAGGCTTTATTGGAACTTTCGCCATCACTGTCCTAGTCTTTGGTATGGCGTTATTTGTTCCGGACGATACACGGGTAGCCCCACAAATCAAATAATTTGAACAGATACTAAATAACAATGGCCTCAGGCGCGGAACTCACCCCCACATCGTACATGAACCACCACCTCACCAACTTGACGAGCTCAGTTGGCGAAGGCGCCTTCTGGACGCTGCATGTTGATACGCTCGTGATGTCGCTTCTGCTCGGCATCCTCAGCTTCGGATTCTTGTGGTCTGTTGTCCGCGGCGCAACTTCCGGAGTTCCTGGCAAACGTCAGGCCTTTGTTGAACTGGCTGTTGAGTTTATCGACGATCAAGTTAAAAGCACCTTCCACGGCGATCGACACGCCTTCGTAGCTCCGGCAGCCCTCACCGTTTTTGTGTGGGTACTCATGATGAATGCGATGGACCTGCTTCCAATAGATATCATGGCACTGGTCTACGAACAGCTTGGACTCCATAACTGGCGTAGCGTACCCACCACCGACATCAATGCAACCTTTGCGCTGGCATTGTCAGTATGGTTTTTGATGATTTTTTTCAACATCAAGGTCAAAGGGCTCGGAGGCTGGACACACGAACTGGTTTGCACTCCATTCGGCAAAAGTCCTCTACTGTGGCCGGTTAACTTGCTCTTCAATCTTGTCGAGTATGTCTCCAAGCCGCTCTCTCACTCCTTGCGTCTCTATGGCAACATCTACGCAGGTGAAATTATTTTTCTGCTGATCGGAATGTGGGCCGCAACAGGTTTAGCTGGAACCATATTCGGCACGATACTAGGCGCAGGTTGGGCAATTTTCCACATCCTGATCATCACATTACAAGCCTTTATCTTCATGATGCTGACAGTGGTCTACCTTTCTATGGCTCATGAGTCACACTAACTTCTTACCTTAATATTTAATTATCACTACTATCCACCACGACGAGAGGGAAACAAAATGGACAATTTGCAATACTTAGCAATGATTCAGGCCTACACGGGCATTGGTATCGGCCTGATGATCGGCCTCGGCGCAGCCGGTGCCTGTATCGGAATCGGTATCATGTGTAGCAGCTTCCTTGAAGGTGCCGCACGTCAGCCAGAAATGATCCCGACCCTTCAGGGCAAGGTATTTTTGCTGCTCGGATTGATCGATGCATCTTTCATTATCGGTGTTGGTCTGGCGATGCTGTTTGCTTTCGGCAATCCATTACTCGCCGTCATCAAATAACATGCCTGCTCTCGGTGCCACTATCAAGGGCTAGCCATGAATATTAATTTCACCCTTTTCTCGCAGGCAGCAGCCTTTGCCGTATTCATCTGGTTTACGGTTAAGTTTGTCTGGCCACCATTGATGCGTGCGATCGAAGACCGCCAGAAAACTATCGCTGACGGCCTGGCAGCGGGTGAACGTGGCAAGCATGAACTAGAGTTAGCTAGCCACCGTTCCGCTGATGCACTGAAAGAGGCCAAGCAAAGGGCGTCCGACATTATTATCCAAGCAGAAAAACGCGCATCCCAGATAATCGAGGAAGCGAAAGGAACTGCCAAGGATGAAAGCGACCGCATCCTTGTTGGCGCGAAGGCAGAAGTGGATCAAGAGGTATTCCGCGCTAAGGAAACGCTACGCCAACAAGTGGCTGATCTTGCTGTGGCAGGCGCCGCGAAAATCCTGCGCCGTGAAGTCGACGCGAAAGCTCATGCCGACCTGCTCACTTCCATCAAGGCGGAACTGTAGAAAATGGCTGAGGCCCGCACCATTGCACGACCCTACGCAGAAGCGGTATTCAAGCTAGCAAAGGCGAGCAATACGCTGCCCGTCTGGTCTGACATGCTTCAACTCACGGCCTCGATCGCTAACGATGAACGCATTCGCGCTCTCATTGGCGACCCAAAGATTACCTCCAAAAGGATGAGCGAGCTGCTTCTCAGTATCTGTGGTGACAAGCTCAATAACGAAGGTCGTAATTTTGTTCTGTTGCTAGTGGAGAACAACCGAGTTGAAATGCTGCCACAAGTGAGCGAGCTGTTCGAGCAACTCAAGGCTCAGCACGAAGGGGTATTGGAAGCAAATATTACCTCGGCATTTGATATGAGTGACGCGCAGTTGAAGGATTTGGTGAAAAGCCTCGAGACTAAGTTCAAACGCAAGATTGAGGCCAAAGTAAGTGTAAATTCGGAATTAATTGGTGGAGTCAAAGTTGAAATCGGTGACGAAGTGCTCGACGCATCCGTGCGCGGCAAATTGGAAGCCATGGCCGTTGCCCTTAAAAGCTAGGAGTTATTTGAAATGCAGCTAAATCCATCTGAAATCAGTGAACTGATTAAAAGCAGAATCGAAGGACTTGCCACTACTGCGGAAGTCCGTACCCAAGGCACCATCGTTTCGGTGACCGACGGTATCGTACGTATTCACGGCCTGTCCGATGTCATGCAAGGGGAGATGCTGGAATTTCCCGGAAATACTTTCGGTCTCGCCCTCAATCTTGAGCGCGACTCCGTTGGCGCGGTGATTATGGGGGCATACGAACACATCACCGAGGGTGATACCGTTAAGTGTACTGGCCGTATTCTGGAAGTTCCAGTCGGAGAAGGGTTAATGGGACGTGTAGTTAATGCCCTGGGACAGCCGATCGATGGCAAGGGTCCGATAACGGCACAAGGCTCAGAGCCGATCGAAAAGATAGCGCCCGGCGTCATTTGGCGACAATCCGTTAATCAACCGGTCCAGACTGGATTAAAGTCCATTGATGCCATGGTTCCTGTCGGTCGTGGACAGCGTGAGTTAATCATCGGAGATCGTCAGACCGGCAAGACTGCGGTGGCGATTGACGCGATTATCAACCAGAAGGGCGAGAACATGGTCTGCATCTACGTCGCGATTGGGCAGAAGGCATCGTCCATCGCAAACGTAGTACGTAAACTAGAAGAGCACGGCGCGATGGAATACACCATCGTGGTCGCAGCCACCGCATCTGAATCGGCTGCGATGCAGTTTATTGCCCCCTACTCCGGATGCACGATGGGTGAATACTTCCGCGACAAGGGCGAAGATGCTCTCATCATTTATGACGATTTAACCAAGCAAGCATGGGCCTACCGGCAGATTTCACTCTTGCTGCGACGCCCTCCAGGCCGTGAAGCCTATCCCGGCGACGTGTTTTATTTACACTCCCGTTTACTGGAACGTGCCGCACGGGTCAGTGCAGCCTATGTCGAGAAGGCCACCAATGGAGCCGTTAAAGGCAAGACCGGTTCACTGACTGCATTACCAGTGATCGAGACACAGGCTGGTGACGTAACTGCCTTCGTTCCTACCAATGTGATTTCAATCACTGATGGCCAGATCTTCTTGGAGACAGACCTGTTCAATGCAGGTATACGTCCTGCGATCAATGCCGGCGTGTCTGTATCGCGTGTGGGTGGTGCAGCACAAACAAAGGTCATCAAGAAATTGGGTGGCGGTGTGCGCCTTGCATTGGCACAGTACCGTGAGCTTGCTGCATTTGCACAATTCGCATCCGATCTTGACGAGGCCACTCGCAAGCAACTGGAACGCGGCAAGATGGTGACTGAACTGATGAAGCAGGCTCAATATGCAACACTGAGCGTATCGGAAATGGCGCTCACACTGTATGCCGTAAATAAGGGCTATCTAGACGATGTAGAGGTCAAGCGTGCGCTGGCATTTGAATCGGCATTGAAGGGACATATGCGGAGTAAGTATGCCGCCATTATGGACAAGATTGAAGTCAGTAAGGATCTAGACTCAGCAACTGAGAAAGAGCTCGATGCTGCGATCCAAGACTTCAAGTCAAACGGAACGTATTAACCGATGGCCGGTAGCAGAGAAGTCCGCAACAAGATCAAGAGCGTTAAGAATACGCAGAAGATCACTCGTGCCATGGAAATGGTCGCTGCTTCCAAGATGCGTAAGGCACAGGAGCGCATGAAAAAAGCGCGCCCTTACGGTGAGAAGATTAGGAATGTTGCTGCACACATGAGCCGTGCCAATACTGAGTATCGTCATCCCTTCCTGATAGAAAGGGATACGGTCAAGCGTATCGGTATTGTTGTGGTCACTTCTGATAAGGGATTATGCGGGGGTCTTAACACGAACGTGTTACGCATGGCTCTTGGCAAAATGAAGTCATGGGAAGGCGAGGGTGAACAGATCGAGGCCTGCTGCATCGGCAACAAGGGCTTAGGCTTCATGAACAGACTCGGCGCTAACGTGATTTCACATGTTATCGGTCTGGGCGATTCACCGGACCTTGAGAAATTGATCGGCTCAGTAAAAGTCATGCTGGATGGCTATACCCAAGACCGATTTGACCGGGTATACATTTTCTATACCCGCTTCATCAATACCATGAAGCAGGAGCCGGTGATGGAGCAGTTACTGCCCCTCTCCGACGAACGCCTCAGAAGTGGAGAAGGCCCCAAGGGGCAGAGGGGTGCTTGGGATTACATTTATGAACCTGAAGCCAAGCCCGTTATTGATGACATCATGGTCCGCTATGTCGAGGCGCTGATTTATCAAGCCTTGACTGAAAACATGGCCTCGGAACAGTCGGCACGGATGGTCGCAATGAAAGCAGCATCAGACAATGCCGGCAGCGTAATAGATGAGCTAACCCTGATTTACAACAAGTCACGCCAGGCTGCGATTACTAAAGAACTATCGGAAATCGTTGGTGGCGCAGCGGCAGTTTAAACATTTTGATTTAGCATTTAGGGAACAACCATGAACCAAGGAAAAATTGTTCAGTGTATCGGCGCGGTGGTGGACGTTGAATTTCCGCGTGAATCAATACCGAAGGTGTATGACGCATTGGTGCTTGAAGGGACGGAGCTCACGCTTGAGGTGCAACAACAACTCGGCGATGGAATAGTCCGCACAATTGCACTCGGATCTTCAGATGGATTACGCCGCGGAATGATGGTGACCAATACCGGGGAACAGATCAAGGTTCCGGTCGGCCTTAAGACACTCGGCCGCATCATGGACGTACTCGGTCGGCCGATCGATGAGATGGGTCCCATCGGCGCAGAAAAAACCATGTCGATTCACCGCAAGGCACCCGCCTTTGATGAATTAGCAGCATCTACAGAACTCCTTGAGACAGGCATCAAGGTGATTGATCTTGTCTGCCCCTTCGCTAAGGGGGGTAAGGTTGGCCTATTCGGTGGTGCGGGCGTCGGTAAGACTGTCAACATGATGGAACTGATCCGCAATATCGCCATTGAGCACAGTGGCTTCTCTGTATTTGCGGGCGTGGGTGAACGCACTCGTGAGGGCAATGACTTCTACCATGAAATGAAAGAGTCAGGAGTGCTAGACAAGGTTGCACTGGTATACGGACAGATGAATGAACCCCCTGGAAACCGCTTACGTGTGGCACTAACTGGCCTGACCATGGCCGAGTCCTTCCGTGATGAAGGCCGTGATGTGCTGCTGTTTGTGGATAATATCTATCGATTTACTTTGGCAGGAACTGAGGTATCAGCATTGCTTGGCCGTATGCCCTCTGCAGTGGGTTACCAGCCAACACTGGCGGAAGAGATGGGCCGCTTGCAAGAGCGCATCACCTCCACCAAGACCGGTTCCATCACATCGATACAGGCTGTGTATGTGCCTGCAGATGATCTGACCGATCCTTCACCGGCAACCACTTTCGGCCACTTGGATGCGACCGTAGTGCTGTCACGCGATATCGCCTCTCTGGGTATTTATCCAGCGGTTGACCCTCTTGACTCGACTTCCCGTCAGCTCGATCCGCTCGTGGTTGGAGAAGAGCATTACAATACCGCACGTGATGTGCAGGTAACACTGCAACGTTACAAAGAATTACGCGACATTATTGCGATTCTGGGGATGGACGAACTTTCCCCTGAAGATAAGCTCGCAGTGGCAAGAGCGCGCAAGATTCAGCGTTTCCTATCACAACCATTTAACGTGGCTGAGGTATTTACCGGCTCACCTGGAAAGTATGTCTCTCTAAAAGAGACAATCAAAGGATTCAAGGGCATCGTCAATGGTGATTACGATCACCTACCAGAGCAGGCCTTCTACATGGTCGGCGGGATTGACGAAGCGGTTGAGAAGGCTAAGACGCTGCAATAGTTGCATCCCTTTGACGACCTAGCCAGATCAATCATCATAGGATCTGGTCAGTTTGTGGTCCTACCTTAAACGGGTCAGGGCGTTGGCGAGTGAAAGATACAGATACTGGGGACCTAAATGAGCACCGTATTTCACGTAGATATTGTAAGTGCCGAGGAGTCGATCTATTCAGGTCCTGCTGAGTTTCTTGTTGCGCCAGCGGAAGCGGGTGAGGTGGGCATTTATCCTCACCACACGCCGATGCTGACCCGTATTAAGCCTGGATCGGTACGGATCAAAGCCCCTCTACAAGAAGAGGAGCTGATTTATGTTTCCGGTGGCATGTTGGAAATTCAACCTGATGTGGTAACCATCCTCGCAGATACTGCTGTTCGTGGTGCTAACCTTGATGAAGCAAAAGCAATTGAAGCTAAAAAACGGGCTGAGGAGGCCATGCGGGACCGTTCTTCCTCAATCGATTATGCCCGCGCACAAGCCGAACTGGCCGAATCGATCGCACAATTAGCAGCCATTCAGAAGTTTAGAAAGCGCGGTCATTAGATTGATCCTTCTGATCTTAGAAAAAGGCGACAAGAGTCGCCTTTTTCTTTTCCAAAATGAGTAATCCACTAATCCAAGCCCCCGTGGGTTGCCGTTAGTGCGCTAAAGATCTAGAATCAGGCTATGCCTATTCGAGTACTTGCGGACCAATCATGCGAACTCTGCAACCCTCCCTACACCACCCCTGAAAACTCGATGAAAGAGAGTAGGCTCTTGTCCCCCTCTGTAATAAATTCCTCCGTTCTTAATAACCACCTACGCTTGTGTCAAGACTGAACGTAGTCATTCTCGCCGCAGGCCTAGGCAAGCGTATGCACTCAACGCTGCCCAAGGTGCTGCACCCACTGGCTGGTAAGCCTTTGATCTCACATGTTCTCACCACTGCACGAGCATTGTTGCCAGGAAAGATCTGCGTGGTATACGGTCACGGGGGCGAACTCGTCCCGCAGCTAATAAACGATGATGAACTCATCTGGGTAAAACAAGATCCTCAGATGGGAACAGGACACGCTCTGATGCAGGCGCTACCTCACTTAGATCATGATGGGGTGACACTGGTGCTCTATGGCGATGTGCCCCTGACCAGCGTTAAAACCTTAAAGGAACTTGTAGCAATATCTGCAGAAAGCATTCTTGCTTTACTCACCCTGGAACTCGATGACCCCTCCGGTTACGGAAGGATTGTTCGTAGCAGCGGAGGTAAGGAGGTCATTGCCATTGTTGAAGAGAAGGATGCGAGCAAATCAGAACAGCAGATTCGTGAAATTAATACGGGGATCATGGTGGTGCCCAATCAGTTCCTCCACAATTGGCTCCCAAAACTTGAAAACAAGAACTCACAGAAGGAGTACTACCTCACCGATATCGTAAAAATGGCGGTCACGGATGAGGTGAAGGTTGAAGCGACTCATCCTGAGCACTCCTGGGAAACGCTGGGCATCAACAGCAAAGTTCAACTAGCAGCTCTCGAGCGTATCTATCAAGATGAAACTGCCGGCAGATTACTTGATCAGGGAGTGACCTTGGCTGACCCATCCCGTATCGATATTCGTGGAGAACTTATTTGTGGCAGTGATGTATCGATAGACATCAACTGCATTTTTGAAGGTTTAGTCCAGCTGGGTGATAACGTCAGAGTGGGTGCTAACTGCATCCTGAAGAATACGAAGGTTCAGGCAGGAACCCAGATCGCTCCATTCAGCCTGGTCGAGGATGCTGAAATTGGCAAAGACTGCCGCATTGGGCCCTATGCTCGCATCCGTCCAGGGACTCGTCTATCCGACAAAGTTCATATCGGTAATTTTGTTGAAATCAAAAATAGCAGCATATCCACCGGCAGCAAAGCGAATCACTTAAGTTACATCGGGGACTCTATCGTCGGTAAGAATGTCAATATCGGTGCGGGGACCATCACCTGTAACTACGATGGCGCTAATAAACACCAAACCATCATCGAGGATGATGTATTTATTGGCTCCGACACCCAGTTAATAGCTCCGGTGACTGTGGCCAAGGGCGCCACCATAGGTGCAGGTTCGACCATCACTAAAACTGCTCCACCAGAGAGCCTCACCCTATCACGCGCGAAGCAAATGAGTATCTCTAACTGGAAACGACCTGTAAAAAAATGAAAAGTCGGCTTGTAGGACCTCTTCTATCCTGGAATAACATTACTCATAAAGTCTACTCATGTGCGGAATAGTCGGCGCGATCGCCCGCGATAATATTGTCCCGGTCCTGCTTGAGGGGTTACGCCGTCTAGAATACCGTGGCTATGATTCTGCTGGAATTGCTCTAGCAGATGGCGGATTAAGAAGATTGCGCACCACAGGACGGGTCTCGGAACTGAGTAGACTTGTTGGAGAGCAGCAATTTCATGGCAAGGTCGGTATTGCCCACACCCGCTGGGCGACACATGGAGCCCCTTCCGAACGTAATGCTCACCCCCACTTTTCTGCAGGCGCTGGAAAGGTAGCGGTCGTGCATAACGGCATCATCGAAAATCATGAAGAGTTACGTCAGCGCTTGCAGAATGCAGGCTTTGAATTCCTCTCTGACACCGATACCGAAGTCATCGCCCACCTCATCACACTTAAACTCCAACAGACCCCTGACTTATTTGATGCGGTACGACTCTCTATTGTGGACCTGCAGGGCGCCTATGCTATTGCCGTAGTCGAAGATGCCAATCCTGAGCGTATTATTGTTGCCCGAAATGGCGCTCCTTTGTTGTTGGGACTTGGCGAACATAGCAATTATGCTGCCTCTGACGCATCCGCACTGCTGCAAGTGACCAAGCGCATGATCTATCTAGAAGATGGCGATGTCGCTGAACTACGGCGTGATGGTTACCGCGTCGTCAATTATCTTGATGATCCTACCGGCAAGGAGGTGGAACGAGCTGTTCATGAAAGTGAACTCACTGACGCCGCTGTCGATCTGGGACCCTATTCACATTTCATGCAGAAAGAGATATTCGAACAACCCGGCGTGGTAGCAAATACGCTGGAAATTGTACTGAACTCCCATTCCATCTCTCCACAGCTATTTGGTAGCGAAGCTGAGCATATTTTCAAGCAGACCGACAGCGTTCTCATACTCGCCTGCGGTACTAGCTACCATGCCGGGCTGGTTGCCCGCTACTGGCTGGAGTCAATGGCTGGGCTGGCCTGCAATGTCGAAATTGCGAGCGAATATCGTTACCGTGACCCGGTAGCAAATCCAAACACACTCGTGGTTGCGATCTCCCAGTCTGGAGAGACTGCTGACACCCTGGCTGCACTGTCCTATGCTAAATCGCTGGGGCACCGACATACCCTAGCCATCTGCAATGTTCCAGAAAGTGCGTTAATACGATCTGCCGATCTTCGTTTCCTTACTCGTGCAGGTCCGGAAATCGGGGTAGCATCGACCAAGGCATTCACCACGCAGCTCGCAGCACTGATGCTGCTCTCTGTAACACTGGCGAAGCTACGTGGAAGACTATCGAGTGAACGTGAGCACGAAGTGATTACGGAGCTACGTCACCTCCCTGTCGCATTGCAACGCGTACTGAAAGTTGAAGACCAGATAATAGAGTGGGCCGAGCGGTTTGCGCATAAACAACACGCGCTGTTCCTCGGTCGCGGCATGCACTACCCCATCGCCATGGAAGGCGCGCTCAAGCTTAAAGAGATCTCCTACATTCATGCTGAAGCTTACGCTGCCGGCGAGTTGAAGCATGGCCCACTGGCATTGGTAGATGAGGACATGCCAGTAGTCGCAATCGCTCCCAATAATGCCTTACTAGAAAAACTCAAGTCCAACTTGCAGGAAGTGCGCGCGCGCGGCGGAGAGCTCTACGTTTTTGCAGATATCGATTCAACCGTCCAGCAGACCGAAGGGATGCATGTCATCATCCTCCCAGAACATACAGGACTGTTAAGCCCCATCCTCCACACCATCCCTTTGCAACTTCTGGCCTACCATGTTGCCCTGAAAAAAAATACCGATGTAGACAAGCCTCGCAATCTCGCAAAATCCGTCACGGT
>JBAWVG010000005.1:0-49632 GCA_037147395.1 Nitrosomonadaceae bacterium | reverse complement strand
CGACACCCGACCTCGAGATCACGAAATGAAGAGATACCTACTGTCATCATTGGCTATACTATTTATAGTGGGTTCAGCATTGGCCGCGGACGAGGTCAGAGAGAGGGTGGACGGGGCCGTGACCATTAATACCGTAATGGCCAAGAGTCTTCATGATCAGGGACTTGTTTTTATTGATGTGAGGCGAGTTGAAGACTTCAATAATGGCCATATACCCGGCTCAAAAAATTTACCGGTGAGTGGAGAGGGATTTACCCAGGAGAGCTTGATCGGTCTCGTTCAGAAGGATCAGGGGGTGGTCTTCTACTGTAACGGCATCCACTGCAAGGGAAGCTCGATCGCGAGCGAGAAGGCGGTCTCATGGGGGTGGAGTCAGGTCCATTACTACCGTGAGGGTTGGCCAGAATGGAAGGGGGCGGGACTGCCGATTGAATAATGTTAGATTCAATTGCAATAGGATCCTGTTCTTACCATCACTGATCCGTGTAGACACTCTGGGGGTTCACTTGAAGAAGATACTTGCTACGTCATTGCTCCTCATCTCAATCTCGGCTACAGCAGGAGAGATCGATACACGTCGAGCCTTACCCATGAACGAGATGCAGAGAGGTCACATCCTCTCAGAGATGAGAGCATTACTCGCAGGGACTCAAGGAATACTGTCAGCACTCACCAGAGAAGATATGGCCTCTGTGGCGGATCATGCTCGTCCTCTAGGGACGGGGATGCCTCACAAGGGAGAGGATCATATGAAGGCGATCCTTCCTCAGGAGTTCATGCAGATGGGGATGATGTTACACCGGGACTTTGATCAGATTGCCGCTGATGCGGAGTCCTTGAAAGATCCCAAACACACACTGAAGCAATTAAGCGATTCCATGGGTAAGTGCGTCGCCTGCCACGCGTCCTATCAGATCCGTGTCACAGGCCCATCGAAGCATTCTCAGTCTAAGACGATACGTCATAATCATTGACGCCTTGTCGGGAGCGGACCTTTCCACCGGTTGGAGTCCACCACCATAATGAGTAGACCGGGCCAAGGTAGGCTCTGTCTGCAACATGTTCTCTGTTTCAATAAAGGGGTCATCCTTCATCCCGATGCCAGAGAGAGATGACACTCAATCATCCATGAAATTCAGCCGAGTCACCGGCCAAGGGGGCGAGTCATGCCTACTCTTAACCGGCAACTGCACCCTATCCGCATTGGGTCGGAGGATGAGTGATCTATCCGATGAACTGACATCCTACGCGTCAGACCCTCATCTCCATTGGGATTTAACCAAGATCGACCAGATGGATGATGCAGGGGCGGTTCTCTTATGGCGTTCTTGGGGAGCCTCTCGACCAGAGCATCTATCGGTCAGGCCCGAACAAGAACGATTATTCAGTCGACTAGGAAAGACGCCCCCCCTCCCTTCACTTCCAAAAAAAGAGCCCCTGTGGCTCGTCTCGAGGGTAGGGGGTGGTGCAATTCTCTTGTGGGAGCATCTGACCAGTATCGTCATCCTGGCGGGACAGTTGCTGCTGGATATGAAGTACCTGATGGCCCATCCTGCACGTACCCCCTGGAGAGAGATCTCTGCCAATCTATTTCGAACCGGTGCACAGGCATTGGGGATTACTGCACTGGTGGGATTTCTGATTGGGGTGGTTCTGAGTTATCTCTCCTCCAAACAGTTACAGATGTTTGGTGCGGATATCTTCATCATTAATATTCTGGGGATGAGCATCATCCGTGAACTGGGTCCGATGCTGGCCGCAATCCTGGTGGCGGGTCGTTCTGGATCCTCCATGACCGCTCAACTGGGTGTGATGAGGGTGAACGAGGAGCTCGATGCACTGACCGTGATGGGAATCCCTCACAGCCTGAGGCTGGTTCTGCCGAAGGTGATTGGTCTTGGTATTGCGATGCCGTTGGTGGTGATGTGGACCAGCGCGATCGCTCTGATGGGAGGGATGGTGGTAGCTGAACTACAGTTAGGATTGAGCTATCAATTCTTTCTGAGTAAGTTACCCGATGCTGTCCCACTCGCCAATCTATGGCTCGGACTGAGTAAGGGTGTGGTCTGCGGAATGATCATCGCACTCATCGCCTGTCATTTCGGTCTGAGGATCAGATCAGATACGGAGAGTCTGGGTATCGGCACGACCAATTCAGTGGTGACTGCGATCACGGTGGTCATCATCATCGATGCAATCTTTGCGGTCATCTTCTCCGATGTGGGGATTCGGTAGGAGGATGAAATGACGACGAGTGGGGTCAGTGTTGTCGAGGTCGAGGATCTCCATACCCGGTTCGGCAATCATGTGGTGCATGAAGATATCAGTCTGTCTGTGAAGAGGGGGGAGGTTCTGGGATTGGTCGGCAGTTCCGGCAGCGGGAAGACGGTCTTGCTCAGACAGATGCTTGGTCTAGAGATACCATCACAGGGTTCAGTCCGGATCTTTGGTCAGTCGGTACATGAATCCGATCGTAACGAGTTACAAGGAATTCGGAACCGTTGCGGTGTCCTCTTTCAAAGGGGGGCTCTATTCAGTGCGTTATCTGTCTTTGACAATATCGCACTACCGATGAGAGAGCTCCATACCCTAGCCGAGCCGATGATACGTGATCTGGTGATGTTGAAGCTCGAGATGGTGGAGATTGATTCTCAGCATGCGAACAAGATGCCGGCCGAACTCTCTGGTGGGATGATTAAGCGTATTGCACTGGCGAGGGCGATGGCCCTTGACCCCGAGTTACTATTTCTAGATGAGCCGACCTCGGGTCTGGACCCAGTTCTGAGTGAGGGATTCGTTAACCTGATCCAGACACTCAGAAGAGAGTTAACACTGACCATTGTGATGGCAACACATGACCTGGATACCTTGGCGGCACTGTCTGACCGAGTGGCCGTTCTGGCCGATCAACGTTTGTTAGCACTGGGTAGTTTGCAAGAGGTCATCACGACCAGGCACCCCTTCATCACCAAGTTCTTTCTCGGTGATCGTGGCAAGAAGGTATTAGGAAGTATTGGCTATATTTCATAAGGAAGCATCATGGAGAATCGTTCCCATGCACTGGCAGCGGGCCTTTTCGTAATACTTTTAACTATGGCTGTGGCTGCTGTTGCGGTCTGGTTCGGAGGAGAGACCGTGACCCGTGACCGGTATCTGTTGGTGTCCGAGGTCCCGGTCACGGGGCTTAATCCTCAGGCGGCGGTCCGTTACCGGGGGGTCAGTGTGGGTAAGGTCGAGGATATTCGGTTGGATCCTAAAAATGCGAACATCATTCTCATCCGTGTGGCCGTGGATGGAGATATCCCGCTGACCAGGAATACCTATGCACAGCTCGGTTATCAAGGACTGACGGGTCTTGCATTCATACAGTTAAATGATGATGGTAATTCTCCTCAACGATTGGAGCACGGTAAGGATCAGCAAGCCAGGATTCCACTGAGACCTTCTGCACTGGATAACATTACCAATTCTGGGCAACATTTTCTGAGTAATGCAAACGAGCTAGCGGTTCGTCTCAATGCATTGTTAGATGATAAGAATCAGTCACACATCTCTCACATTCTGAGTAATGTAGAGGGTGCAAGTGGACATCTTGATAGCATTGCCAGTCAGATTCAGCCGGGACTCAAGGTTCTGCCGCAACTGGCGGAAGAGGCCAGCGTTACGCTGAAGAGGACCAACCAATTGATGATCGATTTGAATCTGATTGTGACCAAGATGAATCAACAGGGAGGGATCATTGACAGCCTGTCAGACACCGCAGAAGAGTTGTCAGAGACACTCCCCAAGATGCGTGACGCGAGTCACGGCATCTCGCGCAGTACTCGTAACGCAGACCGGGTTCTGTTGCAGTTGGAGGAGCAGCCACGTAGTCTTCTGTTCGGAAGAGTACCCACCCAGCCAGGGCCAGGAGAGAATGGTTTTGTCACACCCCAGGGTCTAACAAAATGAAAATCAAAAAAATTATTTTAGTGTTGACCCTCCTGATGACAGGCTGCTCGGCCACTCCCCAGTCTAGGACCTCGTCAACGGTGTATGACCTGGGTCTAACCCGATCGGTAGATTCCTCTTCAATCGTTCAGATGCCAACATGGGCGAGTCTGATGGTAGCGGATGCAGTATCTCCCCCCTGGTTGGATAGCCAGTCGATTCAGTATCGTCTTGCCTATCATGACCCCTCTCAATCACATGGATATGCCAATAGCCGGTGGGCGGCCTCACCGGCGGCATTGATCACCCACCGAGTCAGAAGTCATCTCGCGAGTGTGACCCAGAATGCCGTTCTCGGTGCGGGGGATGGCATTCGTGCGGACTATATTTTACGGATCGGACTGGAAGAGTTTTCTCAGGTATTTGATACCCCTGATCGGAGTCGGGTGGTGGTCAGGCTACGAGCCAGCCTGATCTCGAGAGGGGGCCGACAGTTACTCTCTCAGCGCAACTTCAATATCGATCAAGAGACCACTCAGCCCGATGCCGCAGGAGCGGTTCATGCCCTCACCGTGGCGGTTGATCGTTTGAGCGGAGAATTGACCGATTGGATTGCGACCGAATTAGTAGAGGATGGGAGGAGGGCTGTTAAGTGAGATTGATCTCGACTGCGGGTGGAGGAGGGATTTAAAGCAGTCTTTACCTGAGTGCGCCGAATACATGTTGCAGAAGCTTATTCCCCTGACCGATCGGATCTTTTCGGATGGCACGTTCCTCTTCCGCCATCATGAGGTAGTAACCCTCTAGAATTTTTTGTGTGAGGTACGTCTCGACATCCGGATCCGTATCCGTCACCAGACCTAACTTCTCACCCCGACGCATAAAATCATTGAGCTGATTCAGAAGGCCTGTCTGGGCAATTTCTTTTCTTACGATGGGAAGGAGTTTCTCAGCAAGGGGGCCAGAGGTGGCCTCCCGGAAGTACTGTGTAGCAGCATCATCTCCCCCATTCAGAATTCCCTTGGCATCTTCAACGGTCATTTTCTTCACGGCATCTGCCATCAGTATCATGGCCTCAGGGGCTGCTGCAGTTGCGGTACGGTTCATGGCGATGATTAATGAGTCTGCCTGCTTCTTCATCCCGAAGCTACGCATCACCGCCTCCGCTTTTTGCAATGATTTGGGGAGTGGAATCTTGACCCCTGCATTACCAAGAAATCCATTCCCTGTGGTCATCTTGCTTGTCGCGGCAATGACACCCTGATTGAGTGCCTGCTTCAGACCATCAAGAGCCTCTTCATTGGAGAGGCTCTTGATACCTGCTGAGTAGACGTGTGATGAGAGGAGAAGTAGACAGAGAAGAATTCCTGACGCACGCACCGGTCGTTTGAGTCGGTTATTTAGATGCGTCATTCTGACTCCTCATTAAACTAGACCAGACCCGATTCATGGGCTTGCTGGTCGGCATGGTAGCTCGAACGCACCATCGGACCACATGCAGCATGACTGAAACCCATCTCGATGGCAGCACGTTCGAACTCCTTAAAACCATCCGGCGTCACATACCTCATGACTGGCAAATGACCATTACTCGGTTGCAGGTACTGACCGATGGTGAGCATCCCGACAGAGTGTTTACGCAGATCACTCAATACCTCAAGAATCTCTTCATCTGTTTCACCGAGACCCAGCATCAATCCAGATTTGGTAGGGATGGATGGAAACCGTGTCTTAAAGTCTTGTAGCAGCTTGAGAGAGTGAGCGTAATCTGCGCCGGGTCGGCACTGCTTATAGAGGCGTGGTACGGTCTCGAGGTTATGGTTGAGTACATCGGGTGGGCAGGCCGACAATTTTTCCAGAGCAACATCCAGTCTGCCACGGAAGTCCGGCACCAGCACCTCGATCTTTGTTTGGGGAGAGTGCTCACGCACCTGTCTGATGCAGTCCACAAAATGCTGAGCACCCCCATCTCTCAGATCATCACGATCGACACTCGTGATGACAACATACTTGAGACGCATGGCCGCAATTGATTGCGCCAGGTGGAGCGGTTCATCAGGATCGGGTGGTCGTGGTTTTCCGTGGGCCACATCGCAGAAGGGGCATCGGCGGGTGCACAGATCACCCAGGATCATGAATGTGGCTGTTCCCTTCCCAAAGCATTCTCCGATATTGGGACAGGAGGCCTCCTCGCACACGGTATGGAGTTTCTGTTCTCGCAGGATACGCTTGACCTCGTAGAATTCCTTGCTGTTCGAGGATCGAACGCGGATCCACGACGGTTTACGCAGCACCTCCGTTTGGGGAACAATCTTAATGGGGTTACGCGCAGTCTTGTCTGCGCCCTTCTGGCGTGTTTCAGTGGTCATTCTTACCTTCTATGATTCGTGTTTGTAATTTTTCTGCGAGACTGCGACTTAATACCTCAATTCCATCGGTAATTCCGAGGTCATGGGTCTGGGTCACCTTCAGTCCTGCATATCCGCAAGGGTTAATCATGCTGAATGGGGTCAGGTCCATGTGTACGTTCAGAGATAGTCCGTGATAGCAGCATCCATTCTTTATTTTCAGACCCAGTGCCGCGATCTTAGCGCCGTTCACGTACACACCTGGGGCATCTGTGCGGCCTTCTGCACTGATGTGATAGTCCTTCAGTAAGTCTATCACGGAGCCCTCCATCCTCCTGACCAGTTCACGTACACCGAGATTATAACGGCGCATGTCCAGGAGCAGGTAGGCGATGATCTGGCCGGGTCCGTGGTAGGTGATCTGACCCCCACGATCAATCCGGATCACATCGATACCATTGTCATGAAGGAGGTGCTCAGGCCTTCCAGCTACCCCCTGTGTATACACAGGAGGGTGCTGTAACAGCCAGATCTCATCGGGTGAATTATGGGTACGGGATGAGGTGAATTCCTTCATCTCCTGCCAAGTGGGCAGATAGTCCAGCATCCCTCGGTATCTCACTTCCAATTTCAAGGATTTGTTTTCTGATGGTGGCGACTCAGCTCCTGACAGATTGTCTCCGTTCAAAGCACCATCACCACCGATGGGTGGGCGCATAGCTCCCGGTAGAGTGCGTCGAGTTGAGTCCGAGAAACGGCATTGATGGTGCAGGTGAGGCTTAGGTACTTACCCCCTCCACTCACCCTGATGGTCATATTGGCATCGTCGAAATCAGGGGCATGATGTTTTACGATGACCAACACCGATTGAGATAAGTTCTGTTGGACAGGGTCGTTCTGATGACTCAGAGAGACCTTATCCGATAATACATCTGAACGACCCATAATCTTAATGGGGAATTCGCAGGGGTACTCGATCAGTGAATCTGTCTCGGTTATGTCGTTCTCAGACGGCATTGTTGATTGCGTATTAATGGTTGTTGGTGTCGCCACGCATCACCGTATTCTTGTAAGTTTGATAGAGTTGGTACAGCTTTTTGAACATGCTTCCAGGGGTACCATCACCCACAGTCTTCCCATCAAGACGTGTGATGGGCATGATCTCCTTGGTCGATGAGGTCAGCAGTAACTCCTGTGAGCTACGTACCTCATACTCAGAGACTTTCCTCACCTCGTAGGGAATGCCATTCTCAGCCGCTAACTCCAGTACGATATCGTAGGTAATACCAGGCAGCATCAAGTGGTTCTTGGGGGGGGCGATCAGAGCGTTATTCCTCACCACAAAGATATTACTGGCAGCACCCTCGGTCATGAATCCCTCACGAATCAGGATGGTCTCAACAGCACCGACATCGACCGCCATCTGTCTTAGTAAGACATTCGGTAGTAGCGAGATCGCCTTGATATCGCAACGCAGCCAGCGGTTATCGATCGCGGTGATGGCATCGACACCGGTGGCAAGAAGTTCCTTTGGGGGAGTCATGAGTGGATTACTCATGATGAAGACCGTCGGCAATACCCCCTTGGGGAAGGCATGATCACGCTTGGCAACACCGCGAGTGATATGCAAATAGATATACTGGTCATCACCCTCGTTGTCAGCGATGATCCGACTCAACAGGGATCCCCACTCGTCATTGGTGTGTGGGTTTGTGATACGAATACCGTCGAGACTATCCTGCAATCGGTTCAGATGCTCTGCCAGACGGAATGGTCTTCGTGAATACACCGGGATTACTTCGTACACGCCATCCCCGAAAATGAATCCCCGATCCAGCACCGGAATACGTGCCTCCTCGATGGGCATGAACTCGCCATTCAGATAAATCATACTAAATCCTTGAAGATTGCTAGGTTGAAATATTAGTTAATCAGTAGCCGTATGCTATCCCAAGTCCGGCTAAAAATGTTGCCGATACTCACTCCCTCGAGCGCCACTAGCGGGTATTCGGACATGAGTTTTCCATCGATTGAAATCTTGACTGATCCGACTCGCTGCCCCGCACTGATCGGTGCGGTGAGGGGTTTTTGGTACTCCATCGTGGCCTTCATTTTATCGTTTTGTCCTCTGGGAAGAGTGAAGTAAAGATCCCTCCCGAAGCCTGCCTTGAGCATGCTCTGTGACCCCTTCCACAGGGGTATGCTGGTCACCTCTTGGCCCTTCCGATACAGACGCACGGTATCGTAGAACTGAAATCCGTGGTTTAACAGTCGTTGGCTCTCCATTGCCCGCATATTGTCGGAGCTGGTCCCGATCACGACAGAGATGAGTCTCCTTTCATTCCGCTTGGCGGAAGTGATCAGGCAGTATCCCGCGGCCTGAGTGTGACCGG
This sequence comes from Nitrosomonadaceae bacterium, assembly GCA_037147395.1. Lineage (GTDB taxonomy): Bacteria > Pseudomonadota > Gammaproteobacteria > Burkholderiales > Nitrosomonadaceae > VFJL01. The sequence continues at coordinate 40,961 of JBAWVG010000005.1, read as the reverse complement.
ACTTGAGACCGTCCACATGTGGATCAAGCCAGAGGAGGCGGTTCCGGTTAGGTTGAGTGATCTTGTTGTAAGTGTAGTCTCGAGTTGAATAGATCGGGTAGTGTTCAGGGAAGTCTCTGATCATGGCTGCAGCCAGTAAGCTCAGATCGTAGGCAGTCGTAAAGTGATCAGGATGGGGTAGTCCGGTGGCATTAGCGAAGTGGGTATTCTTCATTCCCATACGTTGTGCCTCGTTATTCATCATCTGTGAGAAAGCATCCTCCGAACCTGCGATGACCTCCGCCAGTGCGATCGATGCATCATTGCCAGACTGAATAATCATGCCACGTATCAGCTCGTCGACGGTGACCGGTCGATTGGGTTCGATGAACATGCGTGAACCCGATGTCTGCCAGGCACGCTCTGACACCGGTACATTTTGAGTGGGTGTGATCCGTTTTTGCTTGATGGCTGAGAAAACAACATGAGCCGTCATGACCTTGGTGAGAGAGGCGGGCTCAATACGGTCATGGATATTCAAGCTGGCAAGAGTCTGTCCACTCTGAAAGTCAGTCAGGATGTATGCCTTGGCGGCGATGGATAAACCGGGTGGGGTGGAAGAGTATTGTCCGGTCTGCTGAGCGAACACGGCCGATGTGTAGCAGCACAAGGCCAATACGATTAAATGTTTCATGAGAGCCTCGTGACCATTGAAACGAGAAGGATCACGATGATCAAAAGAATGGAACTCTGGTTAACCTTAAACCCTATCCCGCCCAATTTGCAATTCCTATCAGCAACAATAGCATTATCCATAAGACCAGTGCTCGCCAGATAAGGCCTGTGGTACTTTGTAAAAAATCAGTATCGGCCTCTTCTCCGATCCCTAATTCCGGCCGGTAGTGTTCAGAACCGACCTCCTGCAGCGAATCTCCTAACCGAACCCCCAGTGCACCTGCACCACTGGCAAGGATGATTCCCTGTGAATGGTTCACCCATGATTCGGACTGTGCTCGCCAGCAATAAACTGCATCTTCAAAGTTACCCGCGATGGCAAAGCTCCCCGCGGTCAGTCTTGAAGGGAGCCAGTCTATAATCTTGAATGCACCTGCAGCGAATTGACCGAACTCTCCTGACTCATCTCCCGGATGCCCCCCCCAACGCTCGCTCAGGAAGTCTGCGAGACGATACAGCACCGCGCCCATCGGACCAGGCAGTAACACAAAACATACAATCACACCGAACAGGTACCGGTGCGAATGAACCAGACCCAACTCAATTGCGACCCGAGCAATCATGTTACTGCTGAGTTCATCGGCGGGTAATCCGCTCCATTGACGCAGTAACTCTCGCGCACGAGGCAGGTCGCCCTCCTTCAGCGACTGGTTAATTTCTGCAAATGGTCGACTGAATTGACGAAGACTCATGGTGCAATAAAGAACTAATACATTCCAAATCCATGCCAGTACGGGGCTCAAATTCAGAAGAAGGTAATAGATCAATCCTGTGATGAGAATCAGTGGAGTCACTGCAGCAAACCATGCCGCGATGCCATGACGACTGACCCCAGTATTGAAGTGACGTTCTAGTGAGTCGGTGTAGGATGAGACGAGTAATACGGCCTGATTGTAACGCTGATCCGGACGCCATTGCTCTAGAAGGAGTGCGAAGATAATCGAGATCAGGGTCATTTCAAGACGGTCATCACACGAGTCTGATTATGGCAAGATTGATCTGAGTAGCTTTCCCATCTCTGCAGGATTACGCGTCACCCGAATCCCGCACTCTTCCATCACTGCAATCTTTTCCGCAGCCGTTCCCTTGCCGCCAGAAATGATGGCGCCAGCATGACCCATACGCTTACCCGCCGGAGCGGTCACACCAGCAATAAATCCGACCACTGGTTTTTGCATATGATCCTTGACCCACCGTGCGCAGTCCTCCTCATCTGAACCGCCGATCTCGCCCACCATCACAACCGCATCGGTCTCATCATCGTTATTGAAGAGTTGCATCACATCAAGGTGTTTTAATCCATTTACCGGGTCCCCCCCAATACCGATACAGGTCGACTGGCCTAGTCCCTGCTCCATCAATTGAGATACCGCTTCATAGGTCAGGGTGCCTGATCGAGAGACCACACCGATGCGACCTTTTTTATGAATGTGTCCGGGCATGATCCCGATCTTGATCTCGTCTGGGGTGATGATTCCGGGGCAGTTAGGCCCTATCAAACGGGTCTTTCGGCCCTGCATCTTGTATCGAGTGCGTAGCATATCTCGTACCGGGATTCCTTCAGTGATGCAGATGACCAGATCCATTTCAGCCTCGACCGCTTCATCAATCGCGGCTGCGGCGAATGGGGGTGGTACATAAATTACGGAGACGGTTGCTCCACTGGCCTTTTTCGCCTCAGCAACGGTTGCATAGATCGGAATCCCTTCAAAATCCTCACCGGGTTTTTTAGGGTTCACTCCAGCAACAAAACAATTCTTTCCATTGGCATAGTCTCGGCACATACGGGTATGAAATTGCCCGGTCTTGCCGGTCATACCTTGAGTCATGACACGGGTATTCTTATTGATCAGGATAGGCATATCTAGACCCCCCTTGCTGCGGTGACGGCCTTTTCTGCAGCATCTGACATATTGCTGGCTGAGATGATGGGCAGCCCAGATTCAGCGAGTATTTTTTTGCCGAGATCCACATTGGTCCCCTCAAGACGGACCACCAGAGGAACGCTGAGTCTGACTTCACGAACGGCTGCCACTACCCCCTCCGCAATCACGTCGCACTTCATAATGCCGCCGAATATGTTAATCAGGATGGCTTGCAGATTTGGGTTATGCAGCATCAGCTTGAAGGCTTCTGCCACCTTCTCAGCTGTGGCGCCACCGCCGACATCTAGAAAGTTAGCAGGACTGCCGCCATAGAGCTTGATGATGTCCATGGTCGCCATTGCCAGGCCTGCGCCATTGACCAAACATCCGATATTACCGTCTAGGGAGATGTAAGACAGATCGTACTTGGATGCTTCGATCTCAGACGGGTCCTCCTCGTCGAGATCGCGCAAGGCGGCGATCTCGGGGTGACGAAATAACGCGTTATCGTCGAAATTCATTTTTGCATCGAGCGCGAGGATATGATTATCGGCGTCAATTATTAATGGGTTAATTTCAACCAGTGATGCATCGGTTCCGTCAAAGGTTTGGTATAAATTGTGTAGAAAGGATTGAGCCTCAGGGAGTGCGGATTCAGCAATACCAATCTTGCGAGCGATGTTGGCAGCATCCTGATCATCCAATCCTGTGAGCGGATTAATCAGTACCTTATGAATTTTTTCAGGGGTATGAGCGGAGACCTGTTCAATGTCCATCCCACCCTCAGAGCTCGCCATCAGGCATACCCGCTGGTTGGTACGGTCTACCACCATTCCGATATAGAGCTCCTTCTTGATATCGACACCCTGCTCGATCAGGAGTTTTCGAACGACTTGTCCCTGCACACCGGTCTGGTGTGTGATCAGGGTCATTCCGAGCATCTTCGTAGCAATCTGACTGACTTCGTCGAGTGAATTCGCGACCTTCACCCCTCCGCCCTTGCCACGACCACCTGCATGTATCTGTGCCTTGACGACCCAAGTGCTGCCACCCAGTTGAGTGGCAGCAGATACTGCTTGATCGACGCTATGGCAGGGGATTCCGAGAGGTGTAGAGACACCAAATCCACGTAGAATTTCCTTGGCTTGGTACTCGTGTATTTTCATGACGCTCCCCTGACCGTGCCGTACTCGCTACTGTGTATGACGTATCCTTGCTGCTTAGTGCGTCGGACCTTGGCGTAGGCTGAGGAGTTCAACATCAAAGATTAGAGTTGCATTCGGTGGGATGACACCTCCTGCACCGGTGGAGCCATAACCCATAGAGGGGGGCACAATCAACATCCGTCTTCCACCAATCTTCATCCCAACAACACCCTTATCCCATCCCTTGATCACCCGACCCGCCCCTAATAGAAATGAGAAGGGGCCGCTACGATCGCGTGAGCTGTCAAACTTCTTACCTTTATTCAATGGGCCGGATGGGTCAAAAAGCCAGCCGGTATAATGAACCTCAGCCATTGATCCAACGGTTGCTTCTGCCCCATTTCCTTTGAGGATATCGGTCATGACGAGCTCTGTCACACCGGTCACTCCGGGTTTGTCTTGAGAGTATGCGACCTGGGGTAGTAGAGTCATGCTCACCACCAATAGACTCAGATTAAGAAGGGTATTTAATTTAGTCATGTTCACCTCAGAATATAAATTTAGATCATTAAATCATGATTGAGCTACGATTCCATCTTCAATCGGATCTTCTCCGCCTAAAAGGACGTCACACCCGATTAGGATTGATTTGGTAAGGGGTTGGCATTCCAAATTCTAGAGCGCTTGCATATTATACTCGCTATGTTTAGTCCGTCATCACAGTCCGGTCAAGGCCGGCTTGATGTTGCTCATTAGACTGAAGGGACGGATATGCAGGGAGATTTAGAGGAGAAAAATCAGCCGACTGAACGTGGGACGGGCTCGTTTCGTCCGCATGATTCACGCATGGTGCGTATTCTGTACTTAACACTGGGTATTGCCGCACTGGTGTTGGCTGTATTGGGTGTGGTATTGCCAGTACTTCCCACGACCCCTTTCATACTCTTGGCTGCTGCCTGTTTCGCTCGCAGTTCCGAACGGTTCCATGATCGCTTGCTCAGTAACCGCTTCGCAGGCCCGATCATTCGGGAGTGGCATGAGCATCGTAGCATCCCCCTTCGGGTCAAGCGCTGGATCTATCTAATGATGGTGATCTCATTCGGTATCTCTATTCTGCTGCTACCTCAGCCTTGGCAGCAGTTGTTGATGGCCACCCTGGGAATTGTCCTATTGGTCTTCATCTGGCGTATACCGGTCAGAGATAAGAGGGATGGCCACAAAACAGATTAACCGTCGAGGGTGATTAGCAAGTGATGAGCCAAGCTTGGCGATAGCAGCTGTGCCGCCGTCGTTTCCAGAACCTGAAACTTTCACGTATCATACCTTCCATGCTCAATCGATCAGTCTGTCCTGCTGGGCAATCACCCATTGACCGGTTTTCAAAAACCATAGTGGTCACGTGTAAATGAATCCTGCCGCATTAGAAATCATCGGTGCCGCGCTCTTCGGTATCGCGGTTATCCATACATTCTCGACCAAGTTCTTCGAGCACCTGGCCCACACACAACCCTCTCATGCCGGTGTCTGGCACCTGCTGGGAGAGGTCGAAGTGGTCTTTGGATTCTGGGCGATGGTACTGATTGTGGCGATGATGTCTATAGACGGGAAGCTCGCCGCGATCGCCTACCTTGATCGACAGAGCTTCATTGAACCGATGTTCGTATTCGTTATCATGGTGATTGCGGGCAGTAGGCCGATTCTGCAATTTGCGAAGAACAGTGTCGAGACGATTGCACGTGTCATTCCATGCTCACGTGAGAAGGCCTTCTACTTCATTACATTATCATTTGTACCTTTACTGGGCTCCTTCATCACTGAGCCTGCAGCCATGACACTGGCTGCACTGATTCTGTTTGAACGCTATTACTCGAATGGAATCTCGACTAAGTTCAAGTATGCCACTCTCGGTGTGTTGTTCGTCAATATCTCGATCGGTGGGACGCTGACGCCGTATGCCGCACCGCCAGTATTGATGGTGGCCGGGAAGTGGGGGTGGGATATCACCTTTATGTTTACTACCTTTGGTTGGAAGGCGGCGCTGGCGGTGTTGTTAAATGCGCTGGTGGTCACACTGCTGTTTCAACGTGAGTTATCCAATATGCAGGGAGGGAAACCCTCTGAAAAAACCAGTGTTCCTCTGCCAGTGGTCTGCGTCCACCTGTTGTTCCTGATCGGGGTGGTGGTCTTTGCCCATTATCCGGTGGTTTTCATGGGGCTACTGCTGTTCTTTCTGGGATTTGCCCATGCTTATGAGCGCTTCCAGGACCGACTGATCCTGCGTGAGGGGTTACTGGTTGCTTTCTTCTTGGCGGGTTTAGTCGTCCTGGGGGGGCAGCAGAAATGGTGGTTGCAGCCCTTGCTGTCAGGGATGGATAGCACGACACTTTATTTTGGGGCGACCTTACTCACCGCGATCACTGACAATGCGGCATTGACTTATCTGGGTTCGTTGATGGATGCGCCGACTGCCGAGTTTAAGTATGCGCTCGTTGCAGGGGCGGTCACGGGTGGGGGGCTGACAGTGATTGCCAATGCCCCAAACCCGGCAGGATTTTCTATCCTCAAGGGGTCTTTCGAGGATGAATCGATCCATCCATTGGGTCTGCTGGTTGCGGCACTGCCACCTACCTTGATTGCAGTCCTCGCATTCCTATTACTCTGAGTTGTCTAGACCGGCAGTGCATTAACTACTACTACTGCCGCTAGGATCAGTTAACTGCTACGTTTGCGAGCGAGACTCGCTTCCATCCACTGCTTGATACGGATGGCGTCACCGATACGGGTCTTCTTCCCGTTTGAATCCAGCAGAACGATGATCACCGGCTTACCAGTGATATTCGCCTGCATCACCAGGCAACGACCGGCTGCACTTAGAAAGCCGGTCTTTGACACGCCGATCTGCCACTGACCACTATTTACCAGATTATTAGAGTTGGTATATTTCAGGCCTCGTCGATAATCCGGTGAATCGAGTGCATGTGAGGTGGTAGTAGAAAACTCGCGGATGACTTCATAGAAATGGGCAGCCTCAACCATCTTCACCAGATCACGAGCGGTAGAAACATTGGCACTGCTGAGTCCGGTGGAGTCGACGAAGCGACTATTCCCCATACCAAGCTCAAATGCCTTGTTATTCATCGCTGAGACGAATGCTTCGATACCGCCGGGGTAGGCTCGGCCTAGCGCTGCGGCTGCACGGTTTTCAGATGACATGAGTGCTAACCTTAGCAACTGCTGACGTGTCAGGCTGGATCCCACCTTCAAGCGGGAACGTGTATTCTTGAGGACATCAATATCGGCAGAGTCGATAGTGATCTCTTCGGACAAGGGTAGCTGCGCATCTAGAACCACCATCGCTGTCATCAGCTTGGTAATGGATGCGATCGGCATAACGGTATCGGTATTCTTACTATAGATGGCGTGACCCTGCTGAGCATCAAAAATGAGCGCAGCACGGGACTTGAGGGTTAGATCACCCTTCTGTGCAAAAGCACTTCCGGTGACTGCAAGCATGACGACCAGCGCAAGGATGGCTCTGTTCATTTTTCTTGCTCCATTGTAAGAAAGCGATCCGCTGTACACGGACTTATTGAGAATCTAAGATAAGTTATCAAAAATAGATAGATAGAGCAAGTTTATATTCCAATTGTAGAGGAAATCTGTGGAATCTCCCTCCGGAATAACGTTACTTTCCTAGCTCATTTCAACCTTTATCTGCACCCTCTCTTTTTAATTGTAGCAGTGTCTGCTCTTCCTGCTGCTGTAGTTCCCACATATGTGCATAGCTGCCGTTAAATGCGAGCAGTTCACGATGGGTGCCACGCTCGATGATGCTTCCCTTATCCATGACCAGAATTTGATCGGCATCGGCGATGGTAGAGAGTCGGTGGGCGATGGTGAGGGTGGTTCTATCCGCGGCAATACGTTTGAGTTCTGACTGTATGATCTTTTCAGATTTTGAATCTAGCGCTGAGGTGGCCTCATCAAATATGAGAATCCTTGGATTCTTCAATATTGCACGGGCGATTGCAACGCGCTGCTTCTCTCCTCCGGAGAGTTTGAGCCCACGCTCTCCTACAGTCGTTTCATACTGATCAGGAAGGCCCTCGATGAAGGTATGGATGTGTGCAGACTTTGCGGCCTCGAATACCTCTTCACGGGTTGCATCAGGCCGTCCGTATGCAATATTGTAATAAATGCTGTCATTGAACAGCACCGTATCCTGAGGAACAATGCCAATGGCTGATCGTAAACTCTTCTGGGTGATATCTCGGATGTCCTGATCATTAATCAGGACGCATCCTTCTGACACATCATAAAAACGGAAGAGTATGCGTGCCAGGGTAGACTTTCCGGAGCCGCTCTGTCCAACCACGGCAACCGTGCATCCGGCCGGAATCTCGAAGCTCACATCAAACAGAATCTGACGGTTAGGCTCATAGCTGAAATTCACCCGATCGAACCGAATGGCCCCTTTCCCCGTGATGAGATCATTTACGCCAGGCTTATCCTTGATCTCTTCGTTTTCTGCGAGCAGGCTGAACATTTTTTCCATGTCTGCCAGGGAATGCTTGATCTCACGATAAACAAATCCGAGGAAGTGCAGGGGCATATACAGCTGCAACATAAAGGCATTCACTAGCACCAGATCGCCGAGAGACATGCTGCCCTTGACCACTCCATCGGCGGCTAGCAGCATTAGAAGTGTGACCCCGATCGCGATGATGGCACTCTGGCCCGCATTAAGTGCGGCGAGGGAAGTTTGATTCCGAACCGCTGCAACCTCCCACTTTTGCATATGTTCATCGTACCGACGTGCCTCCCACGACTCGTTACCAAAGTATTTGACTGTTTCATAATTGAGAAGGCTGTCAATGGCTCGGGTATTGGCCTTTGAGTCCATATCGTTCATTGTTCGGCGGAAGATCATGCGCCACTCTGTAATGAATAGTGTGAACGCGATATAAGCTACCAGCGTGACAAAGATGATCACCGAGAACCAAATATCATATTTAGAGAGAAGGATTGCCGCGACCAATCCAATCTCAAGCAGCGTCGGCAAGATATTGAACAGCATGAAATTCAGCAGAAAAGAAATGCCACGGGTGCCGCGCTCGATATCGCGAGATACTCCACCGGTCTGACGTTCCAGGTGGAATCTTAGAGATAATGCATGCAGATGACCGAATACCCTGAACGCCACCCGTCGGATGGCGCGCTGAGTGACCTTGGCAAATACGGCATCTCGTAATTCACCGAATAGCGTACTGCAAAGGCGTAGCCCTCCATAACCCAGCAGCAGCAGTACCGGCAGCACGAGCATGGCTCGCGGCTGGTCAAGAGCGTCGACGATTTCCTTTAACACCAGAGGAACAGCGACACTGGCAAATTTAGCCATCACCAGCAGTATCAGTGCCAAGGCAACCCGGCCCTTAAACTCCAATAGATAAGGTAGAAGGGTTCGGATGACTTGCCAGTCATTGCGACTGGCTTCCGGTTTTTCGAAACGGGTGGGGCGCATCACTTTACTTCCAGGAAAGTTTTGAGAATCTGGGTGTACCGTTTTCTTATTTGTCGCTATACAATCTAAAGATCAGCATCTAGAAGGATCAGCAAGAATGGAGATAACCTGTTACCGCGATCAGGAAGTCAGTCATGAGTCCAGACATCTGCCTGCTACCACCTACAATCTGGCCATTACGCTGCTTGCTAACAGTGCATCACACGAGTTATTCGTTCCCATTCGAACAATGCAATATCTGGCCATCCTGGATGATGAAGAATTTGTATTCTTAGATGGAGAACGCAAGTGCTGGGTTGACATCGCTTGGCGTAAATTCAGGCCGCAGGCGCGTATCTCTCTAGATCAACCAGTAGAGTACGAAGCCGTCTACTATCGACAGGGGCAGTCGAACATCATGGCACGGCTGCAAACAGAATTTCCGCGTGCGCTACAGGCACTGGCCAGCAAGTCGAAGAATGATGGGCCGGCGAGTGTGATCCAGTTTCCTTTATCTCGAAACTAGATCCTTGTAACTATTCATCCTCTCCGAGCTCCGCATCCCAGCCCTCATTCTTAGCGGTTACCACAGCCTGAGCATAGAGTGTCGCATGCTTTTGTTGAAGATCATCTGGTAATCGGCTAGGGAGATGTGCATAGGGTCCCCAAGCGGCATAGACCTGCTCATACAGGTTCTGCATCTGTGAACCATCCCATCCGGCGCAGGTCTCTGACTCTGGCAGGATGCCAAATACCCAGGCATCACGTACCACCCGGCCGAGATGTGTCAGGCCCCCATTTTCGTCTTGGTCGATCCCTGCATAATGTTGTATTGTCATCGGGTCAGCCCTGCATAAAGTAATGGTAATTTCTCGGGTAATCGTTCCACATGGTCCACCACCATGTAATTCTTTGCACCGAATATACGTGATACGTATTGGTCGGCGCGTGGATCGAGGCTCATGCAATAAGTGATGACACCGCAGCGCCCCGCCTCTTCTACCGCCTTCTTGGTGTCGTAACGTAGATACTGTGGGTCACGTACATCCACATCTGCTGGTTCGCCATCCGTGATCACCAATAATAGTTTTTTGGCCGAACGCTGTAGCTTGAGATGGTGATTGGCATGTCGAATGGCTGCACCCATCCGTGTCGAGAGTTGCCCGGTCATTCCCGCCAAACGAGCTTTGGGTATTTCAGTATAAGGCTGATCAAAGTCCTTATAGCGATAATACTCTACATCGTGTCGACCATCTGAACAGAAACCATGGATAGCAAAGGGATCTCCGATCTTGTTAATCGCATCAGCCAGCAGTACCGTTGCCTGACGGGTAAGGTCCAGCACCGAGAGTTCTTGCCCAGCAACTTTCTCATTGGTGGATTCGGACAAATCAAGCAGCACTAGGACTGAGATATCACGAATCTTTCTGACTGAGCGCATCATGAAACGCAAATCCGGTTGTACCCCCATTCGCATGTCGATCATGGAGGAGATGGCCGCATTAAGATCGATCTCATCACCATCTTCTAGCTTACGAATACGTTGTACGCCCTGTGGCTGCATTGCATCCAGTAGAAATTTCATACGTGAGATCTCGCGCTTGTATTGTGTGGCGATATCATCAATCAGCTGTGTATCCCCAGACTTGGCGCGTTTCTCTTGAACCGTTACCCAGGCCGGGCGCTCCAACTGGATCTGGTAATCCCACTCGGAGTAATGATAGGGCTGCGATACCGGCTCTTTACCCTCTAATTCATTGTAGGAAATGCCAGCATCCTCATAGGGGAACAGCTCTGTTCCCATAACCCAGACTTCCTGCGCATCATCTCCAGCGCCTTCGACCTCCACCTCGTTTGCAAATTCCATTACATTGACGTATTTACGCAACTGTTTGGGCGTGTCATGGCCGGCAGATTGTGACTTCTCAAGATCGAACTCCTCGAACTCCCAGAAGTAGCGGTTGTCATCCAGGTAGGGGGCTGTCAGCTGGTCAGTCCGAGGGTTAAATGGAATTTTTTTGTCCTTGATCTTGTGCGCTAACTGAACACCAATCTCCCAAGATATGTGGTGGCTATCGAGTCTGTCTTGGGACTGAGAGAAGAGTAGTCGGCCCTCGGTTACCCAGTCATCGTTATCTTGGTAGGATGGATCAATCAGCGCACGTGCCAGTCGGTTGAGATAGTCACCGGTACTGACGTTCATTAATGGTGTGGCGCTGTGTAATGCCGCCCAGGTCTGTCGCAGTCCGGGGAATCGTCTGATCGAGAGTGCTTCCACGCGAGCATCCTCAATCACCGAGATCACCGCCATCTGCAGAGGATTGAGTGATTCAGCAGAGATTGGACTCTTTGTTTCGACCAAGTGTGCGGCAGCATGGACTGCCGCCGCTCGATAAACTTCGCTAGCAGGGGTGGTCCCATGAGCGTCATAAGCATCCGGTAGGTGGATGAAATAATCCTCGATAAAGGGCTTGTAGCCCTCTCGCGTTTCATAGTCACCGGAGGTCGGCTTCATGAAAAAATCACGCGCCCATAGTGCACGTAGATACATGTTGATACGGCGTTGTACATCCACGAACAGAGTTCCTTTCCGCTCCCTCTGTAGTACTGCGATAGATTCCTTAGAATCTAGGCTGAAATACTTAATCTGCTCTTCATAGTTCGTGCGGTGTGCATGAGCCCCCCACAATGCCCAGCGACGGAGGCCCCCTAGAGTCAGTTGTCCAAACAGCACATCCAGCTTATCCAGCATGGGCCGAACACCGCGAGGTGCTTGAGCGATCAGTGTGTTGAGGAATTGTAGGTACTGTTGAAATAGTTGCGCATCGCCCAGGCGCTTGGCTGCGGTGGGTGCGGTTGCGAGAACGAGTTCGATGACTGCACCGGAGGTTCTTGAAGCAAGTGTCAGGGCTGCTGTTGCCAGATCACCCACAACATCCTCGCCCACCTCTTTAGCGACCTGTGGAGCCTCATTGATCCATGCGTCGACGACCCCGCGTCCGCGTCCAAGACCCCGCAACGCAGAGGCTCCCTTCAGATAATTATCCAGGCCACGCGGAGAGAATACCTTTGTAGCTTCAGGCCATGTCACATGCAACAAGGCGACAGACTCTGGCTCTAGGTCTTCCAGTAGTTCTTTGTAATCATCGGGATTAATAGCCATGTCGGTCTTCTGCGCTCTTTGTATCGCTATAACGCTAATACTAGAAAAAAGTTGTTACGGTTGCATCCAGTGCATCACGCATATCAGGGTCATCGGTGATCGGTCGAACGAGTGCGATACGGCAAGCGGAGGGAGCGCTAACTCCCTTGGCGATCAGGCTCCCAGCATAAATCAGCATCCGTGTAGAGATACCTTCATCCAGGCCATGTCCTTTAAGGTTACGTGCACGTTCAGCAATTGAGACCAGCTTATCAGCCACCGATTCATCCACTCCTGTCTCATGGGTCACAATCTCCATCTCGGTGGCATGATCTGGATAATTAAAGTCCATCGCACCGAAGCGCTGCTTGGTCGATTGTTTTAGATCTTTCATCAGACTCTGGTAGCCGGGGTTATAAGAGATCACCAGTTGGAAATCATTATGGGCATGAATCAGTTCGCCCTTTTTCTCCAGTGGGAGTACGCGTCTGTTATCAGTCAATGGGTGGATCACGACGGTCGTATCTTGCCGCGCTTCGACCACTTCATCTAAGTAGCAGATTGCGCCATAACGAGCTGCAACAGCGAGTGGACCATCCTGCCAGCGCGTGCCTTGCGCATCGAGTAAGAAACGCCCGACCAGATCGGAAGCCGTCATATCCTCGTTACAGGCCACTGTAATCAGTGGTTTTTTAAGCCGCCATGCCATGTACTCGACGAATCGGGTCTTGCCGCAACCGGTCGGACCTTTAAGCATCATCGGCATACGTACAGAATAGGCTGCCTCATACAGCTCCACCTCATCTGCAACGGCTCGGTAGTAGGGCTCTTTGGTGACTCTATACTGTTCGATAATCTCGCTCATGATGGGCTCCTGGATATCATTTTTTTGCAGATAAACAAAAGCCCCCGACCCTTTCGGGCAGCGGGGGCTTGGGGCAACCTTACCGCTGCCTAGACAGTCTTGCCGCGGTATATCACCATGGCTGTGCCTTGGGATTGGTTGAAGTTGTTATAACCAATTAGACGGACATGGTTATCTGGGTTGGCCTTGTGGCAAGCATCAGCTTCAGCCAGCACATGATCCACATCGGTTTCACCAAACATGGGCAGCTTCCACATATACCAGTATGAATCCATGATGTACTGTGGTTCAGTATGCTCAATCGCAGGGTTCCAGCCTTTCTTTACCAGATACTCCACCTGTTTCTTGATGCCGTCTTTCGACATCGCAGGCAGGTAGGAAAAGGTCTCGAACTTACGGCTGGCTGGGTCGCTTACGCGGGATTTATAATCAATCACTTCACTCATGACTCACTCCTTGAATTGGGTTGTAGGGCGAACCAGATCTCTGATCGAATTCGCCCTGTAAGTATTTACTTGTGGGCTACATCCAGCTTGTCGACCGTATCGAACTCGAACTTAATCTCTTTCCAAGTTTCCATGGCGATTTTAAGCTCTGGGCTATGAGCGGCTGCTTTAGTTAGAATATCTTTGCCCTCCTTCTCTATCTCTACACCTTGATTGCGAGCTTCTACACAGGCCTCAAGTGCGACGCGGTTGGCTGCTGCACCGGCTGCGTTACCCCATGGATGTCCGAGCGTCCCACCACCGAACTGTAGGCAAGCATCATCACCAAAGATGGCAACCAGTGCTGGCATGTGCCAGACATGAATCCCACCGGAAGCAACAGGGAATACACCCGGCATGGAGCCCCAGTCCTGATCAAAGAACAGTCCACGGCTGCGATCTTCCTTGATGAACTTGTCGCGCATGGTATCGATCCAGCCGAGTGTGGCCTGACGGTCACCTTCTAATTTACCGACCACGGTGCCTGAGTGCAGGTGGTCACCACCTGACAGACGGAGTATCTTGGTCAATACGCGGAAATGAATGCCGTGGTGGGGGTTGCGGTCGAGCACCGCGTGCATGGCACGGTGAATGTGCAGCATCATGCCATTGTTACGGCACCAGTTAGCTAGACCTGTATTGGCGGTTAAGCCACCGGTCAAGTAGTCATGCATAATGATCGGCGCGCCCAGTTCCTTAGCAAATTCAGCACGCTTGTACATCTCTTCTGGGGTCGGTGCGGTTACGTTCAGGTAGTGACCCTTGCGTTCGCCGGTTTCACGTTCGGCTTTTTGGCAAGCCTCTACCACGAATTCAAAGCGATCACGCCAGCGCATGAAAGGTTGGCTATTGACGTTTTCATCGTCCTTGGTTAAGTCTAGGCCACCGCGCAGGCACTCGTAGACTGCACGGCCATAGTTCTTTGCGGATAGACCGAGCTTAGGCTTGATAGTGCAGCCTAGCAACGCACGACCATATTTGTTGAAGCGATCACGTTCAACCTGAATGCCGGTCGGAGGGCCGCCACAGGTCTTCACATAGGCAATTGGGAAGCGTATATCTTCAAGGCGTAGAGCGCGCAGCGCCTTGAATCCAAACACATTACCCACCAGAGAGGTTAGCACGTTAACAACGGAACCCTCTTCAAAGAGGTCGATCGGGTATGCAACGAAAGCATAGAAGCAGGTGTCATCGCCCGGTACATCCTCGATCCGGTAGGCGCGGCCTTTATAGTAATCTAAGTCGGTCAGCAGATCGGTCCAGACCGTGGTCCAGGTGCCGGTGGAAGATTCTGCAGCAACTGCTGCTGCGACCTCTTCACGGGGCACACCGGCCTGAGGGGTGATCTTGAAGCAAGCCAGAAGGTCGGTATCCAGTGGGGTGTAATCTGGCGTCCAATAGGTGTGCCGATATTCCTTTACACCAGCATTATATGTTTTCGCTGCCATCGCTTTTCCTCCAGTTAAATCCCACTCAATTTCTACAGAAATAGAAGCAAGGAGATTGTGTTACGAACATGACAAATTGTGAGTTTCAGGTAGAACTATATAGGCTGATAACCATAAGAACAAATTAATAATTATGATAATCATGATAAGATTAAGCTTATCATTACTTGCGTTTATCCAACTGATGCTACATGTTACTTTAAGGCAGTTAAAAGTATTTGAGTCCGTTGCCCGTAACCTGAGTTTCTCGCGTGCTGCCGAGGAGCTCTATCTAACTCAGCCGGCAGTTTCAATGCAGATTAAGCAGTTGGAAGATAACATCGGGTTGCCCTTATTCGAGCAAATGGGTAAGAAGATCTTTCTGACCGATGCTGGCCACGAACTCAATCATTATAGCCGTGGTATCTCCGGGCAGCTGGCGGATATGGAGCTGGCGCTAGATGAGCTGAAAGGTTTAGAGCGTGGGAAGCTCAATATCTCCGTAGTGAGTACCGCCAATTACTTTGCTCCAAATTTACTGGCAAAATTTTGTCAGCGCTATAGCGGTGTTACGGTGAGTTTGAACGTTTCTAACCGTGAAACTGTTCTCAAGCAGTTAGCCGACAATGTGACCGATCTTGCGATTATGGGTCAACCCCCAGATAACCAAGATATCGCCACAGAATCATTCATGGAGAATCCGCTCGTTGTGATCGCTCCACCTGATCATCCGCTGTGCAAACTGCACAGAATTCCTGTAAAAAGATTGGGGCAAGAAACTTTCCTGGTACGTGAGCCTGGCTCTGGAACTCGTGGTGCGATGGAGCGATTTTTTGCGGCGCACCACATCAGTATTAACCGAGGGATGGAAACGGATACCAATGAGGCAATCAAGCAGGCGGTTCAAGCGGGTATGGGATTAGGGATCATGTCATTGCATACAGCCGAGCTAGAGTTGCTAACAAACCGTCTCAAGGTGCTGGACGTTCAGGACTTCCCCATTATTCGACACTGGCATGTGGTGCATCGGAAGAACAAACGCCTCTCCAGCGTAGCTCAAGCCTTCAGAGAGTTCTTGTTGAAAGAAGCCCCCGGCCTGATGCCGGGAAGTGAGGAGGTAAGGGGATAGCAGTTCTGCTGTCGCTACCTACTAGGACTTTTGAGTGCTTCAATTGCCGCTGCATTGGTCGCCTCGCAGGCAATCTTCGCGAAAGGTCCTAGCCCGCTACAGTCTGGCGCAGCGATAGTTTGTGGGATAGGCAGACTCTTGATCGCTTCCTGTGTGCTCGCGTTGCCGGCTTCACAGGCTATCTTTGAGTAGGAATCCAGTCTGCTACAGTCGACCGTTGTGACGGAGCGGGATTTGGATTCCACAGATGGTGTAGAGCTATTTGTAGAAGCTTTGGCACTGTCTGTACCGCTAGGATCTCTATTACTTACAAACTGTTGTTTCGCCCCGGCAGAAACAAATAGAGGTGGCCCATAGACATCGCTGTCATCCGGATCAAATGTAACCCATGGCGTCACTACCTCTCTATTGCCATTCTTTGTGTATTTGAAAACGCGGTCGGCCTGTCCTTCGTATATGTAGCGGACTCTCCATGATGTGGCTGTTCCAGCGCTCCTGTAATTCATGCAGCGGCCATGGACAGAGGCGATTTTTGTCGTTTTACCATTTTCGTCACATCGGAAACTTGCTCCCTCTGTGAGTTTTACATCCTTCGGTAGATAAGGAATCACCTGCTTATTGTCGGATAGTAGGGGGCCCATTGTCTCAGCCAATACTTCTGCCATCGGTGCGATGGTGAAGGATATTGCTAATAATGCTGTAGTTATTAAAGATTTTTTCATTAAAAGATCTCTCTTGGTCATTTTAAGGGGGGTTACTTGAGGGGTCCCGAGTGATTGCCATGTTCCTTGAGGATTTAGTCGGATCGGACTAGCCCTCGATTCTTGTCTCCAGGGCATCCCATCGGTGATCTCCTCGAGACTCACTCTTGAGTTTTCTGCTTTGTTACCTTTTAGTATCTTCCTTACCTACTTTTCCACGTTCCATTTCCACTGCAGGAGCCGGGACCGTCTCACTTGAGTTGATGCTGAGCCTTGTGCCAAAGCGCAGGTGGGCGAGAGGAATGCAGCCCCAATTACAAGTACTGAAATTATGTTATTCATCTTCATCATCTGTTAGATACGCTTTAATTATAGGTGGCGATGTGGGAATGTCTTGTTTACTTCCTCTTGCTCTGAATGATGTGGTTTTCTTCAGTCTGGGAGGGCGTAACAATCTACTGCTATGATCGTGAGATTCATTCATCCTTGCCAACTTAGGTCAAGGATCTAATCGCCAATATTTATTAACTCTGGGACGGGAGTAGAATTTCCAGTTTAAGTCATGCTAGGAACATATCCTGGTATCAGTAACCTTTTTAGTTAGCAACCGGTGGTTGGGAGAATATCCCTAATTTGGAGATAAATATGGAAGAGCTGAATCAAACGTTGACCACACTAAAACTCGGCGGAATCATTATCTTGCCGCTATCGCTTCTGGCGATACTCGCTCTGGCGATCATGCTAGAAAAAGCTTTTCTCTACTGGCGCTTTGCTCGACTCTCGCATGACTTGCTAAATCTGGTTGAAACCTATGGTTTCAAATGGGGTGATCTAGAAAAAATCCTCTCAGGACTGGATGATCGGCACTATTACAAGCGTTTCTTTGAGGTACTGATCGCCAGTCGGCATCAACCCTCATGGTGGATTGAATCACGAGCCGCTGATGAGGCCCAAGTGATCGAGAGCAATCTTGCTAGAAGGCTATGGGCTCTTGAGACGATCGTTACCGCTGCGCCCTTGCTCGGGCTGGTTGGAACGGTGGTCGGGATGATGCGGGCCTTCCAGGTGATTGGTAGCGAGGGGATCGTCAATCCGACGGCGGTGACTGGTGGTGTGGCTGAGGCACTCATTGCAACGGTGGTCGGACTGCTGATTGCTCTGGTGGCATTGTTCGGATTCAACTACTTCTCTCGCTTGCAATCACAAACCATGGACCAGATGGAGCGATTGGGTACGCGATTAATTGATCATATCCGTTTGAATCCACAGGATGGTAGCCATGAAGCTGCGTAAATCCAGGGAGGTCCGTAAAGGGCGCATTGAAATCATCCCGATGATTGATGTGATGTTCTTTCTGTTGGCAACATTCATGCTCGCATCGTTGTCAATGCAGAATCTTGATTCTCTGCAGGTGAATCTGCCCCAGGGGGAGGCTGAAAAACTCAGCGCAGATACCCCAGTGACGCTGACCCTAACAAGCGACAGCAAGATCTTTATCAACAGGACCTCTGTCACATTGGAAACCCTAGCGGCGACACTCAAGCCGTTGTTGCACGACTCACAACAGAAGATAGTCGTGTCAGCAGATCATGAAGCCCCACAGGGGATTGTAGTGCAGGCGATGTTGCAAGCTCGGACTGCCGGTGCACAGCAGTTTTTGATTGCGGTGAAGCATAAATAATTCGCTACATATAGCACACTCCAGATCACTAGAGATTCGATTCTGGTGGCCGGTACCGCTAGCGGTTGCTATCTGGTTAGCCATTATTTTTGGGTTCGGCTTATTTTTAAAATCACCTAAGGTTGAGATTCTAACGCCACCTTCAATTGAAGCACGTTTTGTAGAGTTATCCGAATCAAAACGGGACCAGGACTCGTCGCCGGCTCCTTCCCCCCGCAAGACCCCCCAAGCGCAAGTGAAGACTCAACCCAGACCGATCGAGCCCTCACCACCAAATCCTCCTTCAGATCGGAGTTTGGAGGCTCCTACGGATATGATGGCCTACATCAATCAGGCCAGAGCGCGCCGACGAGCAGCAGGGAATTTTGATGAGCGTGAGAATACTGAAGAGACGACTTCAGGCCGCCAGCCATCAGAAGAAGAGATCAGGATGGCCAATATTAAGCGCAATCTCCAGGCCCCAGGTACGAATGGTATATTTAGAATTGTCAGAATGGGGGCCAGGACTGCCGAGTTTACTTTCCGGGGATGGACCACGGACCCTAGCAGCTCTCGTCTCGAATTAATTGAAGTCCAAGCAGGTCCAGATGGTGATGTGGAGCGTGCTATCGTTCGCAGGATGATTCAACTGATAAGACAGTATCACGAGGATACCTTTAATTGGGAATCCCCTCGACTTAACCGTGTGGTTGTCCTATCGGCACGCATCGAAGATAACGCGGGGCTGGAAGAATTCATGATGCGTGAATTTTTTGGTGAGAGTGTCAGACCCTTTATGCGTTAGGGGATTTCCTACTGAGGCATTCCACTCGTATCTTGTTTATCCCGGTGACCAACCTCCCCCCAAGGCCTTGTAGAGTTGCACGACCGATACCAGGTGCAGTCGATGCGCACTGATGCGAGCAGTCTCAGCCGCGAACAGGCTGCGCTTTGCAATGAGCACTTCTAAATGACTGGTAATGCCTGCTTGGTGACGTAGATGGGCTATTTGTAGCGCTGATCGCAGTGCGTCGACTTGCTCCTGCTGAGCCTTTCGCTGACTTTTTGCTGTGCGTACCGCTACCAGCGCATCTTCGACTTCCTTGAAGGCGGTCAGTATGGTCAGCTCGTACTGTGCTAATACTCGCCTGGACTGAGCCTCAACTGCCCGTTGTTCATGGCCCAGGGTCTGTGCATTCAGTAGCGGGCCGGCTAATCCAACCCCCCCCATCCCAAACTCAGTACCGGAGGTGAGTAGATTTGCTAGCCGTGGGCTCGCAACGCCGAGCAGGCCAGTGAGTGTGATTCTCGGGAAGCGCGCAGCCTTGGTCATACCAATCCGAGCGGTGGCAGCAGCTAGGGTCTGTTCCGCTTGTAGGACATCCGGACGACGCTGCAGTAGATCAGAGGGAAGTCCGGCAGGAACTTCCGGCAGTATCACCTGATCCGTCAGCAGACGGCCACGTGAAATCGGTGCCGGATTCTTTCCGAGTAATAAGTTTAGTTCGTTTTCTTTTTGAATTACTTGGCGTTCTAGCTCAGCCAATCTGGCAGATACGTTGGCACGCTCTGCTTCAAATTGGTCTGCATCGAGCCGGGAGATCAGGCCTCCGCGCAGGCGGTGCTGGGAAAGACCCACTGTTTCCTCCCACGATAGCAAGGTACGACGGGTAATCTCTAGCTGCATATCAAGCTGTAGAAGATCGAAATAGGACTGCGCTACACCACTCACCAGTGTGAGGACGACTGCCCGGCGATTCTCCTCACGTGCGAGTAAATCCGCACGAGCTGCTTCATTGGCTCGTCGGACTCGGCCCCAAATATCAATCTCCCAGTTCAGAGTCCCTTGCCCGAAATAACTAAATGGTGTCGGAAATCCTGGTACGACAAACCCACCGAGAGTACCGAAAGCGGGGGCATTTGTACTTACATTGATCCCAGGTAAGAAATCTGAACGTGCCATGAATATGCGCGCCTGAAATTCTTCCATGCTTGCTACGGCCTGTTTCAGATCCTTATTTTCTGCTAATGCTTGTCGGATTAAACGTTGCAACTGCTCGTCATGTAATAGCTCCCACCAGGGGAGGTTGGCAATCGACTCTCCCTCTATCTCGGCCATACGAAAGTTATCGGCCATTTCGATCTTGGGACGGGCATAGTCGGGTCCCATGGCGCAAGAGGACAGCAGCAGGCTGAGTAGCGCCAGCAATATACTGGGTTTCAGCTTCATTGGGTCTCTTCCGCTGATTTTTCAGCAGGTTGTTGTACATGCTTACGTGTGAACCAGGCGAAGAATAGTGGAATGAATATGGTGGCTACAAATGTAGCCAGTAACATTCCGCCAAATACTCCTGTTCCCATGGAGCGACGTGCAGCCGCCCCTGCCCCAGTGGCGATCACCAGCGGTACTACACCCAGAACAAAAGCCATCGATGTCATGACGATTGGACGGAATCGTAGTTGCGCCGCTTCGATTGCCGCCTGAGCAACCGGCATACCTTGTTTCATCTTTTGACTTGCAAATTCAACAATCAGAATCGCATTCTTTGCTGCTAACCCGATCAATGTCACCAGACCGATCTGGAAGTAGATATCGTTGGGCATGTCGCGCAGCAATATTGCCAGTAATGCGCCTGCCATTGCGAAAGGTACCGCCATGATGACGGCTAATGGTAATACCCAGGTTTCAAACTGCGCGGCCAGTATTAGGAATACCATAACAATGGCGAAGCTGAAGGCAAAGACTGCGGCAGAGCCGGTACGTTTCTCCTGGTACGCTTGACCTGTCCATGCGATCTGGTAACCAGCAGGCAAGTTTCGTTCGGCGATCTCTTCGACCATTGCAATAGCGTCACCCGAACTCACACCGTGAGCGCCACCACCATATATCTTTGCAGCTAGTAACCCGTTATAACGATTCAATTGTTCTGCGCCAACGACATCAGTCACTGTGCTTAAGGCTGACAATGGAATCATTGCACCAGAACGTGCGCGCACATAGACTCTTCCTAGATCCTCTGGTTTCATTCGGTATTCGGCATCCGCTTGTAATTGCACCCGATAAGTGCGTCCAGAGCGGTTGAAATCATTGATGTAGAGGGAGCCCATCGTGCTTTGCAAGGTGGCATAAATATCGGCGACGGCGACACCCTGCGAAATTGCTTTGGCTTCATCGACTTCGACAAATAATTGTGGAACTGTCGGACGGAAGAAAGTATTAATGCCGGCCAGTCTCGGTTCTTGATTCAATGCTGCAATGAAGTCATTGACCACGCTTGCCAGACGCAGTGGATCGGAGTCTTCCCTGCTCTGTACATAGACTTCAAAGCCACCCGCATTCCCCAATCCACTGATTGAGGGTGGATTGAATGCGATGGCCAGACCATCCGGCTGCATCATACCGATGCCAAAAAGCTTTTTAACGATATCATCAGCAGTTGCCGTGCGTTCAGACCAGTCGGTCATTCGGACGAACATGGTTGCTGCATTAGTCTTGTTACCACCGCCAAAAAGATCAAATC
This sequence comes from Nitrosomonadaceae bacterium, assembly GCA_037147395.1. Taxonomy (GTDB): domain Bacteria; phylum Pseudomonadota; class Gammaproteobacteria; order Burkholderiales; family Nitrosomonadaceae; genus VFJL01. Next base: position 18,807 of record JBAWVG010000005.1, on the reverse strand, counting down.
CATTGACGGCGAATTGGAAAGCGACTGCCGGATCCTCTGCCATGGTAGCCCGGATCGAATCAGTAGTTTTAACGGTTCGGTTTAATGTTGCACCATCAGGCATGATGACCGCAGTTATGACGTATCCTTGGTCTTCAGCCGGGACAAAGCCAGCTGGGATGGTCTTAATTAAATAAGCTACACCACCAATCACTATCACAAAGGCCACTGCGCCGATAATGGTATGACGAAGCGTTAGACCAACCATGTGAACATAGAACTTCCTAACGCGCTCAAATCCATGGTTAAAGGGTTGGAAGAAGCGGGATGTTCCGTGCACAGACTTTAGCAGTAGTGCGCACAAGGCTGGGGTCAAGGTCAGTGCAACTACTCCAGAAATAACCCCGGCTACAGCTAGTGTTACCGCAAACTGACGGTAGAGTTCGCCGGCTATACCCCCTAGAAACGCTACCGGCAGAAATACCGCAACCAAGACTAAGGTCATTGCAATGACCGCTCCGGACACCTGTTGCATCGCTTTAATGGCTGCATCAACTGGGGAGAGTTTTTCTTCTGCCATTAATCGTTCTATGTTTTCTAGCACGACAATCGCATCATCCACCACGATACCGATGGAAAGGACCATGGCAAAAAGTGTCAAGGTATTGATGGAAAAATCGAGTATCCATAAACCGGCAAAAGTGCCGATGAGAGAAATGGGCACCGCAATAATCGGAATTAATGTCGCACGCCAGTTCTGCAGGAATACAAAGACTACTAGAATCACCAGGATCATCGCTTCTCCCAGTGTTTTGATTACTTCCCCGATCGAAGCCTTTACGAAATCACTGGTATCGTAGGGGATCTCGTAATCGATTCCCTCCGGAAAGCGGTGTTTGAGCTCATCCATTTTTACTTTAATGGCGCGCGCAGTATCCAGAGCATTCGATCCGATTTGTAAGTAAATTGGGATGCCGACACCCGGCTCTCCATTCAGTAGGGTGCGTATGTTGTAGTCTTGAGAACCGAGTTCAATCCGTGCTACATCTTTAAGATATAGCGCTCCACGTGGACCATCGGCGCGCAGAATAATATTGCCAAATTGCTCGGGTTCGAGCAGGCGACCCTCGGCCCTGACGGTATAGACCAATTGCTGATCATCAGGTGCTGGCTGCTGCCCAATCTTGCCAGCGGCGTACTGTGCATTCTGCGTCTGTATAGCTGCCGCAATGTCACTGGTGGTAATGCCCAGCTGTGCCATGCGGTCAGTACGGAGCCAGATTCTCATGGAATAGTCTTGTGCGCCAAAAATGCGTGCTTCACCGACACCTTTGGTGCGCTTTAATTCATCTAGTACATTGAGAGTGACGTAATTGCTCAGGAAGAGTGGGTTGTGTTTTTGATTTTTAGAGGTCAGCATCACGACCAATAGAAGATCGGTCGAGCGTTTTTGTACCACGATACCGGTACGGCGGACCTCATCAGGCAAGCGTGGCAGCGCAATATTGAGTCGGTTACTTACATTGAAAGTGGCTCGGTCAATATCAGTGCCAATCTCAAATGTGGCGGTGATGATCAATGTGCCACTAGAGTCTGCGCTTGAATCAAAATAGAGCAGTCCCTCGATACCGCTGAGCTGCTCCTCAATAGGGGCAGCAACAGTTTTAGCGAGAGTCTCCGCACTTGCTCCAGGGAAGGTGGCAGTTACCACCACGGTGGGGGGGGCGATTTGTGGATATTGTGCGATCGGTAGCTGCACCGCTGCGGCGAGTCCCGCCAGCACGATGATCATGGACAAGACCGATGCAAATATTGGTCGGGTAATAAAAAATCTGGTCATGCGGTTTCCTGCTTATGCACCATTATGTTCACTTGCTCGGTGGTTCCTTGAAGGCCAAGGTACGGGTGATGTGCAGGATGTCGACATCCTGTCTAATTTTGGCTGGAAAGGGCGCAAATCCACTCTTCCCGGCGAGCTTCGCGAAGCGTATTGCTTCCTCCTCTAGGGCTTTATTTCCTGATGAACGATTGATCTCAACTGACTCCAAGCTACCATCCGATCTGATGCCGAGGGTGAATTGCACAGTCCCGGATAATTTCTCTCGTTTAACAGGGTCTGGATAATTCAGCTTCTCAAGTTGATCCATCTTTAGTCGCCAGTCTTTGGCATAGTTGACGAACAGGGGTTCCTTCGTGTGAGAACCAATAAATTTACGTTTTGGTCGCTTTAGATAAGCTTCGTAATCCTGAGTGATTTGAGCTTTTGCAGCAGACTCAGTTTGTTCTGGTAATTTTATGGGTGTTATCTCGGGTACTTTCGTTGGGATAATCTCAGGCGCAGGTATCGACACCACTTCTTCTTGTTTTATGGGCGGTACCACAGGTACATCATTCGGGGCCACCTCTGGAGGTGCTGCTGGTATTATTTTGGGCGTGTCTGCCGGCACTACTTTAAGCACTTGAATCGGCGTTTTGACAGTTTCTTGTGGCAAGACGGAGGCGCCTGGGCGGAGTTTGATAATATTATTTGTTATTACCTTATCACCCGCTTTAAGTCCTTCAAGAATTACCCAGTTGGTACCTATCCAATTGTCGGCTACGACGGGACGAACGGTCGCTTCGTTCTTTTCATTCACTATGTATACGAATCGCCCTAGATCAGATGTTACTACTGCGGTCTGAGGTATGATAAAAACACCACTGCGCTCGCCTGTGGTTACTCGCACACGAACAAACTGTCCTGGCAATAACCGTTGATCAGCATTCTCAAAAGTTGCGCGCAACATCTGCGTGCCTAGTAAAGGATCAATTCTGCTCGCAGCAAAATTTAATTGTCCCTTTTGTAGATACTCTGTCCCGTCGGGCAATATCAAAGTGACTTGCTGTACATTTTGTTCGGTCAGATGGCCGCCGAATCTCACTAATTCATTATTGGATAAGCTGAAACGTACCCAGATCTGGGATACTTGGACGATGGTCGTGAGTAAACTATTGTTGGCTGTTATCAGAGCTCCTTCAGAAAATTGAAAATGACCTGATACCCCTGCAACCGGGGCTGTCACGGTCGAATATGAGAGGTTAAGCTCTGCGTCGCGCACGCGCACTTCAGCCTGTTGCAGGGCAGCACTTGCGATTTCATTATCAGAGACGGCATTGTCGTATTCCCGCTGACTAATGGACTGAGTGGCTAATAGTCCTTGTAGTCGATTCTCTTCACGTTGGGTTTGTTGATTCCGGGCTTTTTGCTGAGTGAGTTGTGCTTTTGACTGCGCCAGAGCATTTTGATAGGGCACCGGATCAATTAGAAACATGGGCTGACTGGCTACGACAGGAGAACCCTCTTCGTAGAGACGCTTGAGCAGAATGCCGCCCACACGGGGACGGATCTCCACCTCCTTAGCACCTTCGGTTTGTGCGACAGATTCAGCACTGATTGGCACACTGGTGGGCTGCACTTCAATAACACTTACCGGCATGCCCCCCCCAGCTGGAGGTTGACCAGTTGGACTGTTATTACTACATGCTACCAATGCGATGCTGATAGCTATCGCGGGGACTGTTCTCTTTAGGTAGTGAACTGCCAGTGAGGTATGGCGGTTATTGTGTTCGGATCCGTATACCACTGGCGAAAACTCCCGTTCGGGTCTAAAATTAACTTACTTACATTCTTGTATGTATGTAAGTTATTATAACAGCAATGATGTGTGTAAATTAAGATCTATGAAACCGCAATAAGAATGGCACGGAAAACTAAAGAAGATGCAGAGTTAACCCGGAAGCGGATCATTTGTGCCGCGCGTGAGGTATTTCTAGTGCGCGGGGTCAGTCGCACCACCATGGAGCATATTGCTACTCAGGCAGGAGTGACACGGGGAGCGGTTTATTGGCACTTCGATAACAAGATTGATCTGTTCAATGCAATGCGTGAGCAAGTATTCTTACCCCTGATAGATCGGATGGATGATACCTTGCTGATTGAGGGTTCTAAAGATCCTTTGGCCCAGATAGAGGATTTTCTGTGTGCCACCATACAGATGTTGGATGACAGTGCTGAGACACGACAGATCTACGAGATCATGATGATTAAGTGCGAATATGTGGAAGAGTTCGCGACTGTTTTACAGCAAATTTTGTCGAATTGTTCTGGTATCGCTGGAAAGTTGCAGTTAGTTTATGAGCTTGCAAAAGCGCAAGGTCAACTCCACGAGACACATAATCCTGTTCAGCTAACGATGGATACCCACCTGTTTTTTATTGGATTGCTGCATATGTGGGTGAAAGATATCGAGGGTACCCAGTTCCGTCATCAGGCAATCGATCTGATCAAGACCCATATGCGACTTCGTCGTAATTAACATCAGTGGTCTCTTGACCTCTCGATAATTGCCGTTCTATACCCCCTCGGATCAGGCTGAACTGGGGCAGATTATCCCCATGCAAAGCAAGGCCATAGTTGACTAAATCAATCAACTATCTTATAGTTGACAAAATTAGTCAGCTATTGGCGACAATCAATTCCATTCCGCATACTCAACTATCTGATTTAAAATATTTTTATGAAACTCACGACCAAGGGACGTTTTGCAGTGACAGCGCTGCTAGATCTCGCAATGCAGCAGGGTACTGGGCCGGTAACGCTCGCTGGAATTAGTCAACGTCAGCAGATCTCGCTATCTTATCTTGAGCAGTTATTCGCAAAGCTACGGCAGCGCGGACTGGTTGCAAGTGTCCGTGGCCCGGGCGGGGGTTATCGTCTTGCTAAAGATGGTGTGCAGATAACGGTTGCTGAAATCATCCTTGCCGTGGACGAGCCTTTGGATTCGACCCAATGTGGTGGCAAGGAGAACTGCCTTGATGACAGAAAGTGTCTGACCCATGATTTGTGGGTCAGACTTAACGATCTGATTTTTGATCATCTGGGTAGCGTATCTCTCAGACAATTGGTTGACGAGCAGAAAGTATGTCACGATCACTCGGTTGGTTTACTGGATATGCGTAAGGTCAAGAACATCGTTGAAGATGCGGCACTTTCAGTGTGATTTCGGTGCAACTACATACCTCGGTAACGGTCACGATTAACGCAGTGACGGACGGATTATAAAGATGGCAATAACGCTAACAGAAAGTGCAGCAAAACAGATTCAGACTCAGCTTGAGAAACGCGGCAAGGGACTGGCTTTGCGGATTGGCGTTAAGAAGGTGGGCTGTTCTGGATTCGCCTATACATTCGACTATGCGGATGAGTTGCGGGCCAATGATCAAATATTTGAGTCACATGATGCACGGATAGTGGTTGATGCCGCTAATCTGTCATTCCTCGATGGATCATGTGTCAACTTCGTTAGAGAAGGACTCAACTCCACCTTCAAATTCGATAATCCCAACATTGAAAATACATGCGGTTGTGGAGAGAGTTTTAGTCTGAAAGAGTCAACTGAGATTTAACAAGAGCAGACAGGAAGAGACTCTAGGACAGCAATTCAGAGTTTCTACTTCATAAAGGATGACATTGGAGCAATCTGAATGAGTGCCGTGTTACAGAATTTGGTCAACCAGCCTTATAAACATGGTTTCATTACTGAAATCGAGTCTGATGTTGCGCCGAAAGGACTTAACGAGAATACCATCCGGATGATCTCGGCCAAGAAAAACGAGCCCGAATGGCTGCTTGAATTTCGCCTCAAGGCATACCAGCATTGGCTCACAATGAAAGAGCCTCAATGGCCGAATGTTCACTATCCAAAAATAGATTTCCAGTCAATTAGTTACTACTCTGCACCCAAGCCAAAAAAGAAATTGGGGAGCATGGATGAGGTCGATCCAGAGTTGTTGCGTACCTTTGAGAAGCTCGGTGTGCCGATGCACGAGAGGGCCGCACTTGCCGGTGTTGCGGTCGACGTGATTTTTGATAGCGTATCTGTAGCGACCACCTACAAGGAAAAGTTGGCTGAGGTCGGCATTATATTCGGCTCCATTTCAGAGGCCGTACATACGCATCCCGATCTGGTGAAGCAATATCTTGGAACGGTGGTGCCGGTTGGGGATAACTATTACGCTGCACTCAATTCGGCGGTATTTACAGATGGTTCGTTCTGCTTCATCCCGAAGGGGGTCAAGTGTCCGATGGATCTGTCGACTTATTTCCGTATCAATACGGAAGCATCGGGTCAGTTCGAGCGCACGCTTATCATTGCAGAGGAGGGTGCTTCTGTCTCCTACCTCGAAGGCTGTACCGCACCTAGGTTCGATACCAATCAATTGCACGCGGCTGTGGTCGAGCTTGTCGCGCTTGATAATGCGGATATTAAGTACTCGACCGTACAGAACTGGTATGCGGGGGATGAGAATGGAGTCGGCGGCATTTTTAATTTTGTGACCAAGCGTGGACTCGCCAAGGGAGTGAACTCTCGAATTTCTTGGACTCAGGTCGAGACCGGTTCGGCCATCACCTGGAAATACCCTTCATGCATACTGCAGGGGGATAACTCGGTCGGCGAATTTTATTCAGTAGCGGTGACCAATAATTATCAACAAGCCGATACGGGTACTAAGATGATCCACATCGGTAAGAATACGCGAAGCACCATCGTCAGCAAGGGTATCTCAGCGGGCCATTCCAACAATAGCTACCGTGGACTGGTTAAGGTTGCACCCACCGCATCCGGTTCTCGTAACTACTCGCAATGCGACTCAATGCTGATTGGTGATCAATGCAGTGCCAGCACTTTTCCCTATATTCAGGTGCGCAATAACAGCGCCATCGTCGAGCATGAGGCCTCCACCTCAAAAATTGGTGAGGATCAATTATTCTATTTTGCGCAGCGCGGTATCGGCGCTGAGGAGGCGGTATCGATGATTATCAATGGATTCTGTAAGGATGTATTTCAACAGTTACCAATGGAGTTTGCGGTCGAGGCGACTAAATTGCTTGGATTCAAGCTCGAAGGGAGTGTCGGATGATCTCCCCAAATAGCAAATTGTTGCTGGAAATACGCGGATTACGGGCAAGCATCAATAGCATCGAGATCCTAAAGGGGGTCGATCTCACGGTCAGGAGCGGTGAAGTACACGCGATCATGGGTATTAATGGTTCAGGAAAGAGCACCCTTGCAAAGGTACTTGCTGGACATACTGCTTACGAGGTTACCGGGGGTACAGTATTGTTCGAAGGCAACAATCTATTCAATTTGGCGCCCGAAGAGCGGGCCCGTGCCGGTGTATTCCTTGCCTTCCAGTATCCAATCGAAATACCCGGCGTTGCCAATAATCAGTTTCTGCGGCTGACCTACAATACAGTACAAACGCATCGCGGCAAGGACGAGCTTGATCCGCTTGAGTTTGATGATTTCGTGCGTGAGAAGATGAAGATGCTCGAAATGAGTCCTGATTTTCTTGACCGTAGTGTCAATGCAGGTTTTTCAGGTGGAGAAAAAAAGCGTAATGAAATCTTGCAGATGGCATTGCTTGAGCCACATCTTTCAATTCTCGATGAGACTGATTCCGGTCTGGATATTGATGCACTTAGGATCGTTGCCAATGGCGTCAACCAACTTGCGACTAAGGACAGTGCGACTATATTAGTGACGCATTACCAGCGCCTGCTCAACTATATCGTGCCCGACTATGTGCACGTGATGGAGGCAGGTCGCATCATCAAGACCGGCGACAAACAACTTGCAGTTGATCTCGAGTCACATGGTTACGACTGGGTGAGTACCAAACAGCGTGCCGCAGCGGGAATATAGAAATGAGCGTGGCCACTGCCAATAGTTACCTTGAAAGTTTGCTGCAGGGAGGATCGAAGCTACCAGTCAGCCCGTTAGCATGGTTGAATCAGTTGCGTGCAAATGCGGTTGAGCGGGCAGGTACGTTACGAGTCCCGACTACGCATGATGAAGAATGGCGCTTCACCGATATCTCTCCTCTCACTAAGCTGCCCTTCCAGTCGGTACCAGCTGCATCATACCTGCCTCCTACGGAGGCGGAATCATTCTACATAGAGTCAGCGGCAGTCCGTTTGGTATTCGTCGATGGCGTGTACGCGCCACATTTATCGACTCAAGTTTCAGATATTGCCAGAGATTCTGGCATAGTGGTCATGCAGCTGTCAGCGAATCTATCTAAACACTCGGCCACACTTGAGCAGCATCTTGCTCGTCATGCCGATTTCAGAGATAACACATTCACTGCGATTAATACTGCAATGCTCCATGATGGAGCGCTAGTCATCATGCCGCCTAATATTACGATCGATGGGCCGGTTCATCTCCTCTTCATCGCGACCCAAAAAGAAGTAGCAAGCTATCCGAGATGTCTGTTAATTGCCGAATCTGGAAGTGCGATGACCGTCATTGAGGATTACGTCACGTTGCAGCAGGGGGTCTATGTTACCAATGCAGTGACTGAGATTGCATTGGCTGATAATGCACGTGTCAACCATATCCGGGTTCAGCGCGATAGCGGTCAGGCATTTCATATTGCAGACTGTGCGGTATCGCTTGCTCAGGGGAGCCACTATCAGTCGACCAGTATTGCATTGGGGGCACGCATCTCTCGAGTTAACATGAATATTCAATTGTCTGGGCAAGGCGCTGAATGCGTGGTCGATGGATTGGCACTGATTGCAGATCGCCAGCTTGCGGATACACATACCTGCATCGACCACATCAAGCCACATTGCACTAGCCGTCAATTGCATAAATGTATCGTGGATGGATCTGCTCACGCTGTATTCAACGGCAAGATCATGGTCCGACCTGATGCGCAGGGCACCGATTCCACACAGTCGAGCCGCAACCTGCTGCTCAGCGGTAGGGCGCATATCGATACTAAGCCTCAGTTAGAAATCTTTGCTGATGATGTGAAGTGTGCCCACGGCGCGACGATCGGTCAGCTCGACAGTGAAGAAGTTTTTTATCTCAAGAGTCGCGGACTATCCGAGTTGACTGCGCGTAACTTACTGACTTATGCATTCGGTGCTGAGATCATTGAGCGCATTCCAGTAGCATCATTGAGGCAGCAACTCGAGAACACTGTTCTCGAACGCACGCAGAGAAATTAAATCATGACCTCCTTAGAGTCGATTGTAGCATCACAGCCGACCCCATCGCTTGACATCGACCGCATCCGTGCCGATTTTCCGATCCTTAAACTCAAGGTCGATGGTCAGTCACTTGTCTTTCTCGATAGTGCTGCCTCCAGCCAGATGCCACAGCAGGTAATCGATCGCCTTGTGAGGTATCAGACCACGCAACATGCCAATATCCATCGTGCTGTGCATTACTTGTCAGAACTGGCTACTGCCGAATTTGAACAAGCCCGTCATAAGCTACAGCACTTCATTAATGCGCGTGAGGATAGAGAGGTGATCTTTACCAGTGGCACTACCGAGTCAATCAACTTGGTCATGCATGGATATGGCCGCAAGTTTATCGGTCCTGGTGATGAAATCATTCTGACCACGCTTGAGCATCATTCCAATATCGTCCCGTGGCAGATGCTGGCAGAAGAGAAGGGCGCAAAAATACGGGTTGTTCCCATTAATGATGCGGGTGAGCTTCTTATCGATGAATATGAAAACTTGTTCAACGAACGCACCAAATTTGTCAGCGTAATGCATGTATCGAATGCGTTGGGGAGTATTAACCCAGTTAAGCAGATGATCGAGTTTGCGCATGCACGCGGGGTACCGGTTCTGATCGATGGTGCACAGGCTGCGCCCCATATGAAAATCGATGTGCAAGATCTCGGTTGTGATTTTTATGTGTTCTCAGGTCACAAGATGTGTGGCCCGACTGGGATCGGTATCCTCTATGGGAAGGCTGATATTCTCGAACGGATGCAGCCATTTAAGGGCGGCGGAGATATGATACTGTCGGTCACCTTCGAGAAGACGATCTACAATACAATTCCACAGAAGTTTGAGGCGGGAACGCCACCAATTGCAGCAGCAATCGGCTTTGGCGCTGCGGTTGATTATCTGTCAGCAATCAGTCTTGAGGCAATTGCAGCACACGAACATGCTTTGCTAAATTATGCGACTGAGCAGATGCGCCTTCTACCGGGTGTGCATATTGTCGGCAATGCTGCTTTGAAGGCTGCTGTGCTCTCGTTTGTGGTTGAGGGTGTTCATCCGCATGATATTGGCACCCTACTGAATCAACAAGGGGTTGCAGTGCGTACCGGTCATCATTGTGCGCAACCGGTCATGCAACGGTTCAAGATACCGGCAACTTCGCGTGCTTCGTTCGCGTTTTATAATACGATGGACGAAGTCGATACACTGATCGAGGCGATCAGTTCCGCGCAAAAGGTCTTCGCATAATGCATTCAAAGTCACTCTATCAAGAGGTCATTCTTGACCATAATCGGAAGCCACGTAATTATGGAACGCTTGAGCATTCAAACCACCATGCAGTCGGACATAATCCACTCTGTGGAGACCGTTTGGAGATCGCGCTCAATCTTGATGGTCAGAATATCGACGGCATAGCATTTCATGGGGAGTCATGTGCAATCTGTAAGGCATCGGCATCGATGATGACCTCAGTTGTAAAGGGTAAGACACGATCCGATGCTGAAATATTGATTCAAGAGTTTCGTGATATGGCACTCGGAAAGCTCGATCCTAGCGGTGAACACCACCTCGGACGGCTCACAGTATTTGCGGGTGTTCGTGATCTGCCAACTCGGGTCAAGTGTGCGATCCTGCCATGGCATACCCTTCACGCTGCACTCAATTCTGTTAATAGCATCTCAACTGAGGCTGCAGATGATCCGGTGCATGCATCGGTTGATAGTGCCTCTTAGTAAGAAACTATGCCAAGAATAGCTGAAATAGAAGGTACGCCTAACAGAAATGCATTGAAGTTCATTCTCAAGGAACCTCTGACCTGGGGGGTGACGCGTTCATACGATAATGCTGAGGAGGCGAAGGATGACCCACTTGCGGCAGCTTTGTTCGACATTGACCACATTACCAATGTATTTTACGTTGACCGCTGGATCACGATTACGCAAGATGGTGGTGCTGACTGGCAAGATCTGTCACGTGCAGTTGCCGACCCGATCCGAGCAGCGCCTGCCGCAGATGCTCAATCCGCCGCTACAGTTGCTGCGGCCAGTACCGCAATCGCGGGATTAAGTCCGGAGGATCAATTGCGACTCGATAAGATGAGTGTACTGCTCGACGAGGAGATACGTCCCTATCTTCAAAATGATGGCGGTGATCTTCATGTGCTGGGCCTCGAAGGCAATATACTCAGCGTACATTATCAAGGTGCTTGTGGTACTTGCCCAAGTTCGATTTCAGGGACTCTTAGAGGAATTGAGAATCTGCTAAGATCGATTGAGCCTGAAATTGAAGTGATTGCAGTTTAAGAGTGAGTATATGATCCCACTCAGGCGAGATGTAATGTCTATTAGAAAATGCTGTACGAGAGCAGTCAGTCTATTTATAAGAAGAATTGCCGTATAGTCGTCTGAGGTGCTCAATATCATTCAGACAGATTTTCCTGTTATTAACACTGATTAGCCCATCCGCTTGTAACTTAGAAAATGCACGGCTAATTGTTTCCAGCTTCAATCCCAGATAACTCCCGATTTCCTCTCGTGTCATTCTTAAATTAAATTCCAGAGGGGAATAACCGCGCCTAGCAAAGCGGCGAGAAAGATTCAGCAAGAAGGCTACTAGGCGTTCTCCTGCTTTCATGCTACCAAGCAACATTCCACGATCGCGCACGATTTCAAAGCTCATGATTTTGTGGAAATGGTGCATCAGAGGTGGAATGGTACGCCCGACCCTTTCCAATTGAGTAAATGGAAGTTCACATACTTCGCTATCTTCCAGAGCCACTGCACTGCAAGTGTGCGTATCCGCACTGATGGCATCCAGTCCAAGCACTTCTCCCGGCATATAAAAGCCAGTGACCTGTTCACGCCCATCCTCATGCAGGATATAAGTCTTAAAGAAACCGGCACGAACGACGTGTAGCGAATGGAAAGGCAGTCCATCGTGTTGTAGGTGTTCATCATGTCGAATTTTATGGCGTTGGCTGATCAGGTGGTCGAGAGCTATGACTGCCTTCTCGTCAAGCCCCAACGGTAAACAGAGCTCCCGCAAGCTGCAAGTAGAACATCTTGCGCTTGTGTTCGATCTGAGTTTTTTCGTGACTAGAGTGGCAAACATCATTTATATCTATATTAGGATATTGATAGATTTAATATAGCGTAAATTTGACTTAAATCAAAATAATTAAATGGCATTAGAGCCATTATTCAATCTGTAACTCAAAAAAAAGTAAATTTTACTTAAGGAGAATGAATAATGGGATATGCACCTTGCTTAACTGTTTTAGTAATATTGACGCTTGCTGCGTGTGGTAAACCAACGACACCAGCCTCTCCAGATCCTTCTACTTATGGCACTGTCATCAAGCAGGATCACCATATACCTGAAAAAGACAGGGATGCACCCGATCCGAAACTTTGATGCATTTACGCTGGATGCATAATTTGATGGGTGAGGAGGCCTTGGTTGATTCAGAAATGAATAAAAACTAATGCGTAATGAGGTTTTCTGTCGAGCGGTAATGGATGACTGGGCTTGGCAAGGCGGGTTAATTTGTCGTTGTTGGCATCTTGGAAAGTATCTCCGGACAGGTTCCTTCCAAAGGCCATCACTTTATTTCGATTCAAGTAGTTTTAATGTAATTCGGATATAAATATCCTATTATCTTAAGATCTATGGTTTGAGGGTTGGATGACAAGAGTTATTGTTATTCACTTTCTTAAATGTCATAGGCGACGAGATGTTACCGGTAAATCGAAACTGATTAATAAGGAGTAAAAATTAAATGACGCATTATCTTGATAAAGCACAGCTGGTTATCCGTGTGGCTCTCGGTTCACTCATCACTGTAGTAGTAATGGCCGCTCCCCCGGTCTTCGCTCAGGACGTAAGAACGCAAGCTCTGGAACAAGCACTCAAACAGATGGAGCGTCAGTTGCAAGCCCTCCGAAGCGAACTGAACCAAGTGAAATCTGATACTGCTAAGGAAGCACAAAAAGTTATAGCGATTGAGGAGAAAACAACAAAGATTGAAAAGAAAGCATTGGATGTTAAGGAATATACGAGGACAGCTCAGGAAAAAGCAGATCATGCGATAGAAATGGCAGATATCATCGACAAACGAATGGACCGTAAGAGTCATATGTTGTTTTTTCGCGGTGGCTTTGCTCACAGCGATCATAGTCGTAACGGCGTTTCACTTGCTGGAACACCGGATAAAAATGCGTGGTATGTTGGTGCAGGCTTTGATTGGGGGCTAACCAAGGATGCCTGGGGTCTGGCACCTAGGACCAGCGTTGCATCTGAATTGATGTTTGAGTACAAGGAATTTGGACAAAATGTACAAGGCAACAGTCTTGCCCCAACATTCGGTGTCAATGTCAGTCAACTTACTTTAACTGCGGCCCCAAAAATTAAATTTTTGGAGGGAAACAAACTCAGGCCTTGGATTATTCCTGCCGGTCTGGCAATCCATGTAATCAGCCCGCCATCAGCAGCCATTACGGAACTGGTACCAGGTATCATGTTTGGTGGGGGTGTCGATTACAGAATCTGGAAAAGTTTCTCTGTTGGGCTTGATGCGCGTTATCACTTGACCAGTGGTAGGTACGACAATATCAAGATTGATGGTGTGACTGCTGGCGGTTATCTCGGAATTGGCTTCTAAACTGAGTCTAATATCCTGACAGCAAAAAATGTTAACTTAATATTGGCAGATATCATAATCAACGTATTGTGACGAGAATGGAAAATTCAGGAGGGTATAAGAATTGGCATTTTAATTTATACTCGCTACCTGGATCTTTAAGATAGGAACTGTCGTTCTTAAAGGCCTTTTGCATACTTTCATTCTCATCAAGGCTATATGGCGACTTTAAGAGTTAAAAAACCACCCGTTAGAAACGTTAAGAAAGCCTGGTCTGGGCGTTTTGATGAACCGGTTTCAGAACTGGTGCAGCGGTATACGGCATCGATTGGTTTTGATCGTCGCTTGGCTGAATTCGATATTCAGGGGTCACTTGCACATGCGCAGATGCTCTCTGCTGTGGGCATTATTAGCTCGACAGATCTTGCCTCCATCGAACGCGGCATGGATAAAATTCGAAAAGAGATTCGTAGCGGTAAATTTGTTTGGTTGCTGGAGCTTGAAGATGTACATCTGAATATCGAAAAACGACTTACCACGTTGATCGGGGACGCCGGCAAGCGACTTCACACGGCACGATCACGTAATGATCAAGTGGCGACGGATGTGCGCCTTTATTTACGCACCTCGATTGATGATATCGTCATCTGCATCAAGGCGATGCAAAAGGCCTTGCTAGACCTTGCTGAGAAGCATGTGGATACTGTGATGCCCGGATTCACCCATTTGCAGGTGGCACAGCCCATCTCCTTTGGACATCATTTGCTAGCGTATTTTGAGATGCTGCAGCGTGATGTAGATCGATTGGTCGATTGCAGGAAGCGTGTGAATAAATTGCCACTCGGTGCGGCCGCATTGGCAGGGACAAGTTATCCAATCGACCGCAAATTAGTCGCTCAGAAACTGGGCTTTGACGGTATCTGTGAAAACTCGCTTGATGCGGTTTCTGATCGGGACTTTGCGATTGAGTTTTGTGCCTGTGCTGCATTAATTATGACGCATTTGTCACGACTGTCTGAGGAGTTGATTCTATGGATGAGCCCATCGTTTGGTTTCATCGATCTTGCTGATCGGTTCTGTACGGGTTCTTCCATCATGCCGCAAAAGAAGAACCCAGACGTGCCGGAACTGGTGCGCGGCAAGACAGGACGTATCAATGGCCATCTGGTCGCCTTGCTGACGCTGATGAAGGCCCAACCACTCGCATATAACAAGGACAATCAGGAAGATAAAGAACCCCTTTTTGATACTGTGGACACGCTTACGGATACGCTACGTATTTATGCCGATATGATGACTGGCATCCGCGTTAATCAGGAGGCGATGCGGTCTGCTGCGATGAAGGGTTATGCCACCGCAACCGACTTAGCCGATTACCTGACGAAAAAAGGATTGCCATTCCGAGATGCTCATGAGGCGGTCGCGCAGGCAGTTCGTTTTGCCGAGAAAAAGAATTGTGACTTGAGCGGGCTTACTTTGACTGAATTAAGGAAGTTCTCCCCGAGGATCAAGCAAGATATCTATTCGATACTCACCCTAGAAGGCTCATTGAAGAGTCGTAACCATGCCGGCGGGACCGCCCCGAATCAGGTGCGGATCGCGATTAGACGGTGCAGGAAGAAGCTGTCCTAAAGCTTCACTTAGTCATCCGGTAACTTACCATGCAGTCATGGTCGGATATTGCTTCACAGATCTCGGCCTCCACAGGCATTCCATTTTCCGTTCAGAAAGTTGCAAACATTGGTGGTGGCTGCATCAGCCAAGGATACCGTATCGAAAGTAGTGGCCAATGTTTTTTCGTTAAGACCAACAGTACCGATAATCTATCGATGTTTGAAGCTGAGGCTGCGGGTCTTCAGGAGATTTACAATTCCCGCACATTGCGTGTCCCTGTTCCCATTTGTTGGGGGAGAAACGAAACTAGCTCATGGTTGGTGATGGAGTTTTTGGAAATGGGGAATGCGGGCAGAGAGAGTACTGAGTCTCTGGGTCGGGGCCTTGCTTCGATGCACCGTTTCTCTTCAGAAGAATTTGGATGGGTGCGAGACAATACCATCGGCACCACGCCGCAAATTAACAGACCCTCTTCCAATTGGATTCAATTCTGGCGGGTTCACCGTCTGGGATATCAACTAGAGCTTGCACTGGCGAACGGCTATACGGGGAAGCTGCAGTCATGGGGTGAGCGGATGATGGGGGAGCTTGATATTTTTTTCAAGGATACGCTGACAGTCCCATCACTGCTGCACGGTGATCTATGGAGTGGCAACTATGCTTTTGACTCTGATGGTCAACCGGTGGTGTTCGACCCAGCGATATATTACGGTGACCGTGAGGCAGATCTTGCCATGACTGAGTTGTTTGGAGGCTTTCCTGCAGACTTCTATGAGGCCTATCGGGAGGCCTACCCACTTGATCCCGGTTATGTCATCCGTAAAGACCTCTACAATCTTTACCATATCTTGAATCACCTAAACTTGTTTGGTGGGGGCTATCTCAATCAAGCGGAGAAAGTGATGGAGAGATTGTATTCTGAGATCCGTTAGGCGGGCTTCGTCAGAATTCCTGCGGGTCCACATCCAAAGACCATCGGACCTTGCGGATGGGAAGTGTGGTAATCCTTGTGTGCCAAGAAGTGAGGAATTCTTGCAATTTCTTGCGTGAACCAGATTGCACCAATAGATGTGCTCGCTCCAACCCCTTGAGTCGTGCCATTTGCGCTGGGACTGGGTCAAAAATTTCTACCCCACCTGTGGTGGAACCTGCCAACTCAGCCGCACTGGTGAGGAAATTCATTGCAGCTGAGATCTGGGGTGCTTCTGCCCGCAATAGGGCTTGATAAACGAATGGTGGAAAGCCGGCCATCTTTCTTTCTGATAGGAGTGTCTGTGCAAGCGCGGCATAGTCATGCCGACGCAAGGCGTGATACAGCGGGTGATCTGGAAATTCAGTTTGAACCAGAACCTCTCCCGGAATATCAGCTCGCCCAGCACGACCTGCCACCTGCATCAGTTGTGCAAATAAGCGTTCCGCTGCCCGAAAATCTGTGCTGAAGAGTGCAGCATCAGAATTTAGAATGCCAACTAGCGATAGATTCGGAAAGTCATGCCCCTTAGCAAGAATCTGCGTACCGACAAGGATATCGACTCGTCGCTCGTAGATATCTTTCAGCATCTTTTCCCATCCGTCTTTAAGACGAGTGCTGTCACGGTCTATGCGCAGAATCCGTGCATTGGGGAAACGCTCTGCGAGTAGAGCCTCTACCCGTTGAGTCCCCTGGCCAAATGGGACGATATCCTGGTCGCCACAATCAGGGCAGGAAGAGGGGAAGCGTTCTTGATGACCGCAGTGGTGACAGCGTAATTGTTTTTCACGTAGATGAACGACTAGGCGACTTGTGCATCGATGACACTTGGCCGTCCATGAGCAGGATTTACACAATAGTACTGGTGCGTATCCACGACGGTTGAGAAAGACCAGACTCTGCTGGTCTTGTGCTAAGCCATTTTCCAATGCTGTGATCAGTGGTTGGGATAGTCCGTCAATACACTTAGCAGAGCGGATATCAATGCAGTGGACGGCAGGCAGAACAGCTTTCTTAACGGCGCGCGATGATAGGCGTAGCATTCGATAGCGCCCATTGGTGGCGTGGTAATAGCTTTCAAGAGAAGGTGTTGCGGAACCCAGAATGACCGGCACATTTTCTTGTTTGGCTCGAAAGATTGAGACATCACGAGCCGAGTAACGGAGTCCGTCCTGCTGTTTAAATGAGCCATCCTGCTCCTCATCGACAATGATCATCCCAAGTTTTGGCAGCGGCGCAAATACCGCTAACCGTGTACCGAGCACTATCTTGGCTTCACCTTTTTGTGCTTGTAGCCAGCCTTTTAGTCGTTCGGAGTCACTGAGCCTGCTATGCAGGCATACCAGTAATGTAGTGGGAAATCGTGAACGGAATATTTGCTCTAATTGCGGAGTTAAGCTGATTTCCGGTACCAGCACCAAGGTCTGTCGTCCTTGAAGCAGAAGAAGCGTAATGAGCCGAAGATAGATCTCTGTTTTCCCACTCCCGGTGATCCCATGAAGCAGCCAAACGTTAAATTTTCTGATGTCATTGGCAATCGCATCAAAGGCGGTCTGTTGTTCAGTATTAAGAACAGGACTGGAAACAGATTTGGCGCTGGAGGAGTGAATTGGAACCTCCTCGATCCAACCCATCTCACGAAATTTCTGTAATACCTTTGGGGCACTTGGTGAAATCTGTCTGGCCTCATCAGGTTTGATTACCCCATTCTCTCGCAATCGATTCAGTAGACGATGCTGGATGATGCTACGGACGGGGATGGATGTCGTATCTGCGTGACGCCCTGCATCGGTCAGGCGAAACTGGAAGGGGGGAGTTGATTTTTGGATGAAGGGTTTGTTGCTGCGCAGTCTGCTCGGAAGGGAGTTCATCACTACTTCCCCGAGAGGATGGTGATAGTAGTTACTGCAGAATCGGCATAGATCGAGGAGTGTTAGGGGTAGCGGCGGAATGTCATGAAATAGAGAAGCAGCAGTTTTAAGTTTACCGGGAGTAACGGGGGAGGAATCCAAAACTTCCATGATGACCCCCGTCATGATTTTCCTTCCAAAGGGGACCTGCACTCGGACCCCAATATCATGCGTTGTTGCATCAGACGCAAGATAATCAAACAGGGTCGCCACGGGAACATCGAGTGCAACGCGGATGATCGGCATTTTAAAAAGATCTTTTTGGGAAAGGGAATTAGCTGAATGATGCTCGGGGGCATTATCCATCAAATTTATATCAATTGATTATTCGTAGTTAAAAGGGCGGGTTGGAAGGGATAGTTCTCAAGAAAAAACTTAATCTGTCGATATCAAAAGCGTGAGTTAGCTGTTGATGTCATGAGGGCAAGTAGTTCTTATTCATCAAGTTAGCCTTATGAGTAATTGTGATGGTTGAGATGGAAAGGTTACAAAGCATAAATCGGGCCGTTCGTAAAGCAGGCAGTCATGTCTTTTTTAGGGCATCTTCAGTAAGAGGAATACCCTACAAATAGCTTGACGAGGATTAGATTTATCGGCTAGGCTTGCCGCTGTAATGGGT
>JBAWVG010000004.1:0-55024 GCA_037147395.1 Nitrosomonadaceae bacterium | reverse complement strand
GAAATGCACAGCTTAAACTAAGGGCATTTCTGTCTTGACTCATGGGTCCACTTTAGGTGCCCTTGAGTTTGAAACATTCCAGCATTACACCGCTGAGATGAAAGTCATAAGGAACGTGTGCTTGAAGAGTTAGTGGGCGAGATCAAGACGAGGCGACTAGATACGGAACAAGTGGTCCATATACCAGGTGTGGAATCATTATTTCTGTCTTCTAAAATACTGTAACAAAACTTTTCGTAATTCATCTTGGGCCTGCATGCCAAAAGCGAAAGTGAGGGCATGCAGCCTACGGATATTCAATTCCATCTAACAGCATAATTTGAGATGAAGTCCGAGACTCCCTTGAACGTGCTCCCTGAGCTACTAATGAATAGTGATATTTACAACAGAAAGGGAAGTTTGAAACTGACGGGGGCTGCTGGAGAAGCCCTACTTGGGTGATCGTGAGTTACTAATGGATGTTCTGAGTGAGGGTTCTGAAGTAGAAGGCATTGCATCTGGTAGACATCATGAGCGCATAGGGTGAAAGCTTGGGAGGGCGTCCACTCGTGCTACGTAATTGTAGCGGCCATAACGATATTTCCTAACGAGTCTTGAAGCTCGCAAATAGCTTGCGCTGAGCGGTATCATTGATTGCAACCACTGCCGGATGGGTCAACTTGCGTTCCATGGAGATAGCGTAGAACTGCTCTGTGACCTCATCGGTTCGGCCGATGACGGTGACACCATACTCTCGTTGCACTTCGTCAGAAATCACCGATGGGGCGATAAAGATACCGATACCGGCCTGCCCGAAAGCATGCATTAACGCACTATCATCAAATTCACCCACGACACGTGGTTGGATCTGATGGGCATCGAACCATCTCATCAGTGGCACCCTCACCGCCGCATTCTCGCCCGGTATCAGTAGCGGAGCGGTATTCAGTAGACGAGGCCACTTACCCTTAATCTGCTCTGCAAGCTGTGGTGCTGCGAGAAAGGTGATCCCGCATTCTCCGAGTTTGTGACTGTATCCCTTCACATTTGTTTCTGGCGGCATAGGACGGTCTGCAATGACCAGATCAAGCTGGTGGATCGCCAATTCCACTAGTAATCGGACTAACTTATTCTCCCGGCAAACGATATGCACCGGCTCAGTCATTGACATCGCTGGCTTTAGTAATCGATAGGCAATTGATTTCGGGACCACATCATCAACCCCAACACGGAACTGGATGGAACGATCCTCGGGTCTACTGCGTAGGGCCTCTTCTAGATTGTTGCCGATCTGAAAGAGCTCATCGGCATAAGTGAGCGTGAGTCTGCCGGTCTCGGTGAGTTGTAGACGCCTGCCCACTCGTAAGAATAGGGATACGCCCAGTGTTTTCTCGAGCAGACTGATTTGGCCGCTCAGGGTTTGAGGGGTGAGATGAAGACGTTCGCTCGCACGGATGATACTGCCCGCCTTAGCAACCGCCCAGAAGTAGTGTAACTGTCGATAATTGAGCATTGTGGTAATTTCAATTACAATAGTTCGTAAATACCGATGATATTATCAGAAATATACTGCTTTTATTGATGCAAAATAAACTTTATCATCCGCCGGTATTAGCCTTATTCCGTCATTAAAGGAGGACCTCATTCCTCGAATGAAATCAAGATGCCGTGGCCTATTGGGTATCGCTCTTGTCTTGCAATTTACGGCTGTATCCGCAGAGGATTCTGCTACCCCGCCTATTAAGGTGGCCTCCTCTGCATTATCTATTGAATCACTGCAACGATTAGGACTTGAGGCCAATGGACTGGTGAGAGCGGCACGTTCTCAGGTCGGTATGGCTGAGTCGGGTGTGATTTCAGCTGAAGCCTACCCTAACCCGCAGTTGAGTGCGATTGGGGGGCCTCAACAGGCACGAATTCCGGCAGCCAATCCAGCGAACACTACACGCGAGATCGGTGTCGTTCAACCCATTGAAAATCCATTCATGAGAAGTGCCCGTATCGGTGCTGCTTCAGCAGGGGTCGATGCCAGTCGGGCCAGTCTCAACCAAGTAAGAGCAGACTTGGCAGCACTTCTTCGGGTACGAGCATTCGAACTACTACAGAGGCAGGAGATTGCGCGGATAGAGTCTGAAGTCTTCGATCTGATGGATGATGTACGCCGGCGCATCAAGCTGGCCGTGGATGTGGGAGAGACGGCGAGATTCGAATTGATCCGAACGGATGCCGAGGTCTTGAATGCAGCTATTCGGAAGGAGGCTGCACAGTTAAACGCACAGCGGGCAAGGATTGCGCTGGTGCAACTGACAGCCGGCGCATTAAAGCCCGATTTTGAATTGAGTGCAACGCTGCGAGACCCGATTCAGTTGCCTGCGCTGGAGATACTACATCAGGAAGTGTCCTCTGTTAATCCAGAAATATTGCGTTTGCAAGCCGAACAGGAGCGTACCCGTCTACGAATCAGCCAGGAACGTGCGTCAGTCATTCCCTCGGTGGATGTCTTGTTCGCAAATTATCAGGATGCTCAGTATAACGAAAATAGAGGGGGTCTCAGAGTAACGGTTCCTTTGCTATACCAACGCCGTGGCGAGATTAATGCGGCCATACACGACTCTGCCCGTGTGCGAGAGACACTCGAATACCGTCTGTTCGAGATTGGTCAGTTACTCGAGTCTGCCTGGCAGGGCTATCAGATCGCCCAACGCAGAGTAGAGATGTTCGAAGGTGGCCTGATTAAGGAGGCCGAGTTAGCGTTCCAGGTTGCTCGGACCGCCCACCGGTTTGGCGAGCGGGGACTGATGGAAGTGCTCGACTCGCAGCGGATCTTACGAGGGATACTCGTGGATTCATTGTTAGCTCGTTTTGAATTACAGTCAGCCGCTGCCGAGATCGACCGGTTGCGTGCTTACTATCCGAAGGAGCAAACCACCGAATGAAAACAAACATTCTGGCCGTCGGCATTACCGTTCTGGTTACATTACTTGTAGTCGGATGTAAGGGCGAGCCACCAGCACCTCCAAAGAAAGAAGTCCAGGATGTAAATAGCATCACACTCAGACCGGAATTAACCGAACGGATCATCATCGGTGAGCCGATGATGGTCAGTCTCGCTGATAAGTTACAGGCCCCGAGCAGGGTTGAGGTGGATGAAGAGAGGCTTGTTCGTATTGGCTCCTTTGTGACCGGACGGATTACTGATTTATACGTTAAGTTGGGGGACACTGTTAAGGTGGGTGACCCCTTGGCACGCATTACCAGTACCGACCTGACACAGGCTCAACTCGCCTATCTGAGAGCTTACTCAAGAACAATCCTGACCGAGAAATCGGCCGACCGTGCACACCAATTACGAGCTGCGGATGTTCTGCCGATGGCAGAGGTGGAGAGGCGTGTATCGGAGTTCGAGGTCGCCCGTGCAGAACTGGAAGCAGCGAAGGATCAACTGCGATTGCTGGGAGTGGGGGGTGAAGTACTTAAAGAATTGACAAAGCAAGGCCATATCCTTCCGTCCATTGCAATCAAGGCCACTCGAGATGGAATCATCATCGACCGGAGTGTGGTGGTAGGACAGGTGGTTCAGCCCTCCGATAAGCTATTTGAGCTGGCTGATTTATCCTCTGTCTGGGTGGTCGGCGATGTTCCTGAGCAAATTGCGCGTGATGTGAGGGTGGGTCAGCATGTCGAGATTCACGTTCCGGCGCTGGGAGATGAAATGAGTTTCGATGGACTCATCATCTTCGTTGCAGATACGCTCAATCCACTGACCCGTACCGTGATGGTACGGACCATGGTCGAGAACTCATCTCGTAAGCTAAAGCCCGATATGTTGGCGACCATGCATATTGTGGATAACCCGACTAAGAGTTTAGTGGTGCCGATATCGGCAGTGGTACGGGAAGCTAACCGGGATTATGTTTTCCTATCTCAAGGTAATAATCAGTTCTTACGCATCCCTGTCGAGCTTGGGCCTGAAGTTGCCGATATGCGCCCGGTCGTGAAGGGGGTCTCCCTCGGTCAGAAGATTGTGGTGGATGGTGCCTTCCACTTAGACAACGAGCGCAAGCTCGCTGAACTGGAGTAAGGAATGCTTGCCGCAATTGTGCGAGTGATGCTCAAACAGCGACTGCTGGTGGTCGTGATCGCACTGGGCCTCTGTGCTGCCGGTATATTTTCCGCAAAGAACGTCTCTGTTGATGCCTTCCCCGATGTAACCAATATCCAGGTTCAGATCGCCACCGTTGCAGTTGGACGTAGCCCGGAGGAGGTTGAGCGATTGATCACGGTCCCCGTGGAGATCGCGATGACCGGACTACCGGGTCTGGTTGAGATGAGATCTCTAAATAAGAGTGGACTGTCTCTCATCACATTAGTATTTACCGATAAGACGGATGTCTACTTCGCTCGTCAGCTCGTGATGGAGCGGCTGATCGAAGTATCTTCAAGAATGTTACCGGGCATTACGCCGGTACTTGGGCCTGTATCCACGGGTCTGGGGGAGGTATACCAGTACACCATCGAACACCCCGATGACGGTAAACGTGCGCTCACGTTCGACGAACTGATGGAGCGACGTACGATTCAGGATTGGGTTGTACGACCGATGCTACGCTCGATACGGGGAGTGGCGGAAGTCAATTCGATCGGCGGTCATGTTAAAGAGTATCAAGTGCTGGTTGACCCTCACCGGTTACGACACTATGACCTGACGCTGGCAGCGGTTGATTTTGCTCTGTCAAATAACAATGCGAATGCCAGTGGCAACATACTGCCCCTTCATTCTGAGCAGTACTTAATACGAGGTGTTGGACTCATCCGATCTCTGGACGATATTCGCAACATCGTACTGAAGGAGTTGGAGGGTGTACCTGTTTATGTGCGAGACGTGGCCCAGGTAGAGTTTGGTGGGGAGGTCCGTCTGGGTGCCAGTATGAAGGATGGCTATACCGAATCTGTCACCGGCATCGTGATGATGCTACGCGGTGGAAATGCCAAGGAGATTGTTGGACGGGTTAAGGAGAAGGTTGCCGAGATCAATGATCGTGGGCTCTTGCCAGATGGACTCAAGATCGTACCCTTTTATGATCGGACCGAATTGGTGGATTCGGCATTGGGAACGGTTTATAGCACCCTGGTCGAGTCTCTGGTGCTGGTTGTCGTGGTCTTATTTGTTTTCCTGGGTAATCTACGGACGAGCTTAGTCGTATGCGCGACACTCGTGATCACCCCGCTAGTGACATTTATCGTAATGAATCAGCAGGGCATTCCAGCCAACCTGATGTCTTTGGGTGGGCTAACGATCGCACTCGGGATGATGGTCGACCCCACCGTGGTGGTGGTTGAGAACATCTATCAAAAACTAAACCAGGCTCGCGGAACGGGTGCTTCAAAGCTCGATGTTATTGTCAAAGCGACCGCAGAGGTGGGCACACCAGTGATCTTCGGTGTGATTGTGACGGTGCTCGTATTCCTTCCATTAATGACTCTGGAGGGGATGGAGGGAAAGATGTTCAGTCCTCTTGCAATTACCATCTCCATTGCACTGATGGTGGCGTTGTTTGTGTCGGTACTGCTGTCTCCGGTACTGAGCGCTTATATCCTGAAGGGAGGGTCGGATCAGGATACTAAGATCGTTGCGTCCCTTAAGTCACGGTATCTGGCCTTACTCAATTCGGCTCTGGGCAATCAGAAGGCAACCATGATGATATCTCTGGGGTTACTTGCCCTGGCATTCATCTTGTTTCCGTTTCTGGGTAAGTCTTTTATTCCGATCATGAAGGAGGGTTCAATCACGCCGGTCATCATACGGGTCCCCTCGATCTCTCTGGAAGAGTCCATGAAACTTGAGACAGAGGCGATGAAACTGGTCGCCACAGTCCCCGGGGTAAAGTACGTGGTCTCGAAACTCGGTCGTGGTGAATCACCTGCCGATCCAGCATCTCAGAACGAGTCTGACCCGATTGCGGTGCTTGACCTGGAGGAATCTGGCCGTACTCAGATTGAGATCGAGGAGGATATCCGTAAGGTGCTGACAGCCTTACCCGGGGTCAATATCGTGCTATCGCAACCGATTGAGCAACGGGTCGACGAGATGGTCACTGGGGTGAGGTCACAGGTTGCGGTTAAGATTTTTGGTGATGATCTAGAAGAGTTACGGAAATTATCTGAGCAGGTGGCGCGTATTGTTAAGTCTACCCGTGGTGCGAGGGATCTTCGTATTGAGCGATTGTCAGGACAACAGGAATTAACGATTGATATCGATCGACGTGCCATCGCTCGTCATGGTCTCAATGTGGCAGAGGTGAATGAGCTGATCACCACCGCAATCGGTGGCAAGGCGGTCACGACAGTCTTTGAAGGGGAGCGTCGGTTTACGCTCCTCCTACGGTTCCCCGCGCATTTCCGTAACGATGTCGAGGCCATCCGTGATCTCTTGTTACGTCCTGCGGGTAATGCCGCTCCAGGTGGATTGGTCGCGCGCGGAGGCATACTCGTCCCACTGAGTGCGGTGGCGGATATTAAGGTGATCGATGGTCCTGCGGTGGTTGCGCGCGAGTTCGCTAAGAGACGTGTGGTGGTTGGGGCGAATGTACATGAACGTGATCTGGGCGGTTTTGTTGCCGAACTGAAGGAGCGGACCGCGAAGGAGGTAAAGCTCCCTCCCGGTTATTACTTTGAGTGGGGGGGGCAGTTCAAGAACATGGAGCGCGCCATGGAAACGCTCTCAGTGATCGTGCCAATTACACTTGCTCTGATCTTCTTCCTGTTATTCATGTTATTTAATTCGGTCAAGCTCGCAACCTTGATCTTCTTAGCCTTACCCTTTGCTTCGGTGGGTGGTGTTGTCGGTCTATTCATTACCGGTCAGTATCTATCAGTCCCGGCATCGGTCGGATTTATCGCGGTCTGGGGAACATCGATATTAAATGGGGTGGTATTGATCGAGTTTATACGACAGCTACGTTATGAAGGTCTGAGCGTGGCTGAAGCCGTGAAAAAGGGTTGCGAGCAGCGCTTCCGTCCCGTCATGATGACTGCTGCAACCACGGTCCTGGGACTGGCTCCATTCCTCACCGCGAGTGGTCTTGGGTCTGAGGTGCAAAAGCCACTGGCCATCGTAGTAATCTGTGGACTAATGACCGCGACCCTGATGACGATGGTCTTAATGCCGATGCTGTACCGATGGTTCGATGATCAGCCTACCGAGAAGCCTGAGTCTTTAGCTTAATCTTAGGTGTAGTAATGCCCCTTTCTGTTAGAGACTTTAACGGCCCCATCGTTGCAGATTCCCGGTGTAAAATAGACTAAATTTACTGAGAGTCGTCATGCCGCTGTCTCCATCCACCGCTAAAGAAAAGGCCAATATCCTGGCCGAGGCGCTGCCCTATATCCAGCGCTTTCATGGAAAGACCATTGTGATCAAGTACGGTGGTAATGCCATGACCGAGGAGAGCCTGAAGCAGGGGTTTGCCCGTGACGTGGTATTACTAAAACTGGTGGGGATGAATCCCGTGATTGTTCACGGGGGAGGGCCTCAGATCAGCGAGATGCTCGAGCGGATCGGCAAGAAGGGTGAATTTATTCAGGGTATGAGGGTCACTGATTCAGAGACCATGGATGTGGTGGAGATGGTTCTGGGAGGACTCGTCAATAAGGATATCGTCAACCTCATCAACCGTCATGGTGGCCTTGCGGTTGGTCTTACGGGTAAGGATGGTGCCTTCATCCGTGCAAAAAAGATGCTGATGCCGGACAAGGAGAGAGCAGGGGAGTGGCTTGATATCGGGCAGGTGGGAGAGATCGAGAGTATCGATCCTGCACTGATCGCACTTCTTGATACACGCAACTTCATCCCGGTCATTGCACCGATTGGTGTGGGTGTTAATGGCGAATCTTATAATATCAATGCGGATCTGGTGGCGGGTAAGTTGGCAGAAATCCTAAACGCAGAAAAACTGATCTTACTCACCAATACGCCTGGTGTGCTGGATAAGGATGGCAACTTATTGACCGGACTCACGGCTAAGAGCGTGGACCAATTGTTTGCAGATGGAACCATCTCGGGCGGAATGCTACCTAAAATTGGGTCGGCGCTAGATGCGGTGAAGGCCGGCGTTAAATCCTGCCACATCATTGACGGGCGGGTGGATCACGCGCTCTTGCTGGAGGTGTTGACAGACGAGGGTGTGGGAACACTGATCAAGGCAGAGTGATAAATTTTTAGATATGGGTCTCTGAAATTACAGAAGAACCCTCTAAGGAAGTGAGACAGATATGGCAATCAAGCCTGGTGAAAGAAAGCTTCAGATCCTGCAGGTCTTGGCAGAGATGCTGGAGAATCCGCGTGCGGAGAAGATCACGACTGCATCCCTAGCGGCCAAGCTCGAGGTGTCCGAGGCTGCCCTATACCGCCATTTCGCGAGCAAGGCTCAGATGTTCGAGGGTCTGATCGATTTCATTGAGCAGACGCTGTTTAGTCTCATCAATAAACTCACTACGGATGAGAAGCATGGCATCCGGCAGATCGATGGAATACTGTCACTATTATTGGGTTTTGCTAAGAAGAATCCCGGAATGACCCGGGTACTGATCGGAGAGGCACTGGTAAACGAGAATGATCGTCTACAGGTACGGATCAATCAGTTGCATGACCGTCTCGAGGCGACATTAAAGCAGGCGCTACGGTTTTCTGCGGGTGAGGGTGAGATCGCATCCGGTCAGGATGCTGGGGCACAAGCGAATCTAATGATGTGTTACGTTATCGGTCGCTGGCACCAGTTTGCCAAGAGTGGTTTCAAGCGCGACCCACTGGAGTATTGGGAGACGCAGAGACAAGAATTATTATCCGGCAGTCATCACTCAATCCGTTAGTTTGTTTGTGCCCCTTCCCGGACACCGCATACCGGGCATGAGGGATCTTTTTTCAGTGTGACCGAGCGCCAGCTCATCGTCAGGCCATCGAGTAGTAACAGACGGCCATTCAGAGTTTCCCCAAACCCAATCAGAATCTTCAGCGCTTCAGCCGCTTGCGCGCATCCAATGATGCCGGTCAGTGGTGCAAATACGCCCATCACCGCGCACTGCATATCCTGATCCTCGCCATCGGCTGGGAACAGGCAGTGGTAACAGGGACTATCGTTATAACGGAAGTCAAAGACGGTGACCTGACCTTCAAAACGCACCGCTGCACCCGATATGAGAGGCTTCTTGTTGCTAAAGCAGGCCCTATTCAGTGCATGACGAGTGCTGAAATTATCACTCGCGTCCAGCACCACATCAGCTTCTAAGACAAGTCGGTTCAAGCGATCTTGATCGACCCGCTCATGCAGAGTGACCACGTTTACTTCCGGATTGATGTCTGCAAGGGTTCTCTTTGCGGATTCGACCTTGGGGATGCCGACCGCTGAAGAGTGATGAATGATCTGTCTTTGAAGGTTGGTGAGATCGACACTGTCATGGTCGCACAGAGTGATCTTGCCAATACCGCTTGAAGCGAGGTACATCGCAGCGGGGGAGCCTAGGCCACCGGCACCGATGATGAGTGCATGTGACTGGACTAGTTTTTCCTGCCCCTCAATGCCAATCTGAGGGAGCAGGATGTGGCGGCTATAGCGTAGCAGCTGGTTATCATTCATATCTGTGACGCTTTTTATCCAGCAGTCACTGCCAGCGCGGTCAGTTGCTACTTTCTGCTGGTTTCTTTTCGGGTTCTGGAACGATCCCCTTGAGGCGGTTCATCGCCTGAGTCAGCAGTAAATCACTACTCGACCCAAATTCCATCGGGAGGTTAGGTTTCTTACTGCTGTCATCCTCATCCTCAGGCTTGACGGGTGTCTTGATGGCAGGCTTTGGAGTGGCCTTGACTACTTCAGGAGGCTTAGTCTTGTCGGCCTTTCCGTTACTCAGATGGCGATCCAGATCGGCTTCGCGCAGACGCGAAGACTCATCCTTTGCTGATGCATCCGCGATATCGGGTGTAATTCCCTTGGCCTGGATGGACTGTCCGTTGGGGGTGTAATACCGTGCTGTCGTGAGCTTGATGGCGGTATTGTTGCCAAGAGGGAGTATTGTTTGTACTGATCCCTTGCCGAATGTCTGTGTTCCCATGACGACGGAACGTTTATGGTCTTGCAATGCACCCGCAACGATTTCAGATGCGGAGGCCGACCCAGCATTCACCAGCGTGACCATGGGAACGGTCTTAATCTCTGGTGGCAATCCTTTTAGGTAGTCACCTTTGGAATCACGCAAATAAAACTCTGGACTGGCCTTAAGTCTCATCTTGGCATCATCGGTTCGGCCATCGGTATACACCACGAGTGAGTTAGACGGTAAGAAGGCAGCAGACACCGCAACTGCCCCATTTAACAATCCACCCGGGTTATTACGCATGTCCAGAACCAGACCCTTCATCGGTACGGTACTTTCTTTAAAAAGTTTATCGATTGCCTTGGCAAGATTCTCGCCGGTTTGCTCTTGAAATTGGGTGATACGAATATACGCGTAGCCAGGCTCGATCAGTTTCGATTTAACGCTCTGAATTTTAATGATGGCCCGTGTCAGTGTGAATATCAGGGGCTTATTCTCACCCTTACGCGAGACGGTGATACTGATCGGGGTATTCGGTTTCCCACGCATACGTTTAATGGCGTCGCTTAAAGACAGACCCTTGACTGCGGTATCGTCTAGCTTGACGATCAGATCTCCGGTCTTAATCCCTGCTCGGAATGCGGGGGTATCTTCAATGGGTGAGACCACCTTAACAAATCCATCCTCCATGGTGACCTCAATACCCAGTCCACCGAACTCGCCCTGAGTGCCAATCTGAAGCTCTTTGTAGGCATCCATATCAAGATAGGCAGAGTGTGGGTCAAGACCGGTCAGCATGCCGTTGATGGCCTCATTGATGAGTTTCTTGTCTTCTACCGGTTCAACATAGTCACTCTTAATACGGCCGAATACTTCTGTGAAGGCGCGTAATTCTTCAACCGGAAGTGGGCGTAGGACCTCCCTCGTATCCTTATTGGCCACAGCAGAGAAGTTAAGGCTGAGCATTACGCCTGCGACAGCACCCACAAGGATCAATCCAAATTGTTGCATCTTGTTGCGCATTACACTCTCTCCAGACTTGTATTGTTGCCGGTCATTTTATTTTGACCCAGTTCAGGGGGTCAAATGGTTTCCCTTGATGGCGTAGCTCAAAGTATAAACCGGAATCCGCATTGCCGCCGCTGTTTCCTACTGCGGCAATGGTATCTCCGCTATTGACAGAGTCACCCACCCGCTTATGAATAGACTCATTATTACCGTATAGACTCATATAACCAGAGCCATGGTCAACGATCATGAGATTGCCGAATCCCCTTAACCAGTCCGCAAATACGACGCGGCCGCTTGCAATGGACTTGACCTCTTCACCGCTGGAGGCACGAATGAATAGCCCCTTCCATGTCATGCCACCATCAGATCTTGGACTGCCGAACCGGTTGATGAGTTCCCCCCTTATCGGCAGACTTAATCGGCCCTTGAGTGCTGCGAACGGGTTTCCATCTGTGGATGCATCTGGCAGCCTGCTATTACTCAACGTTGATGAACGATTTTTTTGTGCGAGGAGCTTACTGATTCTCTCGACCAGGCGAGAGAGCCTCTCCTCATCTCTCTTGAGCTTGCTAATCTCTCGTCTCTGCTGCTCGACTTGAAGAGAGATACTCGCGAGTAGTTTTTTGTGACCCGCCTTTTCCTGTTCTAGATGCTTCTTCTGCTTGGCCTGTTCAGCTCGAATGGCTGCGATTTCTAGACTTTTATTGTGGCTCTCACGGGTGAGTTGATCAAGCTGCTCAAGACTGGTTCTCAGTGAATTAATACTTTCGATATGCGCACGAGAAAGGTAATTGTAATAATGCAGTTCACGCGCAACCAGGTTAGGGTCCTGCTGATTGAGCAGCAGACGTAGATACTCATGCTGCCCCCCAACGTACTGCCGGTAGAGTAACTTGGCAAGCTGAAGCTGTTGCCTCTCGGTATCGTTCTTAACTGTATTGGATCGGGCTTGTAGCTCATTGAGTGAGCCATTAGCCGCTCGCTGCTCTTGAGCAAGTTCGGCCAGCTTACGGCTTGCACCGCTGATAGCTTGCTCTGATTCACGTAACGCATCTGCGGCTTCAGATCTAGACTCTTCCTTACTTGCCAGATCTTTCTGCAGTGCATCGATGCGCTGTCGGAGCTGTTTTAGATCTTCCGGACTGTTTTTAGGAGGAGCCGCATGGACTGAAGACGACAGCAGTAGGACGCAGGGCAGAATGAGTTTTAAAAGCATTTCCAGCAACTCCCTACGGAGATACACGGATGTTTTCAATCGTGATTGCGCCAGAAGAGCGTCATGAGATAGGGCTAAACTTTATGATGACTTCGATTTCCCCTGATTGGCCACAGCCTGCTGGGCCTTCTCAATCTCCATTTGATCACCCAGGTAGTAGTTCCGGATGGGTTTTAGATCATCGTCAAGCTCGTATACCAACGGTATGCCGGTCGGAATATTTAATTCTAGGATATCCTCATCAGAAATATTGTCGAGATACTTAACCAGTGCCCTCAATGAGTTCCCATGGGCGGCAATGATGACCCGCTGCCCGGACCGAAGTGCTGGGGCAATGATCTCATTCCAGTAAGGGAGGAATCTGGATACGGTGTCCTGTAGACATTCGGCCAGGGGGATGTCTTCCTTATCCATGTCCAAGTAGCGGGGGTCAGATCCAGGGTAGCGTTCATCCTGAACCGTTAATGCAGGCGGTCGGATGTCGTAGCTCCGTCGCCAGATTCGCACCTGCTCATCCCCGTAGATGGCCGCTGTTTCAGCCTTGTTGAGACCTTGCAGCGCGCCATAGTGCCGCTCATTTAACCGCCAGGAGAGATTGATCGGGATCCACATCTGATCCATTTCATCCAGAGCAATCCATAAAGTACGGATGGCACGTTTTAATACTGAGGTATAGGCGACATCAAATACGAATCCATTCTCACGCAACAGCCTTCCCGAATTCCTAGCCTCTTCCAGCCCTTTTTCCGACAAATCTACATCGGTCCAACCCGTAAATCGATTTTCCTCGTTCCAGGTACTTTCTCCATGTCGCAGGAGAACAAGCTTCTTCATGTGTGCCTTTACTTTATAAAAAGAATGCAATGATCTATGAAACGTTTTGAAATCCCATGCATTTTAATATATTTTGCTACATACCGCAGCAAGCGATTATTTGAGAGGGCAGTAAAATTCCAGAGTGTCTTATAAGAGAAATTACCTAAAAGAGGATGCTTTTATCAGTTCACCCACTAAAACTTGTTTTATATCGGCTGAAACAAGAGGGTCACAGGATGGTACAGTCTCTGATAAAATCAAAAAAACTATTAGGATGAGTGAATAGATATGGATTCAGTATTCGTACAAAATAATCTTGCCATGATCATGGCTGCCACCGTCAGCGGGGGCATGCTTCTGTGGTCTTTTCTATCTTCCAGTCGATCGGGTAGCGAGGTCGATACCCTGGTCGCTGTTCAGATGATCAACTACAAGGATGCACTGGTACTCGATGTTCGGGAAGGGAGCGAGTATGAGGGTGGCCATATCGTTAATTCAAAACACATTCCTGCAGACAAGCTTGAAGACCGGATACAGGAACTGGAAAAATATAAAAGCATCCCCATCGTGATCATCCACCGTAGCGGCGCGAATAGCACGGGTAAGGCCGGCTCGATTCTGAGTAAGAATGGTTTTACTCATGTTCACAATCTCGCCGGTGGTATTGATACATGGCAGAAGGCAAATCTACCCATCGTAAAGAAGTAGAGATAGCGAGATGGCCAGAGTAGTCCTATACTCAACCGGTAGCTGCCCTTACTGTGTCATGGCGGAACGTCTCTTGAGATCTAAAGGGGTGACCGAGATCGAAAAGATTCGGGTCGATCTGGATCCCGCGAGACGTGTCGAGATGATGGAGAGGAGCTCTCGTAGAACTGTCCCACAGATTTATATCGACGATACCCATGTCGGTGGATACGATGATCTGGTGCAACTTGATCATGATCATCAACTGGAAAAGATGTTGATGGAATGACGTATGTCCGCCTGTAATTTGACGCTTTCCCAAAAAATCGCAACCCCATGACACTGGCTATTAGCATGGCGTGCCACCTTTTAAATCAGTCAAATTGGAATCTATCATGAGTGAAGAGCAGCAGCCGGTTTTTCGTATCGAGAAGATTTATGTCAAGGGATTATCCTTAGAGATTCCTAATGCGCCCGCAGTCTTTCTAGAGCGTGAGCCCCCTCAGGTGGATGTGCAGTTACATACGGCAGGAGAGCGTATCGATGAGGGCATGTTCGGGGTCCTCTTAACCGCCACTGTCACCGCCAAGGTCAATGATAAGACCATGTTTCTGGTAGAGGCTCAGCAGGGGGGGGTCTTCCAAATACGCAATGTCGCAGAGACCGAGATGGAGCCCATATTAGGTATTGCCTGTCCTAATATTCTGTTCCCCTATTTACGAGAGGTCGTGTCAGATATAGTTACTCGTGCTGGATTCCCGCCGGTCATTCTCAATCCGATAAATTTTGAAGTAATTTACCAGCAGGACAAGCAGAGGGCTGAATTGAGCGCAGCGGCATCTGGTTCATTAGATGAGGCCAAGAAGACACATTGAAAATGAAATATGCATCACTCCTCGAAAGTTTTTCACGGCGGGGTCAAATCCAGGCGCTGCTATTATCTTCGTTATTAATGATGCATGGGCATGCCCTTGCATCGATGGAGTTTTTTTCCATAGCCGATAGCGCGGCCATTATGTATGACGCACCATCCCTTAAGGCTGGAAAAGTGTCCGTGGCCAGTCGTTACCTTCCGGTTGAGGCGATCGTCAAAGTAGAGGGCTGGGTCAAGGTACGTGATAGCGGAGGAGGTCTTGCCTGGGTTGAAGAAAAGGCATTAAGCAGTAAGCGATATGTGATCGTAACTGCTACCCAGGCCGGAGCATATCAATCGGCAGATATGGGTTCTGGGTTGGTATTCGAGGCCCTACAAAATGTGGTGATGGAGTGGCTAGAACCCGCCATGAATGGATGGGTCAAGGTCCGTCATCGAGATGGTCAGACCGGATACGTTAAGATCAATCTGGTCTGGGGTTCATGAGAATAGCGATCCTCGGTGCTGGTGCCTGGGGAACAGCACTTGCGATTAATCTTAATGCGCACCACCAGGTCACATTATGGACACCCGTTACGGAGCATCTGGACGAGATGCGCTCGCAACGAATTAATCATCGTTTTCTTCCCGGATTTCCGCTTCCTGACCCACTAGAATTAACCTCTTCGATCGCAGATGCGATTGATACGGCTGATCTTGCGGTGATTGTCGTTCCGGTTTCGGGATTGCGTGAGACATTACGTAGAATTGTTGCGACCGGAAGAGCGATACCCGTCATCTGGGGATGCAAGGGTTTTGAAGGACAGTCCGCTAAACTACCTCACCAGGTGGCGAGTGATGAGTATGCTGGGGTCGCACCTTGTGGTGTTCTATCAGGCCCGAGTTTTGCGCAGGAGGTGGCACAGAGGATGCCCACCGCTTTAACCTTGGCATCTCATGATGAAGAATTCTCGAGAAGTATCGCATCACAGTTACATCACCCCCGTCTCAGGATCTATTCAAGTACCGATGTCGTTGGTGTAGAAGTTGGCGGTGCGGTTAAGAATGTGGTCACCATCGCGGCCGGCATTTCTGATGGTATGGGTCTTGGTCATAATGCTCGTGCAGCCCTGATCACTCGAGGGCTGCACGAGATTACTCGGTTAGGACTTAAGCTCGGTGGGCACATGGAGACCTTCTCAGGATTAGCTGGAGTGGGGGATCTGATACTCACTACGACGGGCGATTTGTCGCGCAACCGACGTGTGGGATTGATGCTGGCAGAGGGTCAACCATTGTCGGATATTCTGGAGAATCTCGGACATATTGCGGAGGGGGTGTATACCGCACGAGAGGTTCTCCAACTGAGCCTGGAACTGGATGTTGATATGCCGATCACCCGAGCCGTCTGCAGCATACTGTACGAGGGTGTATCACCCAAGGCGGCATTAGAGTCATTGCTCAATCGGGAGCCCAAAACCGAGAATGGCTAATTAAGGGGATTGGTCGCATCTGTTCGGCCCCTTCGCCGATTAGTTTTATGAAAATAGTAGCTGATCTTGTTTAGATTGCACCGTCGAATCCAGTCTGCCGCCAGGCTTCATAAATCACAACCGCGACGGTGTTAGATAGATTAAGGCTACGACTACCCGATACCATCGGAACGCGGATACGTCTTTCTGCAGGAAAACTCTCCAGTATCTCGGTCTTTAGCCCGCTACTTTCCGCGCCAAATAGAAAAGCATCTCCAGCAAGATATGAGGCCATGTGATGGTGTTGCGTTCCCTTGGTGGATACCGCAAAAATACGATGACCTTGTAGATCGATGAGGCAGTCTTCCCAATTATCATGGATCTTGATGTTGGCAAACTCATGATAGTCCAAGCCTGCTCGTAGCAGTTTCTTGTCTTCCAGTGTAAATCCCAATGGTTTGATCAGATGTAGTCCTGACCCTGTATTCGCACAGAGGCGAATGATGTTGCCAGTATTGGGTGGAATTTCAGGTTGAAATAGAATTATATTGAACATCATCTGTCGTTTATCTAAAAATGCCTTGAGCCTGCGGCCAGAGCCCTCAATCCTTAATCTGCTCTATTTTTTTGTGTTCCTGGTGAAAGGCTATTTAGGCCTTTTTTTAATGCGGGTGGTGCTAAATATGAAATCAGATCATCCGCACCTTCGCCTAAAAATGGATGGGTATCGGATGGGCGGGATGATGCAGGTGCTGAAGCTGAACAAGAGATAGGGGTGGAATATGCTGCTGGTTAGTGACTAGAAAAAAGTACTGAGATTCAGAATTCCCTACGAGGCATCACTTCTAATTTTATCGGCGCTCTCAAGGTCCGGCAGGTCACCGTGTATGTATCGCGTGACCTGCCATCCCATTATATTTGTAATCTGTTTTTGATTACTTGTGGTAGCTGGTTTCTTTGTCGAAGTTATCCCAGATGTAGCCAGGTTTTACGATTGGATGGGTCGGAATCAAGAATGTCGCAGTCTCCATAATTCCGTATGCGGTGCGGCCAACCGTCTGAAATAAACCAGTGAACAGACCAATAGTTGCCCCAGCAGCAACACCATCCCTCTGTCCAACGATCATTATGTTCTTTGGAACTTCGACCCAACCGGTCGCGATGTTAGCGACGCCATACCCTAGCTTGTCTCCCACATGAGTCACATAGCTTGCATCGTGAGCATGAACTGTTGGGGTTAAAAATGCCAAGGAAGATACGATCAGTAGTGATTGGATTATTTTTTTCACGTGTAACTCCTTAAAATTGAGTTGAAGTAGTATTTAAATTTAAACCTTCTCTAGAGATACCCATACCATAACAACTACCGTGAGCCCAAGTCTCTATCATCGGCCCATTTATTTCACGGTCATCCAAGATTCTATATCAACTGAATCTATGCAGCCAGGGTAAACGCTCATGAGTTATTTAGTGCCCTTATCCCGTGAACGGTGCGCTAGGCCTTTCTTCTGGCCGTCATATTCAATTCCCTCTGTTGATTCATGACTTATGGGGGTAATCTGGTCTATTTTTAATCTATCGTTGAAAAATGCCCCAAGTTGAATTGACAACCAGGTCATTCACCTTGATGATACAGCTCATCTCAGAACAGATCGTCATAAGTCCGCTGTTAGAGTAATGATAATCGAACACCTATATCAATCATCCAGTTACCAATTTATACAGGGTTCAGAATGAATCAATCCGTTTCCGATGTAATTTCCATAAAGCCATCAGTCTGGACAGTTGCTCAAGTTGAAGTTTTGCTGGATCTGCCTTTTAGCGACTTGATTCACCGTGCTCAGTTGATTCATCGTCAGTATCATGATGCGAATGCGGTGCAACTATCGACACTCATCTCAGTCAAGACAGGTGGTTGCCCTGAGGACTGTGGCTACTGCCCTCAGGCGGCGCGTTACCATACGAGCGTGGAAGATCAGGAGATGCTGTCTCTGACAGAGGTGATTGATACAGCAAGAGCGGCAAAGGCACAGGGGGCTTCACGGTTCTGTATGGGTGCAGCCTGGAGAGGTCCTAAGCAGCGAGATATCGGTAAAATTTCAGAAATGATCAGCTCTGTGAAGGCGTTGGGGCTTGAGACCTGTGCCACTCTGGGGATGCTGAAGCCGGGCCAGGCTGATCAGCTCAGGGAGGCAGGGCTTGATTACTACAATCATAACCTCGATACAGCACCGGAATTCTACGGTGAAGTGATCACCACCCGTGACTATCAAGACCGGTTAGATACGCTGGATCAGGTAAGGGCTGCAGGAATGAATGTGTGTTGTGGTGGAATCGTCGGTATGGGCGAGTCACGTCAAGCACGTGCAGGGCTGATCGCTCAACTAGCGAATCTCAATCCCTATCCTGATTCTGTTCCAATTAATAATCTGGTTCAAGTGGCCGGTACACCACTGCACGGTACAGAGGCTCTGGATCATTTTGAGTTCGTGAGGACCATTGCAGCGGCCCGCATTACCATGCCAAAAGCGATGGTCCGTCTCTCCGCAGGAAGGCAGGAAATGTCTGAGGCGGTACAGGCGTTGTGCTTTCTTGCGGGGGCCAATTCTATTTTTTATGGTGACAAGCTACTCACCACAGGAAATCCAGAATCTCAGAGAGATGATAATTTATTCCAAAAACTTGGAATTCATTCGATTTAGCCAGAATGCTCTCCGATCTCGCTGAACAGCTCAGTACCTGGGAAGATGCAGGCCTGAAACGTCGTAGAATAACGACAGAGAGTCATCAGAATGCGCATATCACCATCGACGGACGTAGTTACCTTGCATTCTGTAATAATGATTACCTCGGACTTGCTGGTCATCCACAACTGATTGAGGCGGCCTGTGAGGGCGCCAGACAGTATGGGGTGGGTGCAGGAGCCTCTCACCTTATCACCGGACACTCATCGGCTCACCAATCATTAGAGAGCGCTCTCGCGTCATTTACAGGCTTCCCTAGGGCGTTACTCTTCTCAACCGGATACATGGCCAATGCCGGTGTGGTGACTGCATTGATTGGACGTAGTGATGCAATCTTTGCGGATAAGCTTAATCATGCTTCTCTCAATGATGCTGCACTCCTCTCAAGCGTCAAGATGAGCCGTTACTCACACCTTGATCTGGTTGCGCTGGAGAGGCGGTTGGCTAATTCTCAGGCCAGACGCAAGCTCGTGATGACCGATGCCGTGTTTAGCATGGATGGGGATATCGCCCCGGTACCTCAATTGCTGTCTCTGTGTGAAAAGTATGATGCCTGGCTTCTGATTGATGATGCACATGGATTCGGTGTGTTGGGTCATCAGGGGAGGGGGGTGGCATCTCATTTTAATCTCAGCTCGCCACGTATCATTTATATGGCGACCCTTGGCAAGGCGGCGGGTGTATTTGGAGCCTTTGTTGCTGCTCAGACGGAGATCATTGAGACCCTGATCCAGTCTGCCCGTAGCTACATCTATACCACCGCTACCCCACCACTGCTATCCCATGCACTGCTACGTAGTCTGACATTGATCGAGCAAGAGGAATGGAGGCGTGAACGATTATCACAGCTCATCATGCAATTTCAGCAGGGTCTGCAGTCGCTACATTGGAAATTATTACCCTCCACGAGCCCAATTCAGCCTCTCATCATTGGCGGGAATGATGAGGCCTTACAGTTAAGCGAATCACTCCGAGAACGTGGGATAATGGTGCCCGCAATCCGTCCACCAACGGTGCCGCAGGGTACAGCAAGACTACGGGTCTCGCTGTCGGCCGCACACAGTAAGGAAGATGTGGATCAACTGTTAGCGGCATTGAAGGAGGTGGACTCGAGATATGAGTCTCCACGTTAAAGTCCTTGGCGCGGGTCCGGACCTTGTTCTACTACATGGTTGGGCCATGCACAGCGACATCTGGGACGGTGTGCGTGGTCAATTGGCGCGACATTTTCGTCTGCATCTAGTTGATTTGCCCGGTCATGGTGGTAGCCCAGCATGTGAAACGGGTACATTGCAGTGCATGGTAGAGAAGGTTGCAGAGGTACTCCCCGATGACTGCACTGTCTGTGGTTGGTCATTAGGGGGTCAGGTATCTGTCGAGCTTGCATTGCAACTGCCCCAACGTGTTAAGAAGCTGATGCTGGTCTCGACCACCCCCTGCTTTGTTAAACATAAAGACTGGCAGTGGGGGATGGAGGAGGAGATGCTGCAACTCTTTATGAGGAACTTGAATCGCGATTATGTAACGACTCTGGATAGATTCCTCAGTCTACAGGTGAAAGGCAGTATCGATACCACGGCAGTCTTAGCAAAATTGAGAGCAAGCTTCTCTCATGATCGCAAGCTAAATGAAAATTCACTACAGGCGGGGCTACAAATTTTACTGACGACCGATTTACGCAACAAAATAGAAAAAATAAGCCAGCCAGTTGTGCTGATGCATGGGGAGAACGACATCATCACTCATCCCTCTGCAGCACGATGGATGCACCAGCAGTTGCCAAGTTCGGAGCTGGTAATGGTGCCTGGCTGTGGTCATGCACCCTTCTTGTCACATCCAGATCAATTTATAACAAAACTGATTCAGATGGTCTAAATGAATTACGACCATACTCTAGATAAGCATCAGTTACGACGATCTTTCGAGCGTGCAGCACCGAGTTACGACGGTGCGGCAGTGCTGCAACGAGAGGTATGTGATCGGATGTTGGCGCGCCTGAGTTACATCAAGTACAGCCCAGATTTAATTTTGGACGCGGGCAGTGGTACGGGTTATGGAAGTCGGAATCTGGCGACGCGATTCCCTGCAGCTAAAATTTTAGCGCTTGATATTGCCGTATCGATGCACCTTCAAGCACGTCCTCCGGTCCCATGGTGGAAGTCATTCTCCTCTGCACATGGGAGGCAGACAATTTATACGTGCGGGGATATTGAA
Organism: Nitrosomonadaceae bacterium; assembly: GCA_037147395.1. Lineage (GTDB taxonomy): Bacteria > Pseudomonadota > Gammaproteobacteria > Burkholderiales > Nitrosomonadaceae > VFJL01. The sequence goes on along the minus strand of JBAWVG010000004.1, from coordinate 33,946 downwards.
TCATTACCGGTAAAGAGTGACTGCGCAGGATTAGTCTGGTCGAACCTGACATTGCAGTGGTGTAACGATATGCGCCATACCTTCTCAGAGGTTCGACGGGTTCTTCAGCCGGGGGGTCTTTTTATGTTTAGTACCTTTGGACCGGATACTCTGAAGGAGCTACGTCAGTCCTTTCGTAGTGCAGATAATTACAGCCATGTTAATCGATTCACGGATATGCACGATATCGGTGACATGCTGGTCCATAATGGTTTTGCGACGCCGGTCATGGATATGGAGTACATCACACTGACTTATGATGAGGTGATCAGTGTAATGAAGGATCTGAGAACTATTGGGGCTCGTAATGTGACTGAGGGCAGGGCGCATGGGCTCACTGGGAGAGTCAGGTGGCAGAAAATGATCGATCATTATGAGTCGCTAAGAGTCGATGGGAAGCTACCAGCCACCTTCGAAGTGATTTATGGTCATGCCTGGAAGCCGCTCCCACGAAAAGAGATTGGTAAGATCGTAACCAAGCATGTATCGACCGATCAGTTCCCCTTATCAGGATAGACGGGTGTCGGTAGGCTATTTCATTACCGGTACAGATACCAGCGTTGGAAAGACACTTGTGAGCTGTGCCCTGATGCATGCCCTTGCTGCGTGTGGGAAGACTGTTGTAGGAATGAAGCCGGTGGTAGCAGGTCGGGGTGATGAGGGGGAATGGATGGATGTGGAGATGCTCACCGCATCCAGTAACGTTTCAGCGCCACGTAGTCTGATCAATCCGTATGCGTTGATTCAGCCGGTTGCACCGCATATCGCGGCAAGAGAGATGGGGATTGAAATCGATACCGAAGTGATCCTCAGTGCTTGTCGTGGATTGCAAGAGATGGCTGAGATAGTGATCGTTGAAGGGGTTGGTGGTTTTCGGGTCCCTCTCAATAGCCGGCAGGATACTGGCGACATGGCGCGGTCCATTGGCTTCCCAGTAATACTGGTGGTGGGGATGCGTCTGGGATGTTTAAACCATGCACTACTCACCGCAGAGGCTGTTCAATCGACCGGTCTACCACTGGTAGGATGGGTGGCCAATCAGATTGATCCACAGATGCTCAATCTTGATGAGAATGTGCGTACACTGCAACAAAGACTGGCCTGTCCTCTGATAGGGGTGCTGCCATTTAGGCAGGGTGCGATGGCACAAGAATTTATGAATCTGCTGGATATTACTAGTCTCCAGCTGAGCAAGGTCGGCACCCTTCAACATTAAATCTCGGGTCATCAGGTCAGATTGACCAATCTGTTGTGAAATTAACTTCTGGAATTGAATTGTCTGGCGAGATTTCGGTCAAAGAGACAGTGGTATTGATCCATGGTCTGTGGGTCAGTGGCTGGGTCATGACATTGCTCGGGAGGAATTTGCGTCGGTGTGGTTTTGATACCGTCATTTTCTCCTACCCCTCCATGCGAGATTCATTGTCACAAAATGCGCTATCACTGTCCCAATTTATTTCAGGTATAGCCGCGACTCGTATTCATCTTGTGGGCCATAGCCTGGGAGGACTTTTAGCGTTGCAGATGCTGTCACAATATCCAGATTCTCGGATCGGTCGTATCATACTGATGGGGAGTCCTTACCAGGCCAGTTACCCGGCCATCAAGCTCTCACGTATTGCACCGGGGCGATGGTTGATCGGATCGAGTATGAGGCAGTGGCTGATGAGACGAGAAGATGCACTGCCTCTCCATCACCACGAGATCGGCTCGATCGCTGGCCGTATGAGTGTAGGAATCGGTAAGTTACTCGGAGGGTTGCCGGTACCTAATGATGGTGTGGTAACAGTCGAGGAGACAAAGCTACCCTTTGCAAGTGATTGGATAGTCCTCAATATTAACCATACTGGTATGCTATTTTCTAGTAAGGTTGTGCGCCAAGTCTGTGCATTTTTACGACAAGGATATTTTCTGCATCCTTCGGAGTCGGAATGAATTTACGAATCTCGCATCAACTAAAATTAGTCGTTACCGTGGGTCAGGCCATCCTCTTGGGGAGCTGTGCCAATCTTCCCTATTACGCCCAGGCGGTGGATGGTCAGATCGAAATTCTGCGAATGGCCCAACCAATCACGACGATTATTGCGGATCCTGGTGTCGACCAGAAATTGAAACGAGTCCTCGCTCGAGTGGTACTGATAAGGGAGTTTGCTAGCCGCGAACTCAAGCTACCCAATAATCAAAGTTATACCAGCTATGCCGACCTGAAGCGTCCCTTTGTGGTCTGGAATGTATTCGCAGCACCTGAACTTTCCAGCGAGCTTAAGAAGTGGTGCTTTGTGCAGGCCGGTTGTGTCAACTATCGTGGTTTTTTCTCACAAGCTGAGGCAGAAAGCTATGCCGAGGAGATTAGGAATGAAGGGTACGATGTTCACGTGGGTGGGGTTCGCGCTTACTCGACCCTCGGTTGGTTCAATGATCCGGTACTGAATACCTTCATCGGCTATTCTGAGATGGAGCTTGCACGTCTGATATTTCATGAGCTGACTCATCAGGTACTTTATCTCCCTGGAGACAGCGCCTTTAATGAATCTTTTGCCACGGTGGTCGAGCAAGAGGGGGTTGGTCGCTGGCTAGATAGTAATGGCGCGACTTCTCAGAGAGCCCTATTTAATGCTAGGCAAGAGAGAGAAGCAATCTTTACTGAGATGGTGATGAACCACCGTAAAAAACTGCAAGAGCTATTTGCCTCAGATCTGGGTGATGCGGAGAAACGTTTAGCGAAGGCGCGTATCTTTGATGAGTTGCGTGAAGAGTTCGCCCAACTAAAAATCGCCAAATCTGAGTTCAGTAGCTATGACCGCTGGTTCGCACAGAATCTCAATAATGCACTGCTCGCCACCATCTCGACCTACACACAACTGGTGCCGGCATTCCAAGCAGTGCTCGCTCAGAAGAATGGGGATATGGGTCTATTTTTTGATGCGATCAAGGAGATCAGTAAGCTACCCGAATCGGAGCGAAGTGTCGTGTTGCAGGCGGCAGTTGAGAGTCATGAGAGGACCAATGTCGCTAATCGCTAGTCTTTGTTGAACCCTCTTGCGAGTCCATCTTGCGACGGGCCACGATAACGCCGTCCCTCGTTGGGTTGATAAAGGCATCGAATTCTGAATCTTCGAATATGAGTCGATTATGCTCAAGGATGGCCTCGGTCCAACCGGGGACGACATCAACAAAGTCTTCCACTGCCACTCGTCCATGCCATAGAACATTGTCGGCAATATAAAGACCGCCAGGGCGAATTCGTTTTCTCGCCATTTGCCAGATTTCTGGATAATCACCTTTATCCACGTCGTTGTAGCAGATATCAAATAAACCCTCTGTCCGAGCAAAGATATCTTGTGCAAATCCAACGTGGAAATTGACTCTGTCTAACAATCCCGCTTGGCCGAGATACTGTTCTGACTTCATTTGATTAAGGGGGTCTCCGTCACTACAGATTACTTGTCCCTCCGCCCCAACCGCTTTTGCAAACCAGTAGGCCGAATAACCGTATCCGCTACCAAACTCAAATACACGACGGGCATTAATTGATTTTGCCATTGTCTCCAGAAAAATACCCACCAAGCGGCCAACGATAGGAAAGTTATTCTCCTCCGCGATTTTCTCCATCTCTATCAGTATAGGATCATCAGTACGACGCGATAACCCGCGCATATAATCCTCGATTGCAGGATGGACTGGAATTAATATATTGGGATTTAAAATGGTTGGAGAGTTCAGGGTTGGCATGTCTGGCTCCGATAATGAATCACGTGATCTGTTGATCTCTTACTACCAATTTTAGTCTAGCAGGATTATGAGAGGGTATGAGGGTGAGGTATTTGTCGCGTGAACGAGTGCTCGATGCAGCCGCTCACTAATTGAATGAGTAGTAACACATAAGGCAGACAGTATGAGTCAGAAGATTGCATTGGTTACAGGGGCATCCAGCGGTATCGGGAAGGCCACGGCAGAACTGCTTGCGGCTAATGGCTATTTTGTATTTGCCATTGCACGTCGTATGGAGAGGCTTGAGCCCATGAGGTGCGGTCAAATCGAGCCCATCCATTTGGACGTTGTGGATGGGGAGGGTATCCGATCAGTCGTGGAGCACATTATCTCGACTAAGGGTCGGATTGATGTCCTAGTGAATAATGCTGCATATGGTCAATTGGGCGCGATTGAGTGTGTTTCAATGGAGGCTGCTCATCAGCAATTTGAAGTCAATGTCTTCGGGTATGCACGATTCATGCAAGCAGTATTGCCCCATATGCGTCATCAAAACTCAGGTCGTATCATCAATGTCACCTCGATTTTAGGTCGAGTGCCGATTCCAGGTTTTGGCTGGTATGCCGCTTCCAAGCATGCGGTAGAGGCGCTGTCAGAGACCTTGCGGGGGGAGTTGATGGGGTCTGGAATTGATGTGGTGGTGATCGCCCCTGGCCTGATCAAGACTGAGTTTGTTCCCAGGCAGTTGGCACTACTGGAGACGATCGCACATCCACAGATCTACCAGAAACTACTGGCAGGTATTCATATTCTGCTGGCTGATGAACCTAGATCGCCCGGTCCGGGCATGATTGCTCATGCGATTCTTGAGGCAGCGACAGCGAAGTGTCCTCCGATACGGCATGCACTGCCAATCGATTCAAAGATGGCCATCATGGCCAGGTGGCTGATGGGCCCCCGTCTATTCTCCTGGGCAATCCGATACCTGATGAAGATCTGACAGGCCCTCAGAAAACTTACTGCACTCTGCGTGCAATAGTCCTACTACTTTGAAACTCTGTGCACGTTAAATGTAGTCTTATTCTGTGTATTGATCGTTGCTGTATTGCCGTCTGCGTTGATGCTAAATGAGACCGCATTATTTTCAGAGAACCCCGAGCAGCCATTTGTGTCGTAAGTGAATCCCTTGATGCTAAAACCCTTGCTGCTGGCATCATAAGTGTAGTTGGCGTATTCGACACCCGGTGCACCGCAGCTCTTATGGCTATCACGATCCAGATCTCCAATCGGATCAAGCATCAAGAATTTTCCGTTGTTAAAGAATAAGTAGGTGGGTGTCTTGATCGCAGATGGATCCACTGCCCATGCCCCGACAATGCCTCTTGGGTCATTCTCCATTTTGGAGTAACGGCTCTCTTCGATCCGGGTCTTTAGAGGCTCTTTCTTATCCGTTACCGCCAGCGTTCCGCCACGTGTGCCAGCATGAAATAACTCACTGAAGACACTGTGTTGCTTCCTCTCTCTCTGTACCGTCAGGATCTCTGTGGAGATCAAGTCCGAACCATCGGTACGGATACGCCATGTGGGCTGTGGATGTGATAGCCCGGCTTTAATATTGGTATCAACCGTCGGCTTGACAGAGATCTTGAAGCCCCGGTTATCAAACTCGGAAAGGATCGCAGTCCCATACTCAACCCCGGCCGTACTGGCCTTAGTACCACCACATATCCGGTTGGCATCGCAGAAGTCATCTGTTATGGCCTCCCCTTGTAAATACTCACCCGTTGGTAAAGCGCGTAATACAAAGGCAGTTGAACCTTCCTGTCTAAACCAGATATTGGTACTCAGCATCGCCATGCCTTGGGAGAGGAAGTGTGTCTTGGCCTGAGCGAGAGTTCTGACGGGGCCAGTAATGCCACCGGCCTCTCTTACCTTCTGTAGCTCTGCAGATGACGAGAATGCGGCAGAATCACTCTCTAAATTGATAGAGGCACTTACAGCGGATGCGGTACTGGCCGAAATGGAAATGCCGTTTTCTGGGTTGCCATCAGAGTCGAGAGACTGCAATAAAATCAGCAGATTTTGCAGCCGAGTGGGATTGTCTTCGGCGAGTTCCATGGGCGTTATGATAGGGGTACCCTTGACCTTGCCAAGAACTAGGCTGCCCAACTTGAATTCGACGGTATCACCATGGTTATACTTGTAGACGCCCTGTCCATCAGTATTGCCAGCAGCGCTAGAAGATGCCAGATAGGCTACACCAGAAACCGCTGAATCCATCAATACCCCGGTCGTGGGTGTGGATGTGGCTGTATTCGAACTGGATTGAGGCTTGCTTGTTGTTTTAGCGGCGTCTCCACCCGCATCTTTCTTTTCCCCATCACAGGCAGCAAGACCTAGAATTAGAACCAACGGAATTAAATAGACTCCATGCATATCCAGCCTCTTCTTAGATCTCATTCAGACGATTCCTTCCAATTTAATTGTGGATCAGGTCCTGACCCTAAAAAACAGATGACGGCATCTTCTACTCATCGAATGGATGCAGTTTGCCATAGGCGTAGGGGGGATGTCGAGTCTGCCTGATCGTGCGTCCAATCTTGAGACCCTATCGGTAGAACGCTTATGGTACATCTTGATTGAGTGCGCTATTGTGTCGGATTGCCGCCTTCATCAGCTTTGCCGCTTCTACATGACACTCCAGACCCCTAATACCCGCCCACAACCCGATCAAGTACTGGTCGATATCGCAGACTATGTTGCCAATCGCAGCATTCAGAGCGGACTGGCCTATGAGACCGCTCGGTACTGCTTGATGGATACGCTCGGCTGCGGGCTGGAGGCGCTCTCCTATCCAGAATGTGCCCGACTCCTCGGACCCATTATCCCGGGCACCATTGCTCCGAATGGGGCAAAAGTTCCGGGTACGAGCTTCCAACTTGATCCTGTGCAGGCCGCATTTAATATTGGTTCAATGATACGTTGGTTGGACTTTAACGATACCTGGCTGGCCGCTGAGTGGGGACACCCTTCCGATAATCTGGGTGGCATCCTTGCTACGGCGGATTGGTTGGCCCGCAATATCGTGGCTGGTAATGTCGATAGAGAGCCATTATTAATGCGGGAAGTGTTGACGGCAATGATCAAGGCCCACGAGATCCAGGGCTGTTTGGCTCTGGAAAATAGCTTTAACCGAGTAGGGTTGGATCATGTGCTGCTAGTGAAGGTCGCATCGACTGCAGTGGTAACTCATCTGCTCGGTGGTAACCGTGATCAGATCGTCGCGGCACTTTCACAAGCTTGGGTAGATGGACAGGCGCTTCGTACCTATCGCCATGCGCCTAATACGGGTTCGCGCAAATCCTGGGCAGCAGGCGATGCAACCAGTCGAGCGGTATGGCTGGCACTGATAACGCTTAAGGGGGAGATGGGTTATCCCTCTGTGCTTACAACAAAAAACTGGGGATTCTACGATGTGCTGTTCCACGGAAAGCCACTCCAGTTTCAACGCCCGGTCGAGCAGTGGGGTACGTACGTCATGGAGAATGTGCTATTTAAAATCTCCTTTCCGGCAGAGTTCCATGCCCAAACAGCAGTCGAGTGCGCCATGCAATTGCACCCCATGGTCAGAGATCGGATCTCCGATATAGAAAAGATCACGATCCGTACTCATGAGGCGGCGGTCCGTATTATTGATAAGCAGGGACCCCTTAATAATTACGCCGACCGCGACCATTGCATGCAGTATATGGTTGCGGTTGCATTGATTTTTGGGCGATTGACGGCGGCCGATTATGCAGATGATGTTGCCAGAGACGGTCGCATTGATAATCTGAGGAGGAAGATTAGTTGCATTGAAGACTCTCAATTTACTAGGGATTATCATGACCCTGAAAAACGTGCCATCGCCAATGCTGTCACGGTAGAATTCATGAGTGGTGAGAAATTGCCGGAGTTGATGGTGGAGTATCCTGTTGGTCACAGTCGTCGTCGCAAGGAGGGGATGCCCTTGTTAGAAGACAAGTTCAGAACCAATCTTGCTCGCCGTTTTCCGGTCAAGCAGCAAAAAGCGATCATGGAGCTGTGTCTTAACCAGAAGAAGCTGGAGGGGACACCGGTGAATGAGTTTGTCGATATGTTTGTAATCTAGTATTTTCCCTCTGTAACCTAGGACTTGATCCTCCAGGAGTATATAACGCCGTGACTCATAACCTATTCAATACACTGAAAGAATTTCAGGTTTCCAAGGGTAAAAAAGCAAATTTTTATTCGCTACCAGCGCTGGAGAAGTCTGGTATTGGCAGGGTCTCGCGTCTACCCGTTTCTATCCGCATCGTGCTCGAATCGGTACTGCGTAATTGCGATGGAAAGAAGGTCACTGAGACGCATGTACGCCAACTCGCCAATTGGCAGCCCAATGCTGTGCGTACCGATGAGATTCCTTTTGTGGTCGCTCGTATCGTTCTGCAGGATTTCACAGGAGTCCCGCTCCTAGTGGATCTTGCGGCCATGCGTAGCGTGGCAGAGGGGATGGGTAAGAATCCAAATATGATCGAACCTCTGGTGCCGGTTGACCTGGTGGTTGATCATTCGGTACAGGTTGATCATTACGGCAATAAGCAAGCCCTCGATCTCAATATGGAGATCGAGTTTAAGCGTAATAACGAGCGTTATCAGTTTATTAAATGGGGTATGCAGGCATTCGATACGTTCAGGGTGGTTCCACCGGGTATTGGTATCGTTCACCAGGTGAATCTTGAGTATCTTGCTCGTGGAGTACATCAGAAGAATGGAGTGACCTATCCCGATACCCTGGTAGGTACTGATTCGCACACCACCATGATTAATGGGATCGGTGTGGTTGGATGGGGGGTAGGGGGTATCGAAGCTGAGGCGGGGATGCTAGGACAGCCAGTCTACCTGCTCACTCCTGATGTGGTAGGGGTCAATCTGACAGGTCGATTACGTGATGGTGTCACAGCAACTGATCTGGTGTTGACCATAACCGAGCTGCTTCGCAAAGCTAATGTGGTGGGTAAGTTTGTGGAATTTTTTGGCGAGGGGACTGCCTCTTTAACCCTTCCGGATCGAGCGACTGTGGCGAATATGGCCCCTGAATATGGTGCCACCATGGGCTTCTTTCCGGTGGATGATGCCACCATCGAATATTTTAAGGGTACAGGCCGCAGTGACGAAGAGGTTGAATCATTTCAATCCTATTTTAAGGCGCAAGGTCTGTATGGCATTCCTCGCAAGGGTGAGATTAACTACAGCCGCGAGCTAGAATTTGATCTGGGTGGGGTGGCACCTTCGCTGGCAGGTCCCAAGCGTCCACAAGATCGTATTGAAATCGGCAGCATCAAATCACAATTCACCAAACTCTTAACCACGGCTGTTAAGGAGAATGGTTATGGCAGGGCCATGGCCAATTTAAATCAGCGCTACCCGGTACGTGGTTGCGATGATGCCGCTACCCACATTGAAGCGAGAAATCAGATTGATGATTACCTAAGACCAGGAAGCGATAGGAACTTTGTGGAGATGATTAGTAACCACTCCTTAGTCGATACAGAACGGGACTCTACATGTCTAGAGAATGGTGCAATTGATCTGGGCCATGGCGATATATTGATCGCAGCCATTACCTCCTGCACCAATACCTCTAATCCGAGCGTACTGATCGCTGCTGGTTTGCTGGCGAAGAAGGCGGTGGAGAAGGGGTTGACGGTTAAGCGGCATATAAAGACCTCACTTGCACCCGGCTCTCGCGTAGTGACCGAGTACCTTACCGCTGCTGGCCTACTCCCCTACCTGGAGCAGCTCGGTTTCAATCTTGCTGGGTATGGTTGTACCACCTGCATCGGTAACTCGGGTCCTTTATCCGAGCCGATTGAAGAGTCTGTCGTTAAGAATGATTTGGTATGTGCAGCAGTACTCTCTGGCAACCGAAATTTTGAGGCGAGAATACATGCAAATATTCGTGCCAATTTCCTTGCTTCACCTCCGCTGGTGGTTGCATATGCGATTGCTGGAACGATGCTTAAAGATTTGATGACCGAACCACTGGGTATGGGTAAGGATGGTAAGCCGGTGTGGCTCGGTGATGTCTGGCCCAGTAACTTGGAAATTCAAGCATTGATAAAACATGCTACCAATGCCAAAACATTCCGCCGTCTCTATGGCAATCTGACTCAGGACCATCCGCTGTGGAATGGCGTCTCATCGGTCAGCGGCAAGGTTTATGATTGGCCAAAATCAACCTATATTGCAGAACCGCCATTCTTTAGTGATTTTTCTATGGTGCCTACACGGCCCAGCGGAGTTAGCCGTGCACAGGTGCTGGGAATCTTTGGTGACTCAGTCACAACTGATCACATCAGCCCCGCTGGCGCCATCAAGGACAGCTCTCCCGCTGGCAAGTATCTTCTTGAAAATGGCGTTGCTAAGAGCGATTTCAATAGCTACGGTGCGAGGAGAGGTAATCACGAGGTGATGATGAGGGGCACCTTCGCCAATGTTCGCATTAAGAATTTGATGGTTCCTAATAGCGAGGGCGGTATCACGGTGCATCAGCCGGACGGCCAGCAGATGAGCATTTATGATGCTGCGATGCAATATATCGCAGAGGGTGTTCCGACAGTGGTATTTGGTGGAGAGGAGTACGGCACCGGTTCTAGCCGAGACTGGGCTGCAAAGGGGACCCAACTGCTAGGTGTTAAGGCGGTAATCGCCCGGAGTTTCGAGCGTATTCACCGGAGCAACCTGGTCGGGATGGGAGTTCTACCATTGCAGTTCAAGGGCAATGATAGCGCACTGTCACTGGGTATCAGGGGTGATGAGCAACTTGATCTACTCGGTCTGGATGAGATCAGTCCGCAGAAAGATGTGACGCTTGTGATTCACTCTCACGATGGGAGCTACCGAGAAGTTCAATTGTCATGTCGGATCGATACCCCCATCGAGGTGGATTATTATCTGCATGGTGGTATTTTGCCATATGTCCTTAGGGATCTTCTGAGTGGCTGCGCGGTTGATGTGGGGCACTGACACAGAATAATTTGTCGATATAAATCCAATTTGATTTCTAGATCCTGGACAATGCAAGTAATAAGTGGGTTTCTCTGTAAAACATCAGAAATTGAAATAGACTTCTTTCGGAAACTACTTTCTATTGAGCATTCCTCGTCTTCAAAAACTTCAGTCTATCTTCTGGCAGGAACGTAAATGTTTGTAAAAATATGGAAAGCCTTGCGTCAATGGAACAGAGCGAGAAAGATCAAAAATAGGGGCTCGATAAATAGGAAGTTCCATCAAAGATATAAGCTGGGTGTTATGGCAATTATGAAGCAGGAAGCCATGAATTTAGAAGAGTGGATTCAGCATTATCTTTGGCAAGGTATCGATCAAATTTACTTAATAGATAATGGGAGTACTGATAATAGCTTGAAGTTGGTCCGACCGTGGATTGATCAAGGTGTGGTGAAATTAATTTCACTGGAAGAACCTTGGAAACAAAAGGTACATTACAGAACTGCTTTTAAGAATTTTCATATTGCAGATGAATGTCAATGGCTTATGATCGCTGATCTGGATGAGTTTTGGTTTTGTAAAAAAGAGGGTGTAAATATTCGTGAGGCATTAAATCATTACGATGAATTCGATGTAATTTACACAAATTGGTCAATGTTTGGGAGTAGTGGACATAAGGTCCATCCAGCCGGTCTTCGTACTCAATTTCTCATGCGACAGAAAGGATTGGGGCATCATTTCAACACAAAATGGATATGTCAAACAATTGCTCTGAATGATCTCGAGGATCTCGATGTTCACAAGATTAGAGGGGCTTGTTCATCGCGTACTATCTCAGATAATGAGATGTTTCAAATAAATCACTATATGATTCAAAGCTTAGAATATTTTACAAAAATTAAAATGACTAGGGATGATGCAGGTAATGAGGCAGGTGGTGAGACTAGAAATATTAATTATTTTAATCATTATGACGAGCAATGCATCATAAAAGATACTCTTTTAGCCGATATGGTAGTGGACAAAGTTTCAAATTAAACTCATTTAATCTAGGATGAATATCAATTTCAGGTTGCAATAGTAAAAACTGTAAAAATTCAGTAATGAGTCTAGAGTCACGATGACTCGAGTCAGAATGTATGGAGACTCAACGATTTCGGTTTTAACTGGAATTGACCTCTATCCCTCACGGATTTAACGGGACCCTTTTCCCGCCGGAAATATAACTCCCCAAGAATAACCCCAGCCTTATTTGAGATGGTTGACTGATAGGTTGAGTGCTGTACATTTGTCATGAAAACTCCCGTGATATGCTCTAGGCGTGGAAGATATAAATAGGCCGACGAATGCCCCATAGCCTTACCTTAATAACCACCATCGCAGCCAGCTTGGGTCTTGCTTTGATACTGGGGCTCATTGCTCATCGTTTGAAGCTGCCAGTGCTAGTGGGTTACCTTCTTGCGGGCGTCATTCTTGGACCTGCTACTCCGGGCTTTGTTGCGGATGTTGAGTTATCGCGGCAACTAGCGGAGATAGGGGTGATTCTTCTGATGTTCGGTGTCGGATTGCACTTCTCACTGAACGATCTTTTGGCAGTTAAGCGTATCGCTGTTCCGGGTGCTGTCTTGCAGATTGTAGTTGCGACCGGATTCGGGATGGGGGTTGCCGATCTCTGGGGTTGGAGCCTGGGTGCGGGTCTAGTATTTGGTCTCGCTCTCTCTGTGGCGAGCACGGTCGTATTACTGCGTGCTCTGGAGCAGCGTGGTGCACTCAAGTCCGTCAATGGCCAGATCGCGGTTGGATGGTTGGTGGTCGAGGATCTAGCGATGGTTCTGGTTCTGGTGTTACTGCCGCCACTTGCAGGTTGGCTGGGCGGTAACGTTGTGACTACCGATGCAGGATCATCCGAACCCAATCTGTTTGTCACGTTGCTGATTACCTTCGGTAAGGTTGCGATCTTCATCGGACTCATGTTGATTGTGGGTAAGCGAGTATTTCCGTGGTTATTATGGCATGTCGCCAGCACCCGCTCGAACGAGCTCTTCATCCTGAGCGTGATTGCGGTCGCGGTAGGGATAGCCTATGGATCAGCGACGCTATTTGGCGTTTCTTTCGCACTCGGCGCTTTCTTTGCGGGCATGGTCATGCGAGAGTCGCACTTGAGCCATCGTGCTGCTCAGGACTCGCTTCCGCTTAGGGATGCCTTCTCAGTCTTATTCTTCGTCTCGGTTGGTATGCTGTTTGATCCGAATATTGTGATGGAGCAGCCATTTCGGGTTCTTGCTGTGGTCGCCATCATCGTGATGGGTAAATCCTTGGCTGCCTTTCTACTTGTTCTTGCCTTCCGCTACCCGTTAAATACGGCTCTAACGGTATCGGCCAGTCTCGCGCAGATTGGTGAGTTCTCATTTATCCTGACAGCGTTGGGAGTCTCTCTCGGGCTACTGCCGATCGAGGGTCAGAACCTGATACTGGCGGGGGCATTAATCTCGATCACGCTCAATCCATTGGTATTCCAGATAATCGAGCCCCTGCAAGCGTGGATTCGTGGGCGATCAGAGCTTGCACGGATACTTGAACGTAATGTTGACCCATTGGCTGAATTGCCGATGAACGTCTCATCAAGCTCCGTGACTAATCATGTGGTGCTGGTCGGTTATGGCCGGGTCGGTCAGCGTATCGGCGAGTCATTAACAGAGCAAGGATTATCTCTAGTCGTGGCCGAACAGAATCGCGAGTTAGTCGAGAGATTACGGAGTCGAGGAGTCCACGCTGTCGCAGGTGATGCGGCGGACCCTTCGGTGCTGATACAGGCACATATTGTAAGGGCTGATATGCTGGTGATTGCAATCCCAGATGCCTTGCGTGCGCGCAGCATGGTTGAGACTGCACGTATGCTAAATCCAAAAATCGAGATTATTATCCGGACTCATACCGAAGAAGAGTCAGAACTACTTGAGAAAGAGGGTTTAGGAATAGCATTTCTAGGAGAGCATGAGCTCGCGTTTAGCATGACTCGTTATATCCTAAAAAGAATCAAAACCAGGGAGGAAACACATGAGTAATAAACTGACCATTTATCAGAAGTCCACCTGTAGCAAGTGTAGGGCCACCATTGCTATTCTTAAGGATAGCGGGCAAGCATTTGAGATGGTCAACTATTATGAAACACCCTTGACGGTCGAGCAGTTAAGGGGCTTGATTGAGAGGCTAGGAGTGAGTGCACGGGATGTGCTCCGTAGCGATGAGCCGCTGGCAAATAGTCTTAAACTTGATGAACAGAAGCTATCGGACGAGGAATTGATCAAGATTATGGTGGACAACCCAGACCTGATTCAGCGTCCTATTGTAGTGCGTGGTAATGAGGCTGTGCTGTGCCGTCCCCCGGAGAGGGTCGTCAAGTTATTGTAACGTTGTTGTGGGTTAAGGCTTAGCCATCTGTATAAGAATGAAGTCTGACCAGATGATTACAATTTAATTGTTTGCGGCTTGTATCGGGGTCATGCGGATTGTTACAGAATCCATTCAGCACAAGAATGGATCAGATGGCGGGTGTTGGTTTCTTCTTAGGTTTCTTTGCTTCTTTTGTTTTCTTTTGCTGGCCCTTTGCCATGATAATCTCCTGTATTGAGGGTGTTCATAGAGTGATTTGAGCCGGTAAGAGCAACCGCCAGATGACTAGCGGTTGCTACTGGAGTCGCTGTTACTTCGCTCCATTCACAGCGGCTTTCAAGGTCGCGCCAGCCTTGAAGGCAGGTTGCTTGGATGCCTTGATCTTGATGGCCTCTCCGGTGGCAGGGTTGCGACCACTGCGTGCGGCACGTTTGCGGACTTCGAATGTACCAAATCCGACCAAGGCGACATTGTCACCCTTCTTTAGAGTGGCGGTGATGACTTCAATCAGAGCAGCGATATTGCGGTCAGCATCGGCCTTGCTGCTGCCTGTTTTGGTTGCTAGTGCATCGATGAGTTCTTTGCGGTTCATGGTGTTTTCTCCCTCTTGTGGTTATAAAAATTCACTGCAGACTGCAAAAACTATTGTTCATTAAGTGCTAGCAAGTACCGTGTCTCGAGAGCCCGGTAAAGCTCATCATGAACATTATTAGCACTCAAGTCAACGATATTGAGCACTTCGATCAGGTGTTCGTTGTCCTCACGACCATTCCAGATCTTAATATAGGTTCCAGCCTTGTAACCGTATTCTTGGCGAAACACGTTGAGAACGTTCTTGCCAGTATACTGTTTGAAGAGCTCGATCCAGCTCATCCCACAGTCGGATAAGAGGGAATCGAATAGGGCCAGACTGGTCCGTTTGGCGGCGGAGAGGCCTACTAGGAGGTCAAGCTTCTCTAATAGATTCATCTTTGCCAGGATGTAGTATTGGTTATCAAACTGCACTGATTTTTGAGAGAGATTCAGCTCTGAAATCATCTCTATGGTTGCGAATCTCATACTGCCGCGTGTGTTCTGAATGACCGTCGAGAGAATGAAGTGCCAGATATCGACCAGCTCCATACGGAGCTGTGCCATATCGCAATTCTGCTTCTTCCACCATTTCCACCCGTGATGCTCGATCGCCTCAACGGCTTCAACTTGTATGGCCCGATGCCAGTTATTGTGGGCAGCGATCCAGTCGGGATTAACCTTTTTATTCATGCCATCCTGCATCTCAAGCATGGACACGAGTTGCGTTTCAGTTAACGTATTCATCAGTTCCTATATTGGGAAGGGCCTTACTCCCGACAATGATACTGCCAGATTGTTCCGGTTTTGAACATATATCAAGGCGATTTAGTTGATCGATTCAAAAACGCTCATATGTAAGCAAGGGATCACCCTTAGCAGATTCAGGTTAAACCTGGCGAAGGAAAGATAGGTGCGAGCACCCATCTTTCAGTTGGACAGTGAATGACTTTTAAGGCTGAAGAGGCTAAACGGCAGGATGAGTTATTTCTGAGCAGGCAGTGTTGGTAAGTATGTCGCAGGAATTTTACCGACTTCAGTAGCCTTAGCGGTTGCGGCCGACTTAGCGGCCTCGATATGTCCGGCAGATTCGATTGCCTTAGTCGTTGCTCTAGACTTAGCAGACTCGACTGACTTGGTGACCTCAGTAGCCTTAGCAGTTGCAGCAGATTTAGCGGCATCGACAGGTTTTAGTGCTTCAGCGGTAGCTGCTGATTTGGCAGCTGTGGCCGATTTAGCAGCCTCAGTTCCAGCCGCTGTTAATGCGGCTCCTAAAGGATCTGCAGCGATAGCGCCCAAGCTCAGAAGTGCCGTTGCAGCAACCACAATCAGGGTAGGAAGAACTTTTTTCATTTTTGTTCCTTAAGAGAAGACTTCGTTAAATAACTTAAGACGTAGGTCTCGTATAGCAGAGTCGTCATGAATATTCATGGCACGCTCTAGTACGATCTCTATGCTTTTATTGATAGAGCAGATCAGCCGAGTATTCAATGCGATAGTTAACCTCGGCACACTCTCTGGCGGATCAATTGAAGAATTAAATTGAGCTAATGAAGGGCAGTCAGAATTTATGAGCTGCACGATAGCGCTGAACATCCAGGTTTATTACGTGCCCATTCTGGACGTAGGCGTGCGAGGTCATTATGAGAGGGTTGCTCGTCGTAGGGCTGTCTCAGGACCTCCATCAGGCGCATCATGAAGGATGAGTCGCCCTGTTGTAATCCTTCAATCGCCTGCTGTGCTAGATAATTGCGGAGTACGTACTTTGGATTTGAGAGACTCATTCGCTGTAGACGCGTCCCTTCCAGATTCCTTAAGTTAGGACTTTTCGTATCCAGATCTATTCGGGCAATATAGCGGTTCAGCCATTTGTCTAAGCTCGTTTGAGAGTGTACAAAACCCTCTTCTGTATAGAATGCATGACGTAGCAGCCCAGATAGTGAGGGACTTTCTAGCAAATTATCGGCAGTCGTTAACGGGATACTCATCAGCCCCCGAAAGAAGACCGTCATATCAATCTCGGACTGCTGTAACAGGTCAAACAGTTCGCTCAGAAGACTCTCATCACCCTCAAGGTCCAGTGAATTCAGGCCGAGCTTATCTGCCAGCATTCCACGCCAGGTGGTGTGGAAGGTATCGTTAAAGACTGCCAAACCCTGTTCCAGTAGCGACCGGTCGCTGATCAGTGGGGAGAGGGCAGTGGCAAGCCGGGTCAGATTCCATCTGGCAATCTCTGGCTGTTTTCCAAAGCAATAACGACGTCCCTGGGCATCTGTCGTGTTGGGAGTCCATTCCAGATCAAAACCCTCCAACCAGCCGTAGGGACCATAATCGATCGTCAGTCCCAGTATCGACATATTGTCAGTATTCATCACTCCATGTACAAAACCAACCCTCATCCAATGCGCTACTAGGGTAGCGGTCCGCCGGCAGATCTCCTCGAACCAGCGGGCATAGACTATGGGTGAGGGCGTTCCCAGATCGGGGAAGTGTTGGTCGATCACGTAGTCAGCCAGACGCTTGAGTGTATCGAGTTCGCCTTGTGCGGAGAGTATCTCGAAATTACCAAATCGAACGAATGAGGGCGAGATGCGGCAGATGATGGCACCCATCTCGGCCTGCGGATTTCCATCATAAAACATGTCCCGCCATACTGATTCTCCCGTCGCCACCAGACTCAATGCTCGGGTAGTCGGTACTCCGAGATGATGCATGGACTCGCTACAGAGGAATTCACGGACCGAGGATCGCAGCACCGCCCGACCATCGGCTGTGCGAGAGTAGGGAGTTCTGCCGGCACCCTTGAGCTGCAACTCCAAACGCTTATGATCCGGGCTGAGTATCTCTCCCAAGGTGATGGCTCGACCATCGCCGAGTTGACCAGCCCAATGACCGAACTGATGGCCACCATAGCGTGCTGCGTAGGGCTGCATGCCGGGGAGGGTGATTTTACCGCCGAGCAGTTCCGCCACCCGGCCGGTAGGTGATTCTGGTTGCGAGATTCCAAGTAAATCAGCAACCGGTTGTGACCAGGCAAGTAATTGAGGTGACTGTACTGGTGTCGGGTCAACGCGGGTATAACAGGCATTATTCACCGAACGTGGAACATTACGTGTCTCAGGATCGCCTGGCAGATCTCGCACGAAACTATTATCAAATTTCGCATCACAGAGATCGTAAAGAGTGGGAAGATCAGTCGTTGTGGGAATATCGGGCATGGGGGAGGGGGCTTGATGCTGTGGCCCGATGATAAAGCGGTTAAGCACAGATATCTAGCCCCTCATCAGCATCCTTCACTTGTGAGGGACTCTGTAGCGATGACAGAAGTTCATCATCGCTCATGCTGCTCTGATTTTATAAGGAGATAGGGCAGTTAAGTGGGCATTCCACAAACGGTTTGGATAGCAGACGCCAAATCAGGTATTCTTTCGGATCTTCTGGCTCTGAGATACATACTTGAGCCTGTAGATATCATCACTCTGAACATTATTTTATCCGTAGCTTATTCAACTTTGACTAGATAGGATCGACACTCATGACCCACCATACTACAGACTCGAACAAGGAAGTCACCTCAGAGACCAGCGCCATTTGGGGTAATCATATTACCGTTCCAGGAACCCCCGCGGGTTTCACTGTCAGAACAACCTTCCCAACCAATCCGAACGGCGTGGAGGTCATGCTAGAGAGATGGGAGGCGGGTTCAGAAGAGCCACCACACTCTCATCCGGGTGATGATATGACGGTCGTGATCGAGGGGAAGATGTCGATACAGTTTTTTATTAAGGGGACAGATGGCCTTGTCCCGGACGGGGACCGTATTTTCTTGAGTGCGGGTCAGACCGGTTACATTAAGTCTGGAAGGATACACGATGCCAAGTACCTCGAAAAATGCAAGCTTGTCTACGTTCATGACAAGGGATTTGGATTTGTTGACCATAGTTGATTAAGATTGTCGTGGCAATACCTGGATAGAATAGAGGCCCTCTGCGTATTGGGACCTGTACTGATAATGGGCACGATCCTATCCATCAGTAGTCGTGAGGATAGCTAGGATTTTGTCCTCCGTATGAGGTATTCTTCGGGGTGTTGGCGCGCCGCACTGATTGAGCACGAGTTTGTTGTACGTCGGATTTAAATCCGAACCCTATTAATTTAATGAATTTTAAAGAGGAAAATTTAATGAATTCTAAATATATCGTTCTTGTTATTGCATTGAGTGCCACTCTGGCCGGTTGCGGTGGGGATGCCCCTCCAGAAATCAATGCCACAAACTGTTCTGGAGGTGGGATGCAGTCAGCCCTCCCAACATTTAAGAGTGAAGCCACTCGGCAAGCATTTATTGATGGCTGTGAGGCCATTACCAAGAAATAAAGACCGGCTCGATTCTGTTGGAGTGGGGTCTCAAACTCCGGACCTCTGGAAGTGAAATCACACTCCCTAATGCATGACCGCGAAATCTGCTGCTAATCGGTAGTCCCTCGCGGTCATGTGTTCTCATAGGGCCTTGAAGGTCAAATGAGGGTCGACCAGTTTTACTTTATGTCCTGAATGACTCAGGGGTGACCTCTTGCTGGAGGTCGCTTCAGTTTTTTTAGTTCTAGATGAATGGAAGTGACCACAGTGTCAGCGGGAATCTGGGTGGATTGTTGCTACCTAAGTCCGATGCCGCGGCATGGTGTATCTCGTTTCGTCTCAGAATGATCGCAACCCTCTTCCCTTTCTCTTTCCTGACCCCACCTAACCTCATATCAACTCCATCGATCGATGCTGGTTATGGATAGATCATCATGGTCGACGTCTTCGTGTTGCTAGATATCAGAATGATCATGTATAAGCACTGAGAATTATTCCAAAGGCACAGAGGGGTTAATCGATGTCCATGATTGTCTCACCGACAGAGTTCCATCTGAGTCTCCGTGTTTCAGACCTTGGGGAGAGCACGGCCTTTTATACTCAATTCTTGGGGGTTGATCCTAAGGACCAGACACGTCGATTCTCAACCTTCATCGTCCCGCACTTACACCTGAACTTAGTTCTACTGGTCAATGACAGTGGTAAGCCACTCGATACCTATAGTCTCTATCATATCGGGTTAGGTGTTAGCGATAAGGGCGCGGTCATCGAAAGTTATTTTAGGGCGAAGGCGATTGGAGCACAGATCGTCAAACCCCCTCGAACCACTTGGAAGGGGACCCCACTCCACGAGTTGTGGCTTCAAGATCCTACGGGCTACGGTATTGAGGTCTATGCTCGATTGACACCCGAAGAATTAGCAGAGATGCCTGACAGTCAAGAGCCTTTGTATCTAGTTCCTGGAACCGAGATTTGAGACCCAAGATTCTTGTAATAACCTCTCATAATCCTGCCACACAGAGAGGACCGATGTGATTGCTGCCGTATTGATTTTTATCATTACCATGATACTGGTGATCTGGCAGCCTCGTGGTCTGGGGATCGGTTGGAGCGCTATGGCCGGCGCGACCCTGGCCCTACTATTTGGCGTGATTCAGTTCAGTGATATCCCGATCGTCTGGCAGATCGTCTGGAATGCTACGGCTACTTTTATTGCCATCATCATCATTAGTCTATTACTGGATGAGGCTGGTTTTTTTGAATGGTCGGCATTGCATGTCTCTCGATGGGGTGGTGGAAATGGTCGGCTGCTGTTTGCGCTGATCATTCTGCTCGGGGCATCCGTCTCCGCCTTATTTGCCAATGATGGTGCTGCACTCATACTCACCCCGATCGTGATGGCCATGCTCGTGGCGCTGGGGTTCAGTCCTGCTGCAACACTTGCCTTCGTCATGGCTGCTGGTTTCATCGCAGATGTGGCGAGCCTCCCTCTCGTTGTGTCCAACCTGGTTAATATCGTCTCAGCCGATTTCTTCAAGATTGGATTCAATGATTATGCTTTAGTCATGATCCCGGTAAATATAATTGCGACCATGACCGCCTTGGCTGTCTTGGTGATTTACTTTCACCAGAGCATTCCATCTCGTTATGACGTTAACCAGTTGAAGGTGGCGAGCGAAGCTATCCGTGATAGGGCTACATTTCGCGTTGGATGGCTGGTACTGGTACTTCTGCTGGTCGGATTTTTTGGTCTGGAGCCTCTGGGTGTACCGGTCAGTGCGGTGGCTTCGGCATGTGCACTACTGCTATTCGTGGTTGCTGCTCGTGGAAGGGTCATCAGTACGGGTAAGGTACTCCGAGAGGCTCCCTGGCAGATCGTGATCTTCTCATTGGGGATGTATCTCGTGGTTTACGGGTTGCGTAACGAGGGCCTCACCGATCACATTGCGAGTCTACTCAATTACTTTGCAGAAGGGGGGGTATGGGGGGCCGCTTTTGGAACGGGCATCCTCACCGCCTTGTTATCTTCAGTAATGAACAACATGCCGACAGTGCTGGTGGGGGCTCTCTCTATCGAGGCCACACATGCAACCGGCTTGGTCAGGGATGCGATGATCTATGCCAATGTTATTGGGTGTGACTTGGGACCCAAGATCACTCCGATCGGTTCCCTTGCGACACTTTTATGGCTTCATGTTCTATCCCGAAAGGGCATGAAAATCACCTGGGGATACTACTTCAGGGTGGGGATCGTACTGACCATGCCGGTCTTAGTGGTGACGTTGGCGGCATTATCGTTAAGATTAAGTATGATGTAATAGATTCAATGATGAATAGCAGCGACTTCACGGGAGTCATCATCGTACGCTAGAGAGCGTCAGAGCGTCCAGTGCAGAGGCGTTGTATTTACGCTATTCGGCTGAATTGATCTTGTAGGATCTTTACCGAATTGGGCTGACCCCGAACCCGGAAGGTCGCTCCGTCGCTGTCTGAACGTTCCTCCAGCACCTGACAATTCGAATAAATCTCCGCGCGCAATTGTTGAGAAGACCAGGGAAGAAAGAGCTCTGCCTCGATCATATCCTGCTGGAAGAATGTGATGATCATGTGTCTGAGGTTGGTAATATCTTCAGACCGACGTGCACTCATGACGATACAGCTTGGGTAGTTTATGCGTAATGAGGCCTCAAGTTCAGACTGAGCGGCTGTATCACCAACATGATCGATCTTATTAAAGATGCGGATTCGTGGAAGAGTGCTCGCACCGATCTCCTCAAGGACCTCATCCGTGACCTCAATCTGGCGTTGAAAACCCGGATCACTGGCGTCGATCACATGAAGCAGGAGGGACGCATCAAGTGCCTCATCTAGAGTCGATTTGAATGAGGCGACGAGGCCGTGTGGAAGATTCTTGATGAATCCGACCGTGTCACTAACGAGCACACGTGGAACGCTCTCCGGTTGGAGTGCTCGTACCGTGGTATCTAGCGTAGCGAAGAGTTTATTTGCAACCAGGACTTCACTTCCGGTGAGTGCTCTCATCAGGGTGGACTTGCCGGCATTGGTATAGCCGACCAGTGCGACACCTGCGAATCCTTGTCTCTCTTGACGCCTGGCACGTTGAGTCTTGCGCTCAACGTCCATCGCTGCAATCTCTTGCTGTAGCTCTGCAATCTGGTCACGGATCTTACGGCGGTCTAATTCGGTATGGGACTCTCCGCCACCCCTTCCACCCACACCACTGCGCTGACGACCCTGTGGTCCCGCAAGTTTTGCAGCCTCGCGGAGTCGTGGTGCCATGTAACCGAGTCGAGCGATCTCCACCTGTGCGCGGGCTGCACGGGAGCGAGCATTCCGATGAAAAATCTCAAGAATGACCATGGTCCGGTCCATCACCTCGCAACCGACCTCCTTTTCAAGATTGCGCGCTTGAGAGGGTGAGATCTCGTGATCAACCAAAATGGTATCGATCTCTGGGCTATCAGGACTTGGGACCGCCCCCTCAGACTCATCTTCCTCGTTATTCACGAAGATGCGCATCTCTTCCCTCTTGCCGGCTCCTAAATATGCAGTCATGTCGAAACCGGACCTCTTCTGCACGAATGTGCGAACGACCTCATATCCGAGCGTTTTTGCGAGTTCACGGAGCTCGGTCAAAGAGGATTCGAACTCTAGATCAGTCACGCTAGGGAGTTGCACAGCTGCTACGATGGCGTGTCTGTACTTCACTTCAAGCTCTTTTTGCATGTGGGGATTTACATATCTTGAGTGGTTGAGTTGAGATAGTACCTGCAATTCTAGTAAGGGGCGGTTTCGAATCGGTGCCGCATACAAGCTTTCCCAATAAAAAACCCACCAGGATAAGTGGTGGGTTGAGCTTGTTGCCAATTCTATCTGCTACAGTGCTATTTGATTGATGAGCCCTCTGTGTGGCAGATGTATTTTGTTTTATCTTGGGCTTATTTCGCCATAGTGATGCATTTCCTCAGTACTTGAGGAGTTTTTCTCCCCCTTATTGAGATGGTTTAATATTCCACTTAGTATTAAAAAGCAGATTCCCACGAATCCCACGATGATCGATACGGCTGCTGTAGGGGGCTCTCCAAAGCTTATTCCTGCAAACCCCAGTACTGCTGCGATGAGTCCGATTGAGAAGAAATTCTTAATCATCATAATCTCCTTTGATTTTTAATGTTTCTTAAATATGTTTTGTTACATTCATTTCATTAACTTATTGCTTCTAATCACTTAAATCATTCCTTGCGAACTCTCTGATCTAAGTTTCTTGCCTTACTAGATAAAAGGATAGCCATATCTTTTGTATTAGTCAAGCCAAACAACAGAAATAATTTGTAACTAAAGGTAGGAAAAGCACGAACGAATAAAAAAAGAGTTACAGCAATGACTTGAAAGCACTGATCAGTACTTACCGAGTTGGGGTTGTTGAGTTATGCTGATCGAATTACTTTACGGAACAAAAGTCTTAATGTTCACTCAAATAACTTCCAAACGATTCGTTTTTACGGCATTCATTTGCGGCCTGCTATCGTTTGGAGGTGCCGGTGCGGCACCGATTGATGATGCGAATGCAGCTCGTGAGAGAGGGGATTCTGCACAAGCCATTAAGCTGTATAGCAACTTGGCGGCTTATGGGGATGTAGAGGCTCAATACAGTCTCGGGAGAATGTATTACGAGGGTGAAGGCGATTATCAAGAGGCCCTACATTGGTTTCGTCGGTCTGCCTTTAAGGGAGATGCTCGTGCACAGAACCACCTTGGGATGATGTACTACCTAGGTGAGGGGGTGAATAAGGATTACCGGGAGGCTCTAAAGTGGTTTCTCTTGTCGGCTGGTCAGGGGAATGCGGATGCACAAAGCTGGCTGGGTGTGATGTATTCCGAGGGCAAGGGGGTGACTAAAAATCACAAGGAGGCCCTTAAGTGGTACCGGCTAGCAGCAGCACAGGGGCATGTCCGTTCACAGAATGCCCTCCAAACACCTGAGATGATCGAATCTGCGAACTTAAAGAAGTAGCCCGATGAGGGTTTTAACTGCTGATCATCTGGACGCCTTCATTATCAGGGTCTATTCTAAATAGCGAAGGGGCGGAGGTGGTGTGTTCTCCCCCTTTTCACTATCTCGATAGGGGGCTCTGATGAAGGTTAGTAAATTACTGAGTATAGGAATGATCATTCTCTTCATTCCATCGATATCCGGCTGTTGGATGCTTGCAGCGGGGGGATTAGGTGCCTATGGGGGATACAAGGCAAATGAGGCGGGATACACACTTCAAAATCCAATCACAAAGAAAAAGCCAGTGAGTGACGCGAAGAAAGATTAAGAAATAGCACGACAAGCCCTTCTCTTCTCATAAGAAGGCAGTCATCATCCGGTTATTTTATGGGTTGTCGACTGGGCCAGGCCCAGTAGCGCAGTAATAAGACTGAAAAGGTGGCCAATCCGCCGCCGAAAAAGAATGCCGCCGGGGCACCTTGGAAGTGCCAGATACTGCCGAACAGTAGCCCCGCTGGAATTGCGGCAATCCCAACCATCAGGTGGTACCACCCAAACGCAGTACCGTACTCGCCGGGCTCGGCATAGTCGCTGATGATCGCCCTCTCAGCGCCCTCGCTCATACCCATGAATAATCCATACAGAATACCCACCGCCCACAGGCCTGTGCTGTCAGTGACCATCCCCAGCAGCAGGAAAGACAGCGCAAATGCCGTCCATCCGATCAGCATCAATGATCCATACCCGAATCGATCCGCCAGTCTGCCACCATAGGTCGATGTGACCGCTTTGGAAAGGCTCATTGCAGACCACAGCAATAACAACTCAACCACCCCCACCCCTAACTCATGACCCAGTAGCAGGATGAATGTTTCCGAAGCTCGGGCGAAGGTGAAAAGCATCAACACCAGCAGGTACCGGCGCATTGGCTGCGATAGCAGTGACCAGCATAACGGTGGAAGAGCCACAGGGGTGGGTGAGGGAGCAATTTTCTCCTGAGTGACCCCTGCGCTTAAAAGGGCGACCGCGATAAATCCTGGGACTGACGACCATAGAATCACCTCGGTGAGACTTAAGTCTGACCAGGCCAGTGCTGCTGCCGCTGCCAGACTTCCGGCCACTGCTCCGCCATTATCGAGTGCACGATGAAATCCGTAGGCATAACCCCGCATATGGAGTGGCGTTGCATCCGCCACCATTGCATCCCGAGGAGCACTGCGAAGGCCCTTGCCAGCACGGTCGATACTACGCAATAGCAGTAACGTCGGCCAGGAACCAACCAACCCGAGTAATGGACGTGAGAGATTGGAGAGTGTGTAACCTATTAAGGCCAACCCCTTACGCCTCCCCTTGATCAGATCTGAATGGCGTCCTGACCATAGCTTGAGGAGGCTTGCCACTGCATCGGCGACGCCCTCTACCAGACCCAGCGCGATGGGTCCTGCAGCAAGCACGGTTGCGAGCAAGATCGGGATGAGTGGGATAACAATATCGGATGCGAAGTCATTGAAGAAACTGACCAGCCCTAGAATAACGACGGTACGGGGCAGTCTCTTAGACTGTGAATCCTCCGCTCGTGAGAGCTGATCTGGTTTATGCATATCAGGATAGTAGCTTAAACCACGCCCACATCACTCTCTGAGCCCCTCACTATAGATTGATGAGTCGCCTAAAAATAAAAAGAAATTGATCCAATATCTTGATGAATTTGCCAGTAGAGAGTGCACAACGAGACATTAAAAATCCCGGCCTGATACCGGCTATACATCAAGGAAAGATCAAGAAATAAAGCGGAGTTTGAAATGAAAAATAGGTAAAATACAGAGCAATGATAACGATCTTTGAGCCAACGAATTGAATCCTCTTGAGATAGAGGGCTACATTAAAGTCCGTGAAGGTAACGTACGAATTGTCAGATCGGTTCCAGACTCTCTGAAGGAGGCATGCGATGAGAGTTACGCGGACAAGTCTTTCAAGCATCCCTACTACCAATTAATCCAGAAATGTCTCGGTGATCAGTTTGATCAGTACTTCTTGATCTTAGAGAGGGATGGTGGAAGGTCGTATGTGCAGCCCCTCTTTCTGGTGAGGCAGAGCATCCTGGGAGGACTCCCGGCCTTACTAAAGACCGGTCTGGGTGGATTGATGCAGCGCTGGATTCCTTCGATGTGCGAGATCAAGATATTGATGCTTGGGTGCTGTACCGGGGAGGGGACCCTCGCGGGGACAGATCCTGATCACCCAGGAGTTGCCAGTATCTTGCACGAATCCCTTCCCGAGGTGGCTCGTCGGATGGGTAGTTCACTCATCGTTCTGAAGGACTTTCCTCTGAAGTACCGCACTGCATTGAACTACTTCGCCGCGAACGGATATGCCAGAATTCCAAGCTTTCCAGCCTGCAAGGCGAGGCTCCCTTATCAGGATTTTGAAGATTATATGGTCAGGGGTCTGACCTACCAGACACGCAAGAATCTCCGCCGAAAGTTTCGGGATGCTGAAAATCTAGGCGGATTTTCAATGGAGTTGATCGATGACTTTACGCCGATCCTAGATGATATTTACCCGCTGTATCGACAAGTCATAGACCGTTCTAAATTTAAGTTTGAGGAGCTGACAAGGGAGTACTTTGCTGGACTTGCAGAATCGCTCGGTGGTCGTGGTCGTTTCTTTATTTGGAGGGACTCGTGCGGGAAGATTGTCGCATTCACCCTCTGCGTGATCGATGGAAAGACGCTTCGTGACTGCTATATCGGATTGGACTATGAGATCGCGCTGAAGGCGCATCTCTACTTCATCACCTTCCGTGATGTCTTTTCTTGGGCTGCGAAGAATGGGATGGAAGAGTATTACAGCAGCCCACTGAACTACTCTCCAAAGTTACACCTAAAGCTCGAACTTGCACCACTTGATCTTTATATCCGCCATACCTCGAGTGTGATTAACTTCTTCTTTCAGCGTCTGATCCCTGTCCTGGAGCCGACGCAGTATGACCCTGTCTTACGCGAGTTTCCCAATTTTTCGGATTTACGATGAGCCCAACCGAGTCCCCTCATAAGGTTAAGGGTGGGCTGCCTTACTGGGGGGTGATCTGCTGCGCACTCTTTGTCACGGCATCGGAAGTCTGCTTGAAGAAGGGTGCGGACGAGACGGAGCTTTTGAATAATGCGCTGAGCTGGTTAGAGATTCAATCCCTTGCATCGGGATGGGTCTGGGCTGGGATCCTCTGCTACATCATCAGCTTTGTTTTTTGGTTAAAGGTTCTTCAGGTCCTTCCCCTTAATATCGCCTTTAATCTGGTCAATATCGAGCATATCTTTGTCCCCCTTGCGAGTTATCTCTTTCTTGGGGAGACGATCGGGCCGATGCGTGCTGCTGGGATTTGTGTCGTCCTATTGGGTGTCTGGGTGATCGCAGAGCCTTACTGCAGGATGGAGGAGAAGGCATGAGCAGCTGGTTCTTTGTGCTCGTTGTTCTCTCACAGGCATTCATGGTGGGAGGGCAGATCTTCCTCAAGCATGCACTAAACAGGACTGAGAACGGGACCGCGACGACCGGTTGGAAGCATGCAGCACCCTTCGTCTACGGTATTGGCCTGATGACGCTTTGGTTCTTTCTGTGGCTTG
This sequence comes from Nitrosomonadaceae bacterium, assembly GCA_037147395.1. GTDB lineage: Bacteria > Pseudomonadota > Gammaproteobacteria > Burkholderiales > Nitrosomonadaceae > VFJL01. The sequence goes on along the minus strand of JBAWVG010000004.1, from coordinate 6,211 downwards.
GTCTGTTGTCTCAGGTCGAGTTGAGTTATCTCTACCCATTTGATGCATTAAGCCCGCTCTTCATGGCATTCGGCGCGAGCTTAGTACTCAAGGAAAGAATGACACCCCGGCTGTGGCTTGGGATCTTACTGATTGTCGGCGGTCTTTTGATCGTTGGTGCCAGCCAATAGCGGCCATAGTTTCAGGATTGCGCGGTGGTTATTCTGAATGGCCTCAGAGGTAGAGTCATTTGAGATTTCCGGATGATCGAACGTGGCCATCAGTCGTTGCGTTAACCGGGAGTAAGCTGGGGCCGAGTACGCTCCGCAGATATCTCCCCCAATCAGGTTGGCATTCTGACGGACTTGTGTGATCGCCCAAGCAAGATCATCGACGGTGAAAAGACCGTGCTCCCAGTTGCTATAAAATTCTTTCGCATCGAGACAGTCCAAGTCGATCGTGATATAGATAGAACGCCCCTTCCAAAGGGCGAGTCTCTGTAGGAAGGTCTCACGCCAGGTATCACGAGAGATGGCCCCATCCTTACAGATGCTCAGCTTTGGATATCGTTCCTTCCATGAATAAATCTGCAGACGCCCAGACTGAATATCATCTCGAGGGGCGAATAGATTATGCGGCCAGTTGAGTTCGAAGTTGCCACATCCCCAGACCTGAGCTGATTCAAGCCAGGTAGATTCAAGTGCACGGTTGACCCATCCACCGCAGCACCACCGAGGGGGACGTCCATCCCAGTCTGGATGATTATCGAACGAGAGTAATGAGTAGGGCTCCTGAATCCGCCTCATCCAGATCGCACACAGGTGATGAAAATCTCCAGATCCGTACAGGATAAATGGGCGTAGATGGGGTGAGACCTCAGCATAGAACCGTTCAATCTCATCGGCCGGGGCAGAAAAGCGCAGACGGGGGCCCCAGGTTCGTAAATCAATCGAAGGAATTTGGAGCGCTGAGGCGGTGTTATTGAGCTCACCCTCAAGGTCCAGGTGAGCCTGGTTGGAATAACGATCGGTCATGGAGTGTGGGATTTGGAAGGGGTGTGTGAACTTTGATGGGACTCATCCCCCACCTTGATCAGATGATGCACTCAGGACAAATCAGCGTCAAGGTGATTGTACCCGACAAAGAGGAGTGTATAGCCTTCGAAGCCTAATCCACCTTGAATCTGTTCTCAAGACTGAGTAATCAGGATAGAGCGGGTTGATCGGTTCTTCAGTCATCAGGCTTGTTTATAGGTTCAGTTTGACCTTCCAGAGTCTCTCGAGCATGATGACATCCTAATGAAGAAATTAGATACTAGATTCGCACTCCTTCTGATCGGACTGCTCCTCAATGGATTCGCGTCTGCAGAGGTCGACAAACGGTCAAGGATTGATAAAGGCACAAGCCTAGTCCAGATCGATCAGGCGAATGATCGTCAGGATCATGAGATCGATATCAAGGTCCAGAATAATGGCGAGCGCGTTCTCATTCATGTGAGCTTTCTGGTTCCCGTTAAACCACAGCAGGCTTGGGCCGTATTGACGGACTTTAATAATCTATCAGACTTCACACCGGGTGTTCAGTCGAGCAAAGTGAGCAACAAGACGGGTAATACCATGCATGTCTCACAGAGAGGGGTCACTCAGTTTGGACTATTTACCTACTCGATCGATACCGTCGGGGAGGTAAACCTGACCCCCTTTAGCAAGATTCATGATCGGATGATCAGTGGGAATATGCAGAAGATGGAAGAGACTACGACCCTCGTTCAGGAGGGTAATTCAACACGGATCAATTATTACGCAGATATTGTTCCGGGTCTGTGGATCCTAAGATTTGTGGGGCAGTTCTTTATTGAGAATGAAGCCCGTCAGAGGTTTGTCCAAACGAGAAATGAAATTATAAGAAGGCACTCTCGTGAGTCCTCTCTAAACTAAGGAATGATAGAGGGGGGTGCCCTTGACTACTCATATCTCCCCCTGAACTATCCTCTGACTGAACTCCTCGCTTGTTTTACGTCTACAGACCCTCTCCTGTCTGATTCTCACCCACTATACCGACTCTAATCCACTCTCGTCACAGGCGGCCTTATACTGCCCATTTGATTAAGATTTGTTGGACAGAACTTCTCATCAATATATCGAAGATTTAGATAAGTTTACTTGGTACGGATAAGGTGTGATGAACCATATCTATCTTTAATAAAATATTGAAAGAGATAGTCGAGTGATTAAGTTGGTTATATTGGCCTTATCAGGCTCCACAACTCTTTTGTTAAACCGTAAGAAATTAGATTTAATAGGTCGCGTTGCACAAAAGAGGCTGGTAAAATTGAGGCTTTATGTCTAGCAGCTAGAAATGCATTGTCTGAAAAGTTTATGAAAATGATGAGGAATCACTCGTGATCCCAGTCGAGTCCTCACCAGGTCGAGTACTTGTCACTGGGGCAACTGGATTCGTTGCAATGAACTGCGTCCTGCAGTTATTGCAGCAGGGATATCAGGTCCGCGGCACACTCCGAGAGTTGTCACGATCATCACAGCTACGTTCCACGCTGGCTCAGCATGTGGAGGGGGTTGATCGTCTAGAATTGGTCCGGGCTGACTTACTCAGTGATAATGACTGGGATTCGGCTGTCAGTGGGTGTGACTATGTCCTCCATGTCGCCTCCCCAGTCCCACTCAAACTGGTCAAGCATGAAGATGAACTGATTCTGCCCGCTCGGGATGGAACGATGCGGGTACTCCGTGCAGCCGCTGCAGGGGGTGTGAAGAGGGTCGTACTCACCTCATCCATCGATGCGGCGATACAGGGTCATGGGCTAGTGCACAAACAGTTCACAGAGAATGACTGGTCCAATCTAGACGTAAATCTCACCGCCTATCAAAAAAGTAAGACCCTGGCTGAGCGTGCCGCTTGGCAGTTTGTTGATCAGCCAGATAATGTGCATTTAGAAATGGCGGTAATTAATCCAGGATTTGTATTCGGACCTGTGATGGATACTGAATTTCGCTCCTCCTCAGAACCAATCCGAAAGCTGATGCTCCGTGAAGTTCCGGGAGTGGGACGGATTATGTTCCCACTCGCTGATGTGAGGGATGTAGCAACAGCCCATCTGAAGGCAATGGTTCATCCTGATGCGGCAGGTCAGAGATTCTTCTGTGTCGGATCAATCTGCTCACTCGAGGAGATCGCGATGATCCTTGATCATCACTTCTCTGAGAGGGGGTATCGGGTTCCGACGCGTATCCTACCGGACTTCCTATTCCGCTTGGTTGGCTTATTTGATAGCTCGGTCCGACTGGTCATCCCAGACTTAAACAAGCCTCAGAATATCTCGACCGAACGTATCCGAACCGTCTTGGGGTGGGAGCCACGATCAAAGGAAGAGGCCATCATCAGTATGGCCGAGAGCATGATCAAGTACGGATTGATATAAAACCCTCCCTGTAGCACTGAAACGCATTCCAGTAACACACTCTTGACGCAATTTAGTTAGGTATGAAGACTCATCGATATCCAGTTAGGATTTGGGGGGATGAGACCGTACGCAATCTCGTGCCAGTGATAGCGGCTGCGGGATCGGGGGATTGAGGGATGGAGTCGTGATTTAAGAAAATAGGTGGGGGTGGTAAGGAAAGAACACTCGCCGACCCCCTACCGTAACGAAAAGGGAGTAAACGTTACGGTAATTATAAGAGACTCAATTCTGCCTAAAGTTCATTAATACCCCGAATTAAATTCTTACCCTCCGTCCGACCAGGCTCTACCCCAACGGGAAATGTCCGTCATCGACTTTTTGAACATGATCCTCTCGTGGTGCGGGGCCAAGGCCTATCTTTTTCAAGAACTCTAGAGTCATCATCACGGTAATGCCCATGCCGACTGCGGAACCTATGATGCTCATTCGTACCGGTCCGAAGTGAAATAGCGCTCTCACCGGCTCAATCAAGAGTGCTGCTGAGAGCACCGCAGTGGTTGAGGCGAGCATGAGCCAGAAGGCACGGTTGGGGTCCGTCAGGGAGGCAATGATAGAAGTGCCGAAGGATCGGTTCACCATGATAAGAGCAAAGTTGGACGCGACGAGGGATACGAATGTCGCTGCCCTGACTTCTGATTCTGGAATCCCCATTCGCAGTAGTCCTACAAAAAATACCCCGACCAGTAACAATACGCAGACACCCTGGATCATGCTGATCGCCATCAGGCCAGTTGAGAAGAGGGGCTCCCCTAGGTCTCGTGGAGGGCGAGTCATGACATCCATCTCCTCCCTCTCAGCTTCAAACACGATCGAGCAGACAGGATTGATGATGAGTTCTAGAAATGCGATATGAACAGGCATGAAGATGATGGGGAGACCGAATACAAGGGGCAGCAAAGAGAGTCCCGCGATGGGGATATGAATGGCCAGTATAAAGGTCATGGCCTTGCGTAGATTATCGTAGATCCGGCGACCCAATCGAACAGCCCGGATAATCGAACCGAAGCTGTCATCTAGCAAGACGAGTGAGGAGGCCTCTCTGGCCACATCCGTCCCACGACCCCCCATGGCAATACCGATATGGGCCGACTTTAACGAGAGTGCATCATTGACTCCATCACCGGTCATCGCCACAACCTCACCATTAGCCTTAAAGGCATTGACGATTCTAAGCTTCTGCTCGGGCATGATTCGCGCGAAGACCGTGGAATGCTTAATCCGTTGCTGTAACTCACGGTCGGTCATTTTCTGAAGACACTCTCCAGTGACGATGTCGTCTGTTACATCGATTCCCGCCTGCCTGGCAATGGCAAGTGCGGTAGCCGGATAGTCCCCTGTGATCATGACCACCTTAATACCCGCATCGTGGCACTCCTTAATGGACTCTTGAACTCCTGGGCGGAGTGGGTCCGAGAGGCCCGCTAAGCCTATAAATTTAAACTCAAAATCATGCTGAGAGGTGGGCCATTGATCCCCCTCAAACTCCGTCATTGCGACACCCAGAACACGCATCCCCTGTGAGGCCATCTGACCCGATGAACGGAATACCTCGGCCAATCGGTCCTGATTTAAATGACACAGATCCGCGATCGCCTCAGGTGCGCCCTTGCAAGCGATGATGTAATGATCCCGTTCTTGCGATTTCCAGACATGAGACATCGCGAGCATTCTGCTACTGAGACTGTATTCATGAACTAACTCCCAACGCTCATGAAGGTGCTCCGTCTGAATGAGGTGGCTCTGACCGAGCTGATGAAAGGCCCTTTCCATTGGATCGAATGGGTCGGTTTCACTTGCAAGAATGCCGAACTCGAGTAGGGCATGAAATTCTTCGGGTAAGTCTTTCTGGTTCGAAGTCCAGACCGTCCCATCGACCGCAAGTTCGGCAACTGACATATGGTTGAAGGTCAGAGTCCCCGTCTTGTCGGTACATAGAGTCGTAGCCGACCCCAGCATCTCAATCGTAGCTGACCGTCTTGTTAGGACCTGTTGCTGTGAAATACGCCATGCCCCCATGGCCATGAATACCGTCAGAATTAAGGGGAACTCCTGAGGAAGAAGAGACATTGCAAGTGTGATCCCAGCCAAGACGCCGTCGATCCAGTTCTGGCGGGTGAGCCCATACAGTAAGATGACGGTGATGCTTAGGATGATTCCTACCACTGAGAAGGTACGAACGAGCCTACGAGTCTGATCGCGTAGTGGCGTGGGTTCGTCTTCGATACCCCCGATCGCCTTACCGATTCTACCGATCTCAGTATCGGCTCCAGTGGCATAGACCTCTGCGACTCCCTGCCCTCGAATGACCACCGTTCCTGAAAAAATGTATGGAAGGTCATCTCCGCCCGGGCGAGCAACGGCCTGTGAACCCTGATATGAAATCTTTTTGACAGGGATGGACTCTCCTGTCAGTAAGGATTCATCGGCCTGTAAGTCATTGGCTGATAAGAGCCTGGCATCGGCCGGCACTCGGTCACCCTCATTCAGAAGAATGACATCTCCGCATACGACCTCACGTCCTGCGATGCGCTTACGCTCCCCGCTACGTAAAACGAGCGCACGAGGACTGGTCAGGTCGCGAAGTTTAGCTAAAACATTATCAGTCCGTCTTTCCTGGGTGATAGTGATGACGATGGTGACCATGACAAATCCGAGCAGCATCAAGGCCTCTCCAAGGTCTCCGAGGATAAGATAAATAACCCCAGCTGCAACCAGGAGTTGAAGCATTGGCTCCCGACAGATCTCAATCGC
>JBAWVG010000003.1:0-59647 GCA_037147395.1 Nitrosomonadaceae bacterium | reverse complement strand
GGAGTAATCCCCTCTTCTGACCAGCACCCCCACTGCCCTCCCCGGGCAGTGGCCTATCGGTAGAATTCCCCTCTCTCAGTGCGGGAGTATTAGCAAGGTAAAGACTCACCTAGCGAACCCGAGTGCACATGGCAATTCCTATCGTTCTAGACCACAGTAGCCGCCAATCACTACAAAGCCAAATCTTTGATCAGTTAAGACAGCTGATCCTTGGTGGAAAACTAAAGCCCGGAGCGCCGGTTCCAGCAAGTCGTGTACTCGCTGATCAGCTCTCCATCTCCCGCAATACCGTACTGCTTGTTTATGATCGGCTGATTGCTGAGGGTTATCTTCAATCACGCCGAGCGATTGGCACTTATGTAAACATTGAATTACCTGAAACTAGTCTCGCTGCAGCGAGACGAGTTGCTACTTCATCGCCAACCCCTACCGAGACAGTCAACCGTCCACTCATCCCCTTTATCGGACAAACACCGTCAGAGAGAAAGACTAGGCATCTGGACTTTGATTTCTTTCCTGATCGGCTAGACCCGGATTTATTTCCTCATAAAATTTGGCTACGCTATATTAATAAGGTATCAACCGCCACCAACACTCACTTCAGTGAGTACAGTGATCCAGGTGGTTTACTCAACCTCCGAGAAATGATTGCAGATCATCTCGGTATGGCCAGAGGAATCAGCGTCTCATCTGATCAAGTCATCATCACAGCAGGCTCCCAAGAAGGATTGAACATAGCAGCGCGGCTTCTAATTAAAGATGCCACACTGGTCGCTACTGAGAATCCATGCTACCAGGGGGCGGCTCTCCTTTTTGAAAGCTATTATGCAAAATTATTGCCAGTGCCTGTGGATGAGGCCGGATTAGATGTCGACAAGCTCCCTGAGAGTGGAGTAACACTTCTTTATGTAACACCCTCACATCAGTACCCGCTCGGATTCACACTCTCAATTGAGCGGCGTATGAAGCTCCTCGAATGGGCCAGATGCTGTGGTGCATATATTATTGAAGATGACTATGACTCAGACTTCCAGTATCGCGGCTCGCCATTAACAGCACTCATGGGGCTCGATGATTATGGCTCTGTCATGTACTTAGGAACCTTCTCAAAGTCTATGGGCGCGGGATTGCGGATTGGTTACCTTGTCGTTCCCCGAGTTCTAATACAAGCAGCCCGCTCCGCTAAGGCGCTGCTAAATAGTGGGCATGCTTGGCTAGATCAAGCCACAATGGCGGAATTTATTCGCAGCGGTGCTTACGGCAATCACCTGAGGCGTATGCGCCATCTCTATTCTAAGCGCCGTGATTGCCTCATCGAGGCCCTACATCACCATTTCGGTTCAGTGCGACTCTCTGGATTGGAAAGCGGACTCCATCTAGCCTGGCACCTACCAGACGATTTTCCAGATGCGCACAGGCTTCAGGCACTTGCACTCCAACATGGAGTAGGAATCTACTCTGTAAGCTCCAGTACTGCCTATGATTATGGAGGATGCAACTATAGCGAACACACCCTAATACTCGGCTTCTCCTCGGTTAATGAGTATCAGATACGTGCTGGTATCCAACGCATTGCAGATGCACTTACGGACCAACCAGTCAGCCCCTCCTCTTCATCAGAAAACTAGGGGTTTGCGATGCCCTTCCTATCATCAACATGGCTCAGGGAGTCGCTTTCATAAATATCGTTGAACTCATAGATCGTCGTATTTATATATATACTTCCAGAGATTCTATGCTTTAATAGCGCCATATATGAGGCAGCGTTTTGCCTACATTAGGAGGAAGAGTGCTGAAATATCATTTTTCGATAAGGACACGGAGCGGGCAGAGCGTCGACAATATTCGTATCGGGGGAGTAGACCAGGCAGATGCAGAACGTCGACTACGTCAGATGTACAGCAACTGCGAAGTCACTCGCTGCGAGGTAAAAAGAAATGAAGTAAAGCTTGACCAGTCCTCCTCGATAGAGGACATCCTATCTTTGATCGCCCAATAACTAAGCCTAGTTATCGACAAGCCCTTCGGACATCAACTCTTCCAGCAGCTCTTCATAGTCTCGTGCTCCACGACTACTGGGCGAATACTCAAAAATAGTCTTATTCGCACTTGGACTCTCTGCAAGGCTGACATTTTCAGAGATCCTTGTACGGCAAACCTCCCCCCCAAACTTCTCCTCGGCCATCTGTAACACATCCCGCGCCATACGTCGTCTTGCATCAAAACGAGTCAGTAAATATCGTCGTTGCACCCGGCGCTTGAGTACCTGCTCCAACGCCTTGAGCGTTTTTTCAATCTGAATTGCTCCCTTGATTGAAAGATGATCGGCAGACATCGGAACGATCAAGCAGGTACACGCAAATAATGCATTTAAGGAGAGCACACCCAGTAACGGACTACAGTCCATTATCAGGGGGGCCTCCTTACCTCCAAATTTTTCTTCTCGGAGTGCAATATTGAGCCGGTTGACAACATTGTAACCCTTGCCGTATAGAGCATCTACTTTGGATAGCTCGATATGCGATGGAATGACTTTGATGCCGCTGGGGGACTCACGAACCAACTCATTCAGCGGGCGGTTATTCTGAAATAGACTTAGTACAGTTTCATCTCCCTTTTTAGCAGTGACGCCGATAGTAGTCCCAAGCTGAGCCTGGGGGTCAAGATCTATGGCATAAGGGTTAATTCCACGGCGCACGAGAGCGGCGGCTAAGTTGAGTGTAGTTGTAGTTTTTCCTACGCCACCCTTCTGATTGAATACGGCAATTATCGTCATGATTGGTCGCTATTCTAACTCAAATTGACGCATCGTCTTTTACTAGTCTAAGAACCAGAAAAGGCGCAACACATCTGACTAAGCATGCGACTAATGAGCCAAAAAGACACACAAATGAGGCTCGTTGTGAATATCAGACAGCCTTATGACTGACCCCCTCTTGACGTAAGTGTCTCACCTGAGATTAACCGTTTCGGCGCTATTTCACCCTCTGCTGTAATTTCTCCCAATCCCAGAAAATTTTCTTCCGTGTCATACATCCGAACCTTTTCACCCACTATCAGACCATTTACAGAGACAGGTGAAGTCACTATCTGTCCCTGCAACAGTAACTTCACCTGCATACTTTCCAGCGTCACGGCAGAAAAATTATGTAAGAGTCTGTCGGTTGAGTATAGGCAGATATCTCGCTGAGATAGGGACATTCCCTCAATCTGATCAAGTGTGTAAGATTGAGACAAACTAAAATCATGTACGGCGCTCCGGCGTAAGGCGGTGAGATAGGCCCCGCCGCATCCTAAGGCCCGACCAATATCTTCTGCCAAGGTACGGATATAGGTACCCGTACTGCAGCTGACCTTGATGGACATCTCTTCACCCACGAGAGCAGCAATTTTTAAGTCATAGATTGTTACTTGGCGTGGTTTCCGTTCAATTTCCACTCCTTCTCTGGCATAGGTATACAGGGACTTTCCCTGATGCTTTAATGCACTATACATCGGTGGAATCTGTGTAATAGTTCCGGCAAAATCTTGCAATACTTGTCCAATATTTTGAGATATTAACTTCGTATCACCTACCATTGAAATTTCTCCTTCGGCATCTCCAGTAGTGCTGATATAACCCAGTCTCATCACTGCTTCATAGGTCTTGTCAGCACCCAACAGTGCCGAAGAGAATTTAGTCGCCTCGCCGAGACAGATTGGCAGTAGACCTGTTGCCAGTGGATCAAGCGTCCCCGTATGTCCAGCTTTGCTTGCAGCATAACTACGTTTGATAATTTGTAATGCCCGGTTTGATGAGATCCCGTGGGGCTTATCAAGTAGCAGGACGCCACTGATATTACGTTTGATGTATTTAGAGTGTAAAGGCTTAGAATTCACAACGTACAGGGCATTGCGCCTATTCTGCCGGGCCTTCTAAGGCGACCGCTTGATCGATCAGTTGCGAAAGACGCATCCCACGTTCAACTGATTCATCGTAGATAAAATGTAACTGTGGTACCACACGTAACTTTAATCGACCTGACAACCGACTACGCAAAAAACCAGCAGAGTGTTCAAGACCCTTATCTGTTAGAAAGTTATCACCGGCGCTTCCGAGTGAAGTGTAGAAAACCTTGGCATGGGAATAGTCATGACTTACCTCTACGCCAGTCAGGGTAATCGATTGAATGCGGGGATCTTTTAACTCGTTATAGATTAGATCAGCCAGTTCACGTTGGATCTGGTCAGCAATACGAAGAGTACGGGAATAGTCTTTAGGCATTATATTCTACGATCAAGACGTACCATCAAGATACTTCATGATGCTATTGATCGATCAGATAGTATCAAAGATAACTTTACCTTGATTTACAGGCTACGGGCGACTTCGATAATTTCATAAACCTCTAACTGGTCACCTACTTCAATATCATTAAAGCTCTTTAATGATAGGCCACATTCAAAATTACCTTTGACCTCTTTCACATCGTCTTTAAAACGTTTTAATGAATCCAGTTCACCGGTATGAACGAGCTCCCCATTCCGTATCAAACGCACTGATGAACCACGTCTAATGACACCCTCAAGTACATAGCAACCGGCCACTGCACCCACTTTAGAAATACGGAATACCTGACGGATTTCGACGAGCCCGATAATGCTTTCCTTCCGTTCTGGTGCCATCATTCCTGACAGGGCCGCTTTGATCTCGTCAACGGCCTCATAAATAATACTGTAGTAGCGTACATCTACACCGGTCGAACTAATCAGTTTGCGTGCAACCGTATCTGCACGACTATTGAAGCCAATTACTACGGCCTTGGAAGCGAGTGCTAAGTTGATGTCGGACTCGGTAATAGCACCCACTCCGCTATGGATGATATTTACTTTAACTTCATCTGTAGACAGCTTATCCAATGCATGGGTGAGCGCCTCGTAGGAGCCTTGCACATCGGCCTTGATGATCAAGGCAAGTACCTTAACATCACCCTTCTGCTCGAATATGTTTTCCAGTTTGGCTGCCTGCTGTCTGGCGAGCTTCACATCGCGGAACTTACCCTGACGGAAAAGAGCGATCTCTCGTGCTTTACGCTCGTCAACCATGACGACTACAGACTCCCCTGCCACCGGCACTTCTGACAAACCCTGAATCTCCACAGGGATGGAAGGACCTGCTTTCTCAACTGGCTTACCATTCTCGTCTAACATTGCCCGTACCCGACCAAATACGGCTCCTGCCAGCAGGATATCTCCTCGTTTCAAGGTTCCGGACTGCACCAAGATCGTTGCCACCGGACCTCGTCCTCGGTCCAAACGTGATTCGATTACAATACCCCTGGCGGGCGCTTCCTTCGCTGCTTTAAGTTCCAACACTTCAGCCTGGAGAAGGACACTCTCCAATAGCGCATCAATCCCTTGCCCAGTCTTGGCTGAAACCTCGATGAACATGGTGTCTCCACCCCAATCTTCTGGCACTACACCTTGCGTTACCAGCTCCTGCCTGATGCGTTCCGAGTTAGCCTCTGGTTTATCTATCTTATTGACCGCAACCACTATCGGCACCTTGGCTGCCTTAGCGTGATGAACCGCCTCTATGGTCTGGGGCATTACGCCATCATCTGCTGCCACCACCAGCACAACCAGATCGGTGACCTTAGCGCCCCGAGCGCGCATTGCCGTAAATGCTTCATGACCAGGCGTGTCAAGGAAAGTGATCATGCCTCGTTCGGTCTCAACGTGATAGGCGCCAATATGCTGAGTGATGCCCCCTGCTTCACCGCTCGCTACGCGTGTGCGACGGATGTAATCCAGCAATGAGGTCTTACCATGATCGACGTGACCCATTACAGTGACTACTGGAGCACGTGGTTCTGTTTGATACTCCGTTGTGGGGAGCTCAGTATCCACCAAGAAAGCCTCGGGGCTATCCAGAGCCGCATACTTAGCCACGTGGCCCATCTCTTCCACCACAATCATGGCGGTTTCCTGATCCAACATCTGATTGATGGTAACCATATTACCCATCTTCATCAGAGTCTTAATGACTTCAGCAGCCTTAACCGTCATTTTTTGCGCCAGCGCTCCAACAGAGATTGTTTCAGGCACCATCACCTCATGCACCACCGTCTCGGTTGGCACTGAGAAGGCATGACTTCCCTGATCCTCACTCGAGCCCTTGCTATGCTTATCTCTACGTGTACGCCACCCTTTGCCTCCAGATAGATCGCCGCGTGTTTTAAGTCCTCGCTTTTCTGAACTCTCATCCTTCCAGATGACCTGCTTAGTCTGTTTCTTTTTCTTCTCAGCCTTAGCAGCCTTATCTTCCGGCTTAACGACAGGTTTATGCAGTGTCCCTTCTGTTGCGACTACGGCTGGAGTTGACGCGGGTGTTGCCGTCTCAGTTGGAACTAGAACTGCAACAGCTTCTGTAACCGGTTCAGCTTCTTTGGCTTCAGCTAAGATCGGTTTGTTGCGTTCTTTCTTTTCCTTTATTTCCGCAACCTGCCGCGCAATTAACTCAGCTTGTTTTTTTGCTTCTTCCGCACGCAATTCTTTTTGTGCGGCATCCACTACCGAAGCTGGAGCTGCCGGAGCTGGCGGTGCAACCGCTACCGGCACTGCCGGCTCAATAGCCTCATCGTTATCTGCTTCTACACCGTCCACCAGATCGCGCTTTACAAAAACACGCTTCTTGCGAACTTCTACCTGGATAGTTCGAGCCTTTCCAGTGCTATCTGATTTTTTAATCTCTGTTGTCTGCCGACGGGTCAGAGTAATCTTTCCTTTATCCTCTGTTGCACCATGGACCTTACGCAGGTAATCCAGAAGCTGATTTTTATCCTTCTCGGTCAGGCCATCCTTGGCAATTTCTTTGCTGACGCCAGCCGCCTGGAGTTGCTCCAGCAATACTGCTGGCAACAGTCCCAGTTCACTAGCAAATTGTTCCACACTCATTTGCGCCATTAATTAGTAGCCCTTAATATCCTATGCTCGATCTGCCAAGATTAGGCAAACCACGGCGCACGAGCTGCCATAATCAACGTCTTGGCTCGTTCGGCATCTATGTTAATCATTTCCACCAGGTCATCCACTGCCAAGTCGGCCAGATCTTCTTGAGTTTTTATACCCTTAGCTGCCAAATCGTGCGCAGTCTGACTGTCCATCCCTTCCAGTGACAGCAGGTCTTCTGCCATATGCCCTACTTTTTCCTCACTGACAATGGCCTCGGTTAGAAGTACATTCCGCGCCCGATTACGAAGCTCAGTTACAGTCTGCTCATCAAATGATTCAATCTCCAACATTTCATTAATTGGTACGTAGGCCACTTCTTCCAAACTAGTAAAGCCTTCCTGTGTCAGGATGTCCGCAACTTCCTCATCTACATCAAGCTTATCCATAAAGAGCTGACGAGTGACCGAGGACTCTTCGTCATTTTTCGCCTGCGACTCGTCCACGCTCATGATATTGAGCTCCCATCCGGTCAGTTCAGATGCAAGACGAACATTCTGACCACCTCTGCCAATGGCTTGAGCAAGATTATCCTCATCCACCACAATATCCATGCTGTGTTTTTCCTCATCCACCATGATGCTGCTGATTTCGGCAGGAGCAAGCGCATTAATGACGAAGGTGGCCGGATCGTCCGACCAGAGAATAATATCCACCCGTTCCCCGGCCAATTCACCGGTCACTGCCTGAACCCTAGATCCACGCATACCGACGCAAGTACCAATCGGATCGACACGTTGATCATTAGACTTTACTGCAATCTTCGCTCGAGAACCCGGATCTCTCGCTGCAGCCTTAATTTCTAGCAATCCCTCCTCGATCTCTGGCACCTCTAACTCAAACAGCTTCATCAAAAATTCCGGTGCAATCCGTGATAACACCAATTGAGGGCCCCGAGCAGTACGATCAACTTTAGACAGGTAAGCACGAACACGGTCACCGACTCGCAGGTTCTCCTTAGGGATCGTCTGGTCTCGAGGCAAAACGGCCTCAACCCTGCCAGACTCGATGATGGCATTACCCCGTTCCATGCGTTTAATGGTACCGCTAACCATGTACTCCTTCCGCTCAAGGAAGTCATTCAGAATCTGCTCGCGTTCGGCATCCCTAATTTTTTGGTATATAACCTGTTTGGCTGCTTGAGCACCAATACGTCCAACCTCTACAGGTTCGAGGGGCTCCTCGACGAACTCACCTAACTGGAGCCCAGCATCAAGCTGCGATGCCGCGGTCATAGAGATCTGACGTGCAGGATCCTCAACAGTATCATCAGTCATGATCTGCCAACGACGGAAAGACTGGTAATCGCCCGTCTCACGGTCAATCGACACACGCACCTCGGCGTCATCATGAAAACGCTTTTTAGTAGCAGATGCTAACGCTAATTCGAGTGCTGCAAAAACAATGTCTTTTTCAACATTCTTCTCACGCGCCAACGCGTCCACCAACAATAAAACTTCGCGACTCATACTACCTCCGACCGAATTCTTAGATAGCTACAATTTTGGAACTAAACGGGCTTTTTCAAGATTACTCAATTCAACATTAAGCATCGCTCCATCCACTTCCAGCTTCAATACTTCATCACTTACTCCACGCAAGATTCCGACGAAGTTCCGCTGGCCCTGCAACGCTACACGTAACTTCAATTTGGCCAATTCTCCCGTAAAACGAACAAAATCAGATGCCCTCTTCAATGGTCGATCCATTCCTGGAGAGGAAATCTCCAGTCGATCATAATCAATATTTTCAACCGCAAACAATCGACCCAGGTGGTCACTGATGGCCGAACAGTCCTCCACAGTAATGCCATTGGGCTTATCAATAAATACCCGTAATAGCTTACCGCGTGGCGACCGTTCCACGTCAACCAGCTCATAACCCATCCCAGACAGGGTCAATTCCAGTAATTCATGTAGCTCCATAGCCTCGCTACAAACAAAAAATGGGCCAAACAAGCCCATAAAAATTATGTGCGCATTCTAGCAAATTTTTATACTTAATGAAATAGATACTTCATAAGAACGTCTTGTCTGATAACGTTATCTCCCCCATAAGCAGCCCTTTTTGTGCCAATCAAGTTACAAATGTAGCTCGAAATAACTGCCCCTTGAATCCATTCGAAAGCGCAGAGGGATGGATCTGATTCAGTTGTCACGAGTGATACAATTCCAGCAGTCCAAAACCTCAATACTGGAGAATGAACATGCCAGAGATCAAATCTATTCTGCATGGAAAAGAGACCTTCCCCCCAGGTGCAGTATTTGTTGAACAATCCAATCTGGCCGGTTTGGCTTCTTATCATGCATTATGCGCTGAGGCCGAAAGAGATTATGAGAGTTTCTGGGGGAAATTAGCAAAGGAACAGATTCTATGGCACAAGCCATTCACTCGCGTACTGGACGAGCGTAATCACCCATTCTTCAAGTGGTTCGACGATGGTGAACTGAATATCTCATACAACTGCCTTGATCGGCACCTCGTTACTCAACCGGATAAGGTTGCCATCATTTTTGAAGCAGATGATGGCAGAGTCACTCGATCCACTTATAGGGATCTTCACCACCGAGTATGTCAGTTTGCCAATGGTCTTAAATCTCTAGAGATTGGCAAGGGTGATCGCGTCATCATCTATATGCCAATGAGCATTGAAGCAGTCGTAGCAATGCAGGCCTGCGCCCGGATCGGTGCAATTCATTCGGTAGTGTTTGGCGGCTTCTCCGCTAAAAGCTTGCATGAACGTATTATCGATGCCGGTGCAGTCGCCGTGATTTCCGCCGATGAACAAATCCGTGGTGGCAAGACTATCCCCCTGAAATCTGCCGTAGATGAGGCCCTCTCCATGGGAGGGACAGACTCTGTAAAATCCGTGGTGATCTATCAACGCTCCGGTATGGGTGCTCAGTGCCATACCACGCGTGACGTCTGGTGGCACGACCTCATCAAGGACAAGGACAGTAACTGTGAGCCCGAATGGGTTAATGCAGAACATCCACTATTTACCCTCTACACATCCGGCTCAACCGGCAAACCTAAGGGGGTACAGCACTCTTCAGCGGGATACTTGCTTGGCACAATGCTCAGCATGAAATGGATTTTTGATTACAAACCCTCTGATATTTTCTGGTGTACGGCCGATGTAGGTTGGGTCACCGGTCACAGCTATGTGGCTTATGGCCCTCTGGCAATGGGGGCCACCCAGATTATATTCGAGGGAGTCCCAACTTATCCTGATGCAGGTCGTTTCTGGAAAATTATCCAGGACCACAGAGCAACTACTTTCTATACCGCCCCCACCGCAATCCGTTCGCTGATCAAGTCAGGTCCAGATTTACCCGGACAATATGACCTATCGTCATTGCGATTACTGGGATCGGTCGGTGAACCCATTAATCCGGAAGCATGGATGTGGTATTACACCGTCGTGGGTCAGTCCCGCTGTCCCATCGTGGATACTTGGTGGCAAACAGAAACAGGCTCGCATATGCTCGCCCCAATGCCTGGCGCGGTCCCTCTAAAACCCGGTTCCTGCACCTTTCCATTACCCGGCATCATGGCGACCATCGTGGATGAAACAGGCCATGAAGTGGAGAATGGAAAAGGTGGATTCCTTGTCATCAAGCGCCCATTTCCCTCACTGGCTCGCACCTTATGGGGCGACCCTGAGCGTTTCCAGAAAACTTATTTTCCGCAAGACTTAGGCGGCAAGTATTACCTTGCAGGCGATTCCGCCAGCCGTGATCTGGATGGCTATTTCTGGATCATGGGCCGTATCGATGATGTCCTCAATGTTTCCGGTCATCGCTTGGGAACCATGGAGATAGAATCGGCACTGGTGTCGAATTCTCTTGTGGCGGAGGCAGCGGTGGTCGGCAAGCCTCACGACATCAAGGGTGAGGCTATCATTGCATTCGTTGTTCTCAAAGGCATCCACCCTCATGGGGAAGATGCACACAATATCTCCGTATCATTACGTGAATGGGTCGCTAAAGAAATTGGCCCGATTGCCAGGCCGGATGAGATTCGCTTCGGTGATAACTTGCCAAAAACTCGCTCCGGAAAAATTATGCGCCGGCTGTTGCGTGCCATTGCCAGAGGAGAAGAAATCACTCAGGATACTTCCACCCTAGAGAATCCGGCAATACTTGAGCAATTGCGGCAACCCATAAACTAATTAATCAAACAAAGAGCCATGGACCTACCACGCATAATTGACTACAACCACGGGATTAGCACTATTGATGCTCAGTACCACCGTCAGGGATTGGTTGCGATTCATATGATTGTCGAAGGTAACGATATAGCGCTAGTAGACACAGGAACCGCGTTTTCTGTTCCTGGCGTAATTGAAACTTTAAAGCATAAGAATCTTGCACCCGAAAATGTAAGCTATGTCTTTCTTACTCACATCCATCTCGATCATGCCGGTGGTGCAAGTAAGTTCATGCAATGCCTACCCAATGCAAAGCTCGTCGTCCATCCACGCGGCGCTCGCCACATGGCTGACCCCTCCAAACTCATTGAAGGTGCCAAAGCGGTATATGGTGCAATGGAATTTAGCCGCATGTATGGCGAGATTCATCCAATAGACGCAGGACGTATCATTGAAGCGCCAGATGAATTCCGCATCGATCTTAATGGTAGGTCTCTTCTATTTCTCGATACCCCTGGCCATGCACGCCATCACTACTGTATCTTTGATGAGCAGAGTCACTCATTCTTTACCGGTGACACATTCGGCGTCTCCTACCGCGAGTTCGATGTGGATGGAATGGAATTTGTATTTCCAACCACTACACCTGTGCAGTTTGACCCGACTGCGGCACACGCCTCTCTGGATCGACTGATTAGTTACAAACCGGAGCATGCCTTCCTCACTCACTATGGCCGCATCAGTCACTTACCGGAACATGCTGTCGAAATGCATGAGCTGATTGATGCCCATGTATCAATCGCTAGAGGGATATCCAACGATAACCCTGACAGGCATGCAACGCTGGTTAAAGAACTTGGATCGTTATTGTTACGACGACTGACAGCACACGGTTGCAAACTGCCACAGGAAAAGATTCATGAATTGCTACGAATTGATATTGACCTCAATTCCCTAGGGCTGGAAAATTGGCTAGACCATTCGGTAGCAAGTAGCTAACAGTTGATCAACTACTGCCAAGGCAATCAAACACCAGCTCCAAGCATTAATAACATCCCGATAATTTGCCGGCGAGCCTATTCTGGTTTATCCTTTGCAGCCTTATCGGTTCCGGTCAGCCGGATTCCTTTGATCGGAGAGATGGCCGAGTGGTTTAAGGTACACGCCTGGAAAGCGTGCGTACGGCTTCAACCGTACCGAGGGTTCGAATCCCTCTCTCTCCGCCAACTGCCACTGCAAAAAATGACTAGGAAAATCCAAAGACTCTGATGGGTGCTTTGATCTTCTATACCGCGATCTACTTCCTCGGTTACTACGCCGCACACCTACTCAACCTGATGATCGGTCGGACACTAATCCGAAACCGTCGTATCTCAGGACTACTCGCGGTATTCATGGTCAGCTTAGTTCACGGATATAAGGTCATCAGTACCACTCCACCGCATGGTCATGATGAAGAAATAAGTCATGCACTCGGCTTCTATATTATCCTGCCAGTGGTAATCATCGTGATCGTGATTGCGATTCGTATATGGCAAGAGTCTGGTGATCGCGACATACCTTAATCAGAACCACCCTCAACTCATCCCCTTAGAATAGTCAGCATAAGGAGAATCGCATCTAAATCAGATATGCAAGGCCCTCTTGTCTACGCTCAATGCAGCCTCATGCAATACTTCTGATAACGAAGGATGAGCATGAACGATACGGGCTATATCTTCACTACTGGCGGCAAACTCCATCGCCACTACAGCCTCAGCAATCATCTCTGAGACATAGGGCCCAATCATATGGACACCGAGTATGCGATCAGTATCAGCATCTGCAATCACTTTGACAAAGCCACTGGTCTCACCTAATGCACGTGCTCGGCCATTGGCCATGAATGGAAACTGACCAACTTTATACTGAACTCCTGCAGACTTGAGTTCCTGTTCATTCTTTCCCACCCAAGCGATTTCAGGGGAAGTGTAAATCACCCACGGAATGGTATTAAGATCGACATGCCCAGCCTGCCCTGCAATAATTTCAGCTACTGCGGAACCCTCCTCAGAGGCCTTGTGTGCCAGCATAGGTCCACGCACCACGTCACCAACAGCATAGACATTCGATAGATTAGTCCGGCAATGGCCATCCACTTCAATGCGTCCATGGTCATCTAATTTTAGTCCGACATTCTCTGCACCCAAGCCGGAGGTATTGGGAATGCGTCCGACCGCGACGATCAGCTTATCCACTTCCAGCTTCAGTAACTCACCCTGAGCATCGGTGTATTCGACTGTAATGCTCTCCTTACTGGACCTGATCGCACTAATTTTGATACCGGTCTGTATTAATAATCCCAATTCTTTAGTGAATACTTTCTGCGCTTCCTTCGCTATCTGCTCATCAGCTGCGGACAAGAAGACTGGTAGTGATTCGAGTATGGTGACTTCAGATCCTAATCTGCGCCATACGCTACCCATTTCCAGGCCGATTACACCGGCTCCAATCACGCCCAATCGCTGGGGTATCTCAGTCAACGCCAGCGCACCCACATTATCAAGGATACGTTCATTGTCCACCGGCGCCATAGGTAACAGCCGAGGAGTCGAACCGGTAGCAATGATGACATGCTTCGCCTCGATAACCTCAACCTCATCTCCGTTCTTGACTTCAACTTGCCAGACCTCTCTCTCGTTATTAGACTTAAGCAATGTCCCACGACCATGCATTGCAGTAATCTTGTTTTTCCGGAACAGCATAGCGATGCCGCCAGTAAAGGATGAAACAATCTTGTCCTTACGCGCAATCATCACCGGGACATCCATCGACAAGTCCTTTAACTTAATGCCGTGAGCAGCAAATTTATGTGTGGCACGTTCATAATTCTCTGAAGATTCCAACAATGCCTTAGAAGGAATACAACCGACATTGAGGCAGGTCCCGCCTAGGCTGGCCTTGCCTTGTGAGTTTTTCCATTCATCAATGCAGATGGTGTTAAGGCCCAATTGCGCACATCGGATTGCAGCCACGTAACCACCGGGGCCCGCACCTATCACTGCTACGTCAAAAGATTGAGTCATATTAGTACCCTATTTGGCAAGTGGAATGCGGGGATCCTTCAATCAAGCCTCCAACAATGAATCCATCTCATTCTCCAGCGATTCTTTTATCGCCACCAGAGAGAGCACCGCCTCACGACCATCGATGATGCGGTGATCGTAGGATAGTGCAAGGTAATTCATGGGGCGGATTACCACCTGACCATTTTCAGCCACAGGACGGTCCTTGGTTGCATGGATACCAAGGATCGCACTCTGAGGTGGATTGATAATCGGTGTAGAAAGCATTGATCCAAATACACCACCATTAGTGATGGAGAAGGTCCCTCCAGTCAGCTCTTCAATTGTAAGCTTGCCATCCTGAGCGCGTTTACCAAAACCGGCTATCTGCATTTCAATCTCAGCCAGTGACAGACGATCCGCGTCGCGAATGATGGGCACCACTAGGCCACGTGGACTTCCCACAGCAATACCGATATCGTAATAACCATGGTAGACAATATCATTGCCATCGACTGAAGAGTTAACAATGGGAAACTTTTTCAGCGCCGCAACTACAGCCTTAACAAAGAACGATGTGAATCCCAGCTTGACGCCATGCTCCTTTTCGAATCTTTCCTTATGGCGAGCGCGTAAATCAATAATCGCCTGCATATTTACTTCGTTGAACGTAGTCAGTATTGCCGCCGTTGATTGGGATTGAACCAACCGCTCGGCAACGCGCATCCGTAGACGTGACATAGGAACCCGCTGCTCTGGCCTCTCTATATTAGGCCTCGCCGCAACCGTAGACTCTTTAACCGGCTTAGTGATCACCCCTGTTACATCCTCCTTAGTGATTCGACCACCGCGTCCAGTTCCTTTTATTTCATCAGCTTTGAGGTTCTCCTCAATGACCATTTTTTTGGCTGCGGGCATCATTGCCTGAGCCGTCGATGGAACTGTGGCAGATTTCGTAACTGGGAGGGATTGAATCCCAGACGCAGTGGCTGCAGTATCAATGGTTGCGATGACCTCACTACTGACTACGGTTGCGCCATCGCCCTTGATGATTTTTACCAGTATACCTGCCATCGGTGCCGGCAATTCCAACACAACCTTGTCAGTTTCAATGTCGATCAGACTCTCGTTGCGCTCAACATACTCTCCCTGCTTTTTGTGCCAAGAGAGTAGCGTGGCCTGTGCCACCGATTCGGATAATACCGGAACTTTGACTTCGACTAGCATGGCCATCCCTTCAGGTTAAATTTTGTCGCGAAATGCTGCCGCCATCAACTCACTCTGCTGCAAGTTATGCTTGGCCAGGTACCCAACCGCCGGGGATGCGGACGATGGACGCAAAGCATATCCCAGAGTCTGATTAGGTCTCTTATGACGTGACAGATAGTGCTGAATCCGGTGCCAAGCACCTTGGTTGCCAGGCTCCTCCTGACACCAGAGTATATCCGTAGCTTTATCGTAGCGTTCAACCTCAGACTGAAAATCATCATGTGGAAATGGATATAACTGCTCGATACGGATGATCGCCACATCCACAATCTCATGCTCAAGTCGGTAGGCCATAAGATCGTAATAAATTTTTCCGCAACAAGCGATGATGCGGCGAACTTTTTTTGAATCAATCTTCTGCGTTTCTGGGATCACCGCTATAAAACTACCATTCGCCAGATCTTCTAGGCTCGACACTGACTCCTTGCGACGTAACATGCTCTTCGGACTCATGATGATGAGAGGCTTACGCAGTGGACGTATCATCTGCCGCCGCAACAGATGAAACATCTGTGCAGGTGTCGATGGAACGCATACTTGAATATTATATTCTGCACACAGTTGCAAATACCGCTCTAGGCGTGCGGAAGAATGCTCTGGCCCTTGGCCCTCATATCCATGAGGTAGCATCATGACCAGACTACATAATCGTCCCCACTTAGCCTCACCGGAAGCAATAAACTGATCGATCACGACCTGCGCTCCATTGGCAAAGTCACCGAACTGCGCTTCCCAAACTACCAGTTCATTCGGCTCAGCCGTCGCATAACCATACTCAAAACCGAGCACTGCCTCTTCCGACAGCAGTGAATCAATCACAACGAAATCAGGCTGTTCCTCAGCGATATGGCAAAGTGGAATATAGGTACCTTCATCAAATTTCTCACGATCCTGATCATGTAGCACCGCATGACGATGAAAGAATGTCCCTCGCCCAGAATCCTGCCCAGAAATTCGGACCGGATAGCCGTCGTGCAGCAGAGCCGCATAAGCGAGATTCTCTGCCATCCCCCAATCCAGCTGCAACTTCCCCTCGCCCATCAAACGTCGGTCCGAAATAATCTTTTCCACCCGCGGATGCAACTTGAAATCAACAGGAATGTCGGTCAGACGCTCCGTCAGATTTTTCAATTCCATGATAGGCAAACCGGTCTGTACTTTCTGTTCCCACCGACTGTCTTTTAAGAAGGGGGCCCAATCTACTGCACGTTGTGGCCGGTAGCCATAGAGTATGGTCTTATTAGGATTACGACCCGCATCCATATCATCTCGATAGGATTGCACCATCTCCTCTGCTTCACCATCTCGAATGACACCATCACTTCTGAGCCTGTCTGCGTAGAGCTTACGCGTACCGGGGTGCCGACTGATAACCTTATACATCTGCGGCTGAGTCACCATCGGCTCATCTTGCTCATTGTGCCCGAGTCGACGAAAACACATCATGTCTATAACAACGTCTTTCTGAAATTTCATACGAAAATCGAGGGCAGCCTCAGTCACCATTACTACTGCTTCCGGATCGTCTGCATTGACATGAAAGATCGGCGCCTCGATCATTTTTGATACGTCAGTACAATACAAGGTGGAACGGGTGTCACGCGGATCAGAAGTGGTAAAACCGATCTGGTTATTAATGACGACATGGACCGTACCGCCGGTACCATAGCCCCTAGTCTGGGACATATTCAAGGTCTCCATCACCACCCCCTGACCGGAATAGGCTGCATCACCATGTAACAGAATCGGCAGCACCAGTTTCCCCTGCAGGTCATGCAATCGATGCTGTCGGGCCCGAACTGAGCCCTCCACAACCGGGCCAGCAATTTCCAAATGCGATGGATTAAAGGCCAATGTCAGACGCATGACACCACCATCCGGAGTAGACATCGCTGAAGAAAAACCCTGATGGTATTTAACATCACCAGCGGTCAACTCCTGGACATGCTTTCCCTCAAACTCCTGAAATAAATCGGCAGGCATTTTGCCCAGGGTGTTCACCAGCACATTGAGTCTCCCACGATGCGCCATGCCGATGACTACCTCCTGCACACCCATCTGACCAGCACGTTGTAGCAAATTATCTAGGAGCGGCGTCAGGCTCTCGCCACCTTCACCCGAGAAGCGTTTCTGTCCAACATAGCGAGTGTGTAAGTATTTTTCCAGCCCTTCAGCCGCGTTGAGACGTTCCAGAATGTGACGTTTATACTCCACAGAGTAAGATGGTCTGGAACGTGTTCCTTCAAAGCGTTTCTGTAGCCAGCGTTTCTGCTCTGTATCCGCAATATACATATACTCGATACCAATACTACCGCAGTAGGTTTCGCGTAGTACCTGCAGAATCTCTTGTAACGAAGCCCGGGCGGGGCCTACGAGTGAGCCGGTGTCAAACACCGTATCCAAGTCCTCATCAGTTAATCCATAATAGGATGAATCAAGTTCCTGAATATAGGGTTTTTCTTGAATCTTGAGCGGATCAAGGTTGGCTTGACGCACACCAAGAAAACGGTGTGCATTGATGATCTGAAGAACCGATACTTGCTTACGCTCAGACGTTAATGTCGGAGCGGAATCTTGGACAGTATCCCTGCCACTAGCGGATATTTCATCCTCCACCAACCGAACGAATGATGCCAGTATAGGACCATGCGACACATCATGAGCAGCCTTCCCAGCTGTCTTCTGTAACTCATCAAAGTAGTTACACCACTCGGGCAAGACCAAAGAGGGGTTTTTCAGATAGTCCTCATAAAGCTCCTCAATGAATGGCGCATTTGTGCCAAACAGCATGGAGCTCTCGATCAACTGCCTGATGCTCATTGCGTTCATTTTTTACAGAATTGGATTACTTGCGTAATGCAATCGGCGCCACATCTCGTGTAGCCGCACCGGTATAAAGTTGGCGTGGACGGCCTATCTTATACTCCGGATCTGAAATCATTTCACTCCATTGGGCGATCCAACCGACAGTGCGAGCCATGGCGAATATCGCAGTAAACATGGAGACAGGAATTCCCAATGCACGCTGCACAATACCGGAATAGAAATCGACATTCGGATAAAGCTTTTTAGAAATAAAGTATTCATCTTCCAACGCAATTTTTTCTAGCTCCAGCGCCAACTTAAACAAGGGATCATTCTGCAACCCCAGTTCATTTAATACCTCATGGCAGGTCTCACGCATCAGCTTTGCGCGCGGGTCAAAATTCTTATATACCCGATGACCAAAACCCATCAACTTAAAGCTGTCATTCTTATCCTTGGCACGTTTAATATATTCACCGATTCGAGAAACGTCACCAATTTCTTCCAACATATTAAGGCAAGCCTCATTCGCCCCGCCATGTGCCGGTCCCCACAGGCAAGCGATACCTGCAGAAATACAGGCAAATGGGTTGGCACCACTAGATCCGGATAGCCTCACGGTGGAGGTGGAGGCATTCTGCTCATGGTCGGCATGTAAGATGAGTATACGATCGAGTGCACGTGCCAATACCGGGTTAGATTTGTATTTCTCAGCCGGGGTAGCAAACATCATGTGAAGGAAATTTTCTGCGTAATTGAGGTCGTTACGCGGATAGATAAAAGGCTGACCGATGTTGTACTTGTAGGCCATCGCAGTAATGGTTGGCAATTTCGCAACCAGCCGGAAAGCCGATATTTCTCGCTGCGTAGCATCGGAAATATCCATTGCATCATGATAAAAAGCTGACAGCGCCCCAACCACTCCCACCATCACCGCCATCGGATGGGCATCACGGCGAAAGCCAGTATAGAACCGTGCCAACTGCTCATGCACCATCGTGTGCTCCTTGATGGTGTGATCAAAAGAAGACTTCTGGTCACTGGTAGGCAACTCACCATTCATCAGCAGATAACACACCTCCATAAAATCACATTGCCTGGCCAGCTGTTCGATCGGGTAGCCACGATAAAGCAGGATTCCCGCATCGCCATCGATGAAGGTTATTTTTGAATTACAACTAGCGGTAGAAAAGTAACCTGGGTCATAAGTGAATACCCCGCTCCTAGCGTGCAGACTGCGAATGTCCACCACCTCAGGCCCCATGCTACCCGACATGACTGGAAACTCAAGTGGGGGACTGCCATTGCCGAGGTCAAGGGTCGCTATCCGTTTCTGCTCCATATCATTCTCCATTTTTTTACCTTATTGGAATAACAACCAAGACACGGTCAGGTCGCTTGAAGAAGCCCCAATAGCGGCCTCAGGCTAGCATCTTCCGGCTCTTTCCTTGATGTGACCATATCCCACAAATCATTGTCAGACATATCCAACAACCTATTGAATTTCTGCAAGTCCTTATCACTCAGTTGCGTGTAATGCTTGTCCATGAAACGTTCCAGCACAATATCTAACTCTAGCAATCCACGTCGGCAGCGCCAACGAGCGCGCTCCAGTTCTTTCATACCGTTCTTTTCACCATCATATCTTTGATCTTGCCAATGGCCCTGGTTGGATTCAACCCTTTAGGACATGCATCCACACAATTCATGATGGAGTGGCATCGAAATAGTCGGTATGGATCTTCCAAATTATCTAACCGCTCGGCGCTAGCCTGATCTCGACTATCCGCAAGAAAACGATAGGCCTGCAATAATCCGGCAGGGCCTACAAATTTATCGGGGTTCCACCAGAAGGATGGGCATGCGGTTGTGCAGCATGCACATAGGATGCATTCATACGCACCATCTAGCTCTGCCCTCTCTTCAGGTGATTGCAGCCGTTCAGTTTCTGGGGGCGGATCATTATTAATAAGATACGGTTTAATCGAATGGTACTGCTTGAAAAACTGAGTCATGTCCACGATCAGATCACGAATGACTGGTAAGCCCGGCAGGGGGCGTAATTCCACCGGCTCTCTCAGCCCAGCAACCGGGGTGGTACAGGCAAGACCATTACGACCATTTATATTCATGGCATCCGATCCGCATACCCCCTCCCGACAGGATCGACGCAGGCTCAGGCTATCATCCACCGACTTGATCCGTACCAACGCATCCAGAAGCATTCTGTCAGATGGCTCCAAAACAATGTCATAGTCCTGCATGTAAGGCTTGTCATCCTTGTCAGGGTCGTAGCGGTAGATTGAGAATCGCATACCTACTCCTAATAAACTCTGGGTTTAGGCGGAAATGACTCTACCGTCATCGGTTTTAATCGGACCGGCTTGTAATCTAATCTCCTGCCCGTACTGAAATATAGAGTGTGCTTGAGCCATTTGTTATCATCACGCTCTGGAAAGTCATCACGCGCATGGGCACCACGGCTCTCGTTGCGAGCCTCTGCCGAAACCATGGTGGCCAGAGCCACCTCTGCCAGATTATCCAGCTCTAATGCCTCTATCCGCGCAGTATTGAATACTTTGCTCTTGTCCTTTATCTCTGTCTGAGCAGCCCGTTCCGCGATCTCACCTATCTTAGTGACACCCTCTTTCAGCATATCAGCGAAACGAAACACCCCGCAATGTGCTTGCATGGTCTTTCTGAGTGCGGCGCCCACTTGCGCTACACTCTCCCCCCCCTTCTGACTCTCTAATCTAGCAAGCCTTGCCAATGTTCTATCAGAGACATCCATCGGCAGTGGTTTATGGTGCGGACTCTTTTTTAGATCTTCAATAATCTGATTACCAGCTGCTCGTCCAAATACAATGATATCGAGCAATGAATTGGTTCCCAACCGGTTTGCACCATGCACAGAGACACAAGCACACTCACCCACCGCATAAAACCCCGGCACCACCTCCTCCGGGCCAGTTTTGTAGGGTGCAACTACCTGACCGTGAAAGTTTGTAGGGATTCCTCCCATCATGTAATGAGCGGTCGGAACTACCGGAATCGGTTCATTGATTGGGTCTACCTGGGCAAACTTGATGGCGATTTCACGAATACCCGGCAGCCTCATGTTGATTACATCCGCACCCAGATGGTCAAGCTTCAGTAACAGATGATCTGCATCCTTACCACATCCACGTCCCTCCTGGATCTCCATGGTCAGAGCACGTGATACTACATCGCGACTGGCGAGATCCTTGGCGTGTGGCGCATAGCGCTGCATAAACCGCTCACCATCCTTGTTGAGTAGGTAACCTCCCTCACCCCGCACTGCCTCGCTGATGAGCACACCTACCCCATACACACCGGTCGGGTGAAATTGCCAAAATTCCATATCCTCAAGCGGAATACCGGCACGTGCCGTCATCCCAAGACCGTCACCCGTATTGATGAATGCATTAGTGCTGGCTTGGAATATCCGCCCTGCCCCACCGGTGGCAAACAGCGTGGCCTTGGCTTGTAACACCATAACCTCGCCAGTTTCCATTTCCATCGCCGTCACGCCTAACACATCACCCTGTTCATCACGGATCAGATCCAAACCCATCCATTCAATAAAAAACTGAGTATTAGCGCGCACGTTACGTTGATAGAGCGTATGCAGCATCGCATGTCCGGTACGGTCCGCAGCAGCACATGAACGTGTGGCCTGTGCGCCACCGAAATTCTGAGATTGGCCACCAAATGGGCGCTGATAAATCTTCCCATTCTCCAATCGATCAAATGGCATACCAAAATGCTCCAACTCATACACCACCTCATTAGCCTGGCGGCACATGAATTCAATCGCATCTTGATCGCCCAGGTAGTCAGAGCCTTTAACCGTATCGTACATATGCCAGTGCCAGTTATCTTCGGTGACATTACCGAGCGCTGCGGCAATGCCCCCCTGTGCCGCAACGGTATGTGATCGCGTTGGAAAAACCTTGGACAGTACCGCCACCTTAAGTCCGGCCTCAGACAATTGTAGAGCAGCACGCATCCCAGCACCGCCAGCACCGACAATGACCGCATCAAACTTTCTTCTGGCTATTGCCACATCATCTCCACAGGATATCTACCGACCATACAGCATAAAAAAGTAGCGCCAAAATGACTAGTACTTGCATCAATAGACGGGTGCTAGCGGCGTGAATATAATCCATTAAGATATTGCGCATTCCAATCCAAGCATGCCAGCAAAGACATATAAAAAATAGAAAAGAGGCGATGCGAAACCACTGTCCACTAAATAACGTTCTCCATGCAACGTAATCATGAGATGGGGAGGCGATCAGAATCGCTGCTAGCAGCAGGAGATAAACTGCCATCACTACCGCAGTAATACGCTGCACTAACCAGTCACGCAGACCATAATGCGCACCTGTGACTGCTAGCTTCACCATAACTTCACCCCGATCAGTATGGTGAGTACAATTCCCATCACCATCACCAACTTACCGCTCATGCGGGATTGCTCCAGAGCAACACCATAATGCAAGTCCATCGCCAGATGACGGATACCCGCACAGAAGTGGTGCAAGAAAAACCACAGAGCCAACACTAATGATCCCTTGATCAATGGGTTAGCCAGGAAGGATTGAAATTCAGTATAGCTTTGGGGCGAATCCATCGCTGTCTGTAGACTACAGAGCAAAATAGGGATGCCGGGGAAAAACAGCAGCACACCACTGACGCGGTGCAGAATTGAAACCACCGCCGACAAGGGTTGCTTGATTTCTATGAGGTTAAGATGCTTGGGGCGTTTTCTTTGCAATTTTCGCTTCCATGCAATCAAGTTCCAGAGACAGAGATGAGTTTAGCCCGTTATGCTAAGCGATACAACCAAGTAACTCTCCGAACAAAACTAAAAAACATAGTCCATTCCTTGAATTGACAGCGGCACCGAATGTTTCTATAGTCGGATGCGTTGCAAATCCCATGCATTGACCATTTCTCCCAGGAGTGCAGAAATGAAATCCCCTATACGTGTCGCAGTTACCGGCGCTGCTGGTCAGATTGGTTACAGCCTGATATTTCGCATCGCCGCTGGCGACATGTTAGGTCAGGACCAGCCTGTCATCCTGCAACTCCTCGACATCCCCCAATCACAACCCATGCTCAAGGGGGTGATGATGGAGTTAGACGACTGTGCATTCCCTCTGCTCGCGGGCGTGATCGCGACCGACGATCCAAAAATCGCTTTCCGTGATGCACGCATTGCTATGTTGGTGGGAGCACGCCCCCGTAGCAAGGGCATGGAACGTAAAGACCTGCTAGAAACTAACGGTGCTATATTTAGCCTGCAAGGCAAGGTCCTAGATGAAGTAGCTAGCCGAGATGTCAAGGTTCTGGTCGTCGGCAATCCCGCTAATACCAACGCTTACATCGCGATGAGCAATGCCCCCAGCTTGAAGCCAGGGAATTTTTCGGCGATGCTTCGACTCGACCACAACCGAGCCTTATCACAAGTGGCGGCTAGACTGACCCAGCCGGTTTCAAGTATCCATAGAATGGCCATATGGGGTAATCACTCGACCACTCAATACCCAGACTTGAATCATGCTGAAATTGCTGGTCAAAAGGTTACTGAACTGATCAACGATCCGGCATGGGTGGAAAACTATTTCATTCCGACCGTGCAAAAGCGAGGCGCGACAGTTATCGAAGCGCGTGGGCTATCAAGTGCCGCCAGTGCTGCCAATGCAGCAGTCAGTCATATCCGTGACTGGGTCTCCGGCACCCCGGAAAACGATTGGGTATCGATGGGCATTCCGTCAGATGGCAGCTATGGTATCCCTACCGGCGTGATTTATGGCCATCCTGTTACCTGTCGAAATGGTGTCTATGCAGTTGTCCAGGGGTTACAAATAAGTGACTCCGGTAAGGTAAGAATGCAGGCAAGTTACCAGGATCTCCTTGAAGAGCGTGACTCAGTGAGACATCTACTCGAGTAGAGAAATCTCTATATTTCGTTGAATCTCCGTTTTTACCTCTTTTCGCTTACGCAGTTAAGAGTCCGCACCTCCTCTAACACCTATGACCATATTCTCCGCCGGCTCACGTTTCCGTGCTGCACTTGCTGCTGAGAAGCCTCTTCAAGTAGCCGGTTGCATTAACGCTTACTGCGCTCTCATGGCGGAGCGTACCGGTTTCAAGGCGATTTATCTCTCGGGTGGTGGCGTGGCGGCAGCCTCACTGGGTGTCCCCGATCGAGGCATTTCGACATTAGATGATGTATTAACCGATGTTCGGCGCATTACCAATATTACTGATCTACCATTGCTGGTAGATGCGGATACCGGATTTGGTGAGACGGGTGCTGCGATTGGAATTGGTCACACAGTGAAGTCACTGATCAAATCGGGAGCGGGGGCGATGCACATCGAAGATCAGGTGCAGTCCAAACGCTGTGGCCATCTACCCGGAAAGGCGATCGTCAGCAGAAGTGAAATGTTGGACCGTATCAAGTCTGCTGTTGATGCCAGAACTGATCCTGACTTTGTCATCATGGCACGGACCGATGCACTAGCGATAGAGGGGTTGCAGTCCGCCATCGATCGGTCTTGCGCCTATATCGAAGCGGGTGCAGACATGATATTTCCTGAAGCGATGACCGAGCTCAATATGTACCGGCAGTTTGCCGCTGCGGTGAAAGTGCCTATCCTGGCCAATATCACCGAGTTTGGCGTAACCCCTCTCTATACTGTATCGGAACTATCTGATGCAGATGTCTCGCTAGTGCTCTACCCCTTGTCCACATTTCGTGCCATGAGTGCTGCAGCTCTCAAGGTATACCAGGCAATACGCCATGAAGGAACGCAAAAGAGTGTAATCCACACCATGCAGACCCGTGCCGAACTATACGACCTGCTGAATTACCATGCGCTAGAGCAGGAGCCAGATACTTTGTTGCCTGGTGACTCTTAAAAATCTAGAAATGATTGAATCCAGCGGGACTCAGGCCGTCAAAAGTAAGAAATCTGTGACACTATCAGGCGTAGTGGCGGGCAATACTGCCATCTGCACTGTTGGCAAGACCGGCAATGATCTGCATTATCGCGGCTATGACATTCTAGACCTGGCTAGTGGTTGCGAATTTGAGGAAGTCGCCTATTTGCTGGTGCATGAGAGGCTCCCTACGCTAGTAGAACTAGCCGCGTACAAAGTGAAACTGAAAAATCTTCGCGACCTTCCTGCCGACATCAAGGCCATCCTGGAAAAGATTCCAGCATCGGCCCATCCAATGGATGTCTTGCGTACCGGTGTATCTGCACTCGGCACAATATCTCCGGAAGCGGCAGATCACTCTAATAGTGGCGCGCGTGATCTGGCTGACCGTCTACTGGCCTGCCTCGGCTCGATGTTGATTTACTGGTATCAGTATGTTCGTAATAACCGTCGTATCGATCTGGCGACTGACGACGATTCGATTGGGGGGCACTTTCTACACCTACTTCACGGCCAACCTCCACCAAAATCATGGGTCAAGGCGATGCATACCTCGTTGATTTTGTACGCAGAACATGAATTCAATGCTTCCACGTTCGCCGCTCGCGTGATCGCCGGTACCGGAGCGGATTTCTACTCTGCAATCACCGGCGCCATTGGTGCACTTGGCGGACCCAAGCATGGAGGAGCCAATGAAACTGCTTTTGAAATTCAAAAGCGCTACGCAAACATAGATGAGGCTGAGACCGACATTCGTCGGCGTGTTACAAACCGAGAAATAATTACCGGTTTCGGGCATCCGGTCTACACCATTTTCGATCCGCGGAATAAAGTTATCAAAGAGATCGCAAGGGACTTGTCGGTAATTGCGGGTGACTTGCAGATGTATAACATTGCGGCAAGACTGGAAGAAGTCATGTGGGATAGCAAGAAAATGTTCCCTAATCTGGACTGGTTCTCCGCTGTGAGCTACCACATGATGGGAGTGCCAACAGCTATGTTCACTCCACTATTCGCCATCTCTCGGACCAGTGGTTGGGCTGCTCATATCAATGAACAGCGCTTAGATAACAAGATCATCCGACCCTCTGCCAATTACATCGGCCCAGATAACCAAAAATTCATACCGATTGAAGAGAGGCTTTGAGAGAGGACTCGAGTACTTTCCATTCGATACATGCCAGCTTCAAACCATGACGGTTTGGAACTGATAATATTTTCCTGATCCAATTGGACAGGAATTGAATAAGTCACCACCATCTCTACCTAAGTTGTGGCAACTAGATGACTTTCCGTTTTTCTACAATGCCTTGACCATGCCCTCAATTACCTTCTTAGCATCGCCGAATACCATCATGGTCTTATCCATATAGAACAGATCATTATCAAGACCCGCGTAGCCTGCAGCCATGCTGCGCTTTACCACCATTACCGTGCGGGCTTTATAGGCATCTAGGATAGGCATACCATAGATGGGGCTGCCAGGGACATTCGCCGCTGGATTAACCACATCATTAGCCCCTAAAACCAAAACCACATCCGTATTAGAAAAATCGCTGTTGATCTCGTCCATTTCCAATACCTGCTCGTAAGGAATCTCAGCTTCCGCTAACAGCACGTTCATATGTCCTGGCATACGTCCTGCAACCGGATGAATGGCAAATCGCACATTGACCCCTTTTGCATGAAGCTTTTCAGCCAACTCCTTGACTGAGTGCTGTGCTCTCGCCACCGCCAACCCATAACCCGGAACGATGATTACGCTGTCTGCATTTCCCAATAAGAATGCAGCATCATCAGCACTGCCACTACGATATGTTCTCTGGATGCCATCATCGACTGCTGCAGTTCCACCTTCACTACCGAATCCTCCGAGTATGACCGATAGAAATGGTCGGTTCATGGCCTTACACATGATGTAGGACAGAATTGCACCGGAGCTTCCAACCAGTGAGCCGGCAATAATCAGCATTGGGTTTCCGAGCGAGAAGCCGATCCCTGCTGCAGCCCAACCAGAATATGAATTGAGCATGGAAATCACCACCGGCATATCTGCACCGCCGATAGGAATGATGATGAGGAAACCAAGTACGAAAGCAATCACTGCCATACTCGCAAATGCTGTCCAGTTTGTGGCTTCACTAAAGAAGAACCACAGTCCACAACCAAACATGATGAGTGCCAATATGAGATTGACCGTATGCTGTCCGCTAAATGTGATGGGTGCACCGCTCATTCGGCCCGATAGCTTTAGGAACGCGATCACCGAACCTGACCAAGTCATAGCGCCGATGAATGTACCGAGGAATAGCTCCAGCTTACTACCCATCGGGAGTATTGCAGGCAAACCAAACGAGACCGGATTGTTAACTGCGGCGATGGCGATAAATACAGCCGCCAGACCTACCAATGAGTGCATAAATGCAACCAGTTCCGGCATCGCCGTCATTTCTACTCGCCGAGCCACCACCGCACCAATACCACCCCCCACTGCGATGCAGCCAAGTATTAGTGCCCAGTTCTTAGTGACAGTGAGCGTGGTGATGACAGCGATGGTCATCCCCACCATTCCGAACAGATTACCGCGCCGAGATGTGAGCGGCGAGCTTAGACCCTTCAGCGCCAGAATAAAGAAAACTGATGCGACTAGATACGCGAGTGCGACCAAATTTGCGGACATTTACGCGCTTCCTTTTTTATCTTTTTTTCTGAACATTTCCAGCATTCGCTGTGTGACGAGAAAACCACCAAACACATTGATCGAGGCCAGCGTTACCGCCACTGCACCCAGCCATACACCCCAATCACTTTCGAGCGGGCCGGCAGCCAGCATCGCACCCACCAAAATAATGCCTGATATCGCATTCGTCACTGACATCAATGGGGTATGTAGTGCTGGGGTTACATTCCATACCACGTGATAGCCCACGAACACCGCTAACACAAATACCGTGAGATTGATGATGGTTGGATCAACTTCGCCGATCATAATTGCTCCTTCTTGATTCGAATAACATAGGTCATGAAATAAACCACTAAAAATATAACGTAAATGCTCTCTACTGAAAATTAGGTCGAGCAAATATTCTATGCCTTCTTAATTATTTCCCCACTTGTACAGACTATTGTTCCGTCGACGATCTCATCTTCTCGGTCTATCTTAAATTCACCACTCTTTGCATCAAGCATCAGATTCAGAAAATTCATCAGATTGCGTGCATACAGAGCGCTGGAATCGGCCGCTACCAATCCAGGTAGGTTTGCGATTCCAATGAGGTGCACACCATGCTTAATAACAACCTTGTCCAATTCAGACAGCGGACAATTACCACCCGCCTCGACCGCCATGTCCACAATCACCGATCCAGGCTTCATCGCGCGGACGGTTTCCTCCTTAATCAGAACAGGTGCTGGACGTCCTGGAATCAACGCAGTGGTAATTACAATATCAGCTTGCACCGCACGATCATGCACCAACTCTGCCTGACGGCGCATCCAATCCGCGGGCATCGGCCGAGCATAACCCCCCACACCTTTCGCGATCTCACGCTCTTCATCGGTGATGTAAGGTACATCAAGAAACTTTGCACCCAGTGACTCGATCTGCTCTTTCACCGCTGGACGAACATCTGATGCCTCTATCACTGCACCCAATCTCTTAGCGGTAGCAATTGCCTGTAATCCCGCAACACCTGCCCCCAAGATCAATACACGTGCAGCCTTCACAGTACCTGCAGCGGTCATTAGCATGGGGAAGAATTTCTGATAAACATTAGCAGCCATCAATACCGCCTTATAACCAGCGATATTGGCCTGTGATGACAGTACGTCCATACTTTGGGCACGAGAGATCCGCGGCAATTTCTCCATCGCAAATGCCGTCAGTCCATGCGCAGCAAGGGCCGCTATTCCGTCTGCCTGATGAGGCACCAGCAGTCCTAGCAATATGGCATCCTTACGCATCATGGCGAGCTCATTGGCATCTGGGCCACGTACCTTGAGCACGATCTGTGACTGACTGTACAGATCCCTTGCGCTCGCAACGATGGTCGCACCAGCAGCGATGTACGCCTCATCAGTAATACTCGCACCAGCACCAGCACCGGACTGAACCAGGACAACATGAAAGCCCTTGTCAGTGTATTTTTTTACCGTCTCCGGCGTTGCCGCGACGCGAGTCTCTCCACCACGTATCTCTACGGGTATTCCTATATGCATTGACTATCTCTCCTATCTTTCAATATCCGACATCATTGCGGCGACCCTGCAAGAGTAATCTTCACGATACCCACCAGCAACAAACTCGAGATTATAAATGAACTTGGGCATGATGCATTACCTGGATTGAGGAATAAACTCGAACCCACCGTTTATGGTTCTAACCTTAAGCCTCAGTTTGATTGGATACGTTCAGGCAGTGACTGATCCAACGAGTGGTCAGCTTTTCCTGTACGCTGTTCTGGCGCAATCGAGATGCCAAACCACCAAAATCAACCTGATCGAGTGGTTGATCCTGATCAAAGCAAGAGAATACGTAAGTAACTTCGCCGGTTTCTGGGTTCTTGTGTGGCTGCAAACACTGCGCGCAGATTTCTTTCATCATGCACTGCATCGGTGAGTTGATAGAGCCAATGGCAAAATGATCTGTCTTCAAGTAAGGCTTTAGCAATGTATGTCGGGCGGCACCGACTGCCGCCATCATTCGGTCTGAGCCAATAGCGATGATGCGGTCAGCCTTTAGCATTGTGACCGGCTGAGCACCCAGCGCACCGCTACCGTAGGCGGCCATGGCCTGTACTATATTGCCAACATAGCTGAGATCACCTGGGCGGGAAGGCTTGAAACCGGGAGATTCATCGCAACACCACACCACGATATCTGCCGCAGCCTCAATTTCTGATACTTTGTAACGATCGATTAGCTTCTTATAACCAGCAAAATATAGGACCTTAGATCCCGCTGCTCGAGCCGCTGCTCCAATGGAGAACAATACCGCATTGCCAAGTCCGCCTCCTACCAGAACTACCGTTTCACCCGGCAGAATCTCAGTCGGGGTACCGGTGGGTCCCATCAATATCACTGGCTCACCAGGCTTGAGTCTAGCGCATAGGTCTGCTGACCCCCCCATTTCCAATACGATCAAAGACACCAATCCACGCTCAACATCCACCGATGCACCGGTGAGCGCTATACCCTCCATCGCCAACTTGGTATCGCCTTCTGTTGTCGCAAGAGCCGAGAAATTCTGAAAACGGTAGAACTGACCAGGATGAAAGCGCTCCGCTGCCATTGGCGCGTGTACCACCACTTCGATGATGTTAGGCGTGAGTCTCTCAACCTTATGGACTGTAGCCCGCAGCTGTCCATTTAATTCAGAGAAGAACTGTCCGGTAGATTTCTTAGAAAAAGGATTAACACGTTCCAGCACCCGGCTGACTACTGGATAACCTTGCTTGGCGCTGGACATGGCCTTTACCACATTGCCAGAATAAGATGGGTGTAAGTCACCGAAGAAACTGACAAAACGTCCATCCTCGCAACGGCTCAAAAGTACCATGGATGACTCTGGCTTTGGATTTGCACGGGGTGGATTGACCGGCTGACCGTCCTCATCACAGGCGGCAAAGTAACGTCCATTCAGTTTAAAATTCTTTTCATCTTCTCGTGCAAGTACCGTATTTGGTTGGGTTCCTGCCGCAACCAAAATAGCACGTGCAGGCAGTTCCACTTCACCATTTTTTTGCCATGAACCAGTCTCATCTAGCGACTGAACCATAAATCCTATAGAACGCGCATGCTCCCATCGGTCGGTATCGACCCTCACAGGAGTCAACCCCTCAGCAAACCAGATGCCCTCTTCTAAAGCCTTCTCAACTTCTTCATGATTGAGCGTATAAGACGGACTATCAATCATACGTTTACGGTACGCAATCGTTGCCCCCCCCCAAGACTGCAGGAGTTCAACGATTCGCGGGGCCCTCCCCTCCTGTTTCGAGGCCTCTCTTTCGTTACGGATGGTGTGTGCATGAATTAGAAATTCTTCTGCAATCTCACGCTCTTCCTCATCCCAAGAACTACGAATAACCGACTCGCCCTGTTCAGCGCTCAGAGTTTCGTAACGGCGTAAAAACTTTTCAACCTGTACCGGATAGTAGGCCAATGCTTCGGTTGCCGTATCGATCGCGGTTAACCCGCCACCGATCACCACTACCGGCAGTCGCAACTGCATATTGGCAACGGAATTAGCCTGAGCAGCGCCGGATAGCTGCAACGCCATCAAGAAGTCAGATGCAGCACGAACGCCTCTTGCTAGTCCATTTGGCAGATCGAGTACGGTGGGTCGCCCTGCACCTGCAGCCAGCGCCACATGATCAAACCCCAACGCAAATGCATCATCAGTGGTCAGGGTGCCACCGAAACGAACCCCTCCGAACAGGGCGAACTCGTCTCGCCGCTCAAGTAGGAGCCTTATTAATTTAAGAAAATTCTTGTTCCACCGAACGGTGATACCGTATTCGGCAACACCACCAAAACCAGCTGGCTCACGTTCATCCAGATTCTCATCCAGTTCAGATGCATGCTGTATCGGACTGAATGGGGATCGTTTACCCTGTTGATCCGTTCCAGAAAGATATGCTGGCAGAGGCTCAATCTTGAGACCATCGATACCCACCACCGTATGGCCATCATTCATCAGATGATGAGCCAAGGTATACCCAGCAGGCCCCATCCCTACCACTAGCACCTTGCGTCCCGTTGGCGGTTTCGGCACAGGTCTCCGCAGGTCGAGCGGGTTCCAGCGAGTAAGTAGACTGTAAATTTCATAGCCCCATGGCAATTCGAGCACATCCTTCAGGGTGCGCGTCTCCGCCTCGGGAATATTTACGGGCTCCTGCTTCTGGTAGATACACGACTTCATACAGTCGTTACAGATACGGTGGCCAGTACCTGCACACATTGGATTGTCCAGCACGATCATCGCCAGACTACCGATTGAAATTCCTTGGGTCTTGAGCTTCTGAAACTCGGATATACGCTCCTCTAATGGACACCCTGCGAGTAAAGCCCCGAGCTGACTTTTCTTAAAAACCGGAGTCTCTCCAGGAATCTTCTGTTTTTCTTTTAACCCTTTGGAGCATGAGTCCTTTCCTTGTTCGTGGCACCAGATGCAATAGTTTGCTTCATCCAGTGCACCTATCAGATCCGTACCTTGATCGGTCAGCGCAAAGCCCTCTCGACGGCGTAAATGATTCAGACGGTGAAGGGTATAACCGGCAGTCTGATCAGTGACGGTGGTTAGAAGGTGCAGATGATCAAGCTTGGCAGGGGATTTGAACAGAACTCCATCACGACTATGCTCACGCCCTGCTGGCGTTTTTAAAGCCCAGGCCGCATACAACAGAGCCACCTTCAGCTGCTCTTCATTCTCGGCCTCATTTTCTAACCACTGAGTGACTCTGGTTGCGAATACTAATTCAGAAAATGGCACTCCAAATTCACTCACCAGCTTTTGTTCCAATGCGATTCCATCAGCTGCTAACACTGCCTCTTCACTCACCTTGTTCATCGCTCGCCGCTGAACGAATTGTCGCTTGCAGGAATAAATGGGTGCTAATTCGTGATGGCGAGCTGCAAGCGCGGAGACTTCAGTTTCAATGCTGAAGAGCTTGGCAATAAAATCCTCCATCCAGGGTGCAAGCTCAATCAGTAAAGCAGAGTCATCTTTAGGGTCAAGTTCATCGGGATGAAGACGGGCATGATCCAAACGGATACGAAGGCCTGCATCCCCCTCTCTGAGAAAGTCTAGGAATGCTTGATCTAGCTTTACGAGACCCTCACGGCGATAAAGATCTGCAAAGATCATATCGAATGCCAATGTAGGTGTTAACGCGTTAGTTTTAACGGCCAAATTCGATGCCGATTCAAGAGTTGTCATGATGATTTGATTTGTATTAAATGAAAAAACAGCGGGCAAATAATCTACGGTCTATTCTGGTTCAGATTGTTATATCCCTATCGGCAGCCAGGCTAAGGCCTTGCCAAAAAACATAAAAGCGGCAAGGTCGCTCGCCTTGTCGCTTTGCAATTCATCCAGAATTTCCTCCGAACCATCGGCCGCACTCATAAAATTTTTACAGGTCATCCTTCTGGTGGACATATCATGCCAGCAGCAACCGTATTATTACTGGCCTCATCAATTACAATGAAGCTACCGGTGGCATGGTTACGCTCATAGTCATCACATGCTATGGGTTGTTGCACTTTAAATTTCACCCGGCCGATATCATTCATTTTAAAAATATCCACCGATTCTCGATTCAGTGTATTCACGTCAACACGATAGTCTATCTGGCTCACGAGT
This sequence comes from Nitrosomonadaceae bacterium, assembly GCA_037147395.1. GTDB lineage: Bacteria > Pseudomonadota > Gammaproteobacteria > Burkholderiales > Nitrosomonadaceae > VFJL01. Next base: position 26,046 of record JBAWVG010000003.1, on the reverse strand, counting down.
GCTTTGACAGTCCGGGTGGTGTGCTTGATCAGGTACTTGCGTTTCAAATCAAGAGCCTGCTCTGATAGCCAGCACAACATCGCATCAATCTCCTTGATGACGTTCGGTGTCTGGTCGGTCTTGACCAGCATATCTCCTCGAGAAATATCCAGATGATCCTCGATGGTCAGTGTTACTGATTGTGGTGCGATTGCATGATCGATGAGACCATCGTAAGTGACAATCTCCTTGATACGAGAGTTCAGTCCTGAGGGAAGCACTGTCACAGCATCACCCACCTGAATTGAGCCTGACTCAATCCTGCCCATATACCCACGGAAATCGTGTAACTCTTCTGTCTGTGGACGACACACCCACTGCACCGGAAAACGAAAATCATCGAGATTAATATCACGATCGATCGGGATATTTTCCAGAAGATCCATCAGTGTTACACCTTCATACCAGGGGAGATTACCCCCCCTCTCAACAACCATATCTCCATTCAAGGCAGACATTGGAATATAGGTAATATTGTGTAATTTAAGTTCCTCAGCAAAAGCAGAAAAATCGCGGCAAATGTCATCAAATACTTCACGCGAGTAGTCCACCAGGTCCATCTTGTTTACCGCCACAATGAGATGCGGAATGCCCACCAGACTAGCCAGATAGGTATGTCGACGAGACTGAACCAAGACACCCTTACGAGCATCGATCAGGATAATCGCCAGGTTTGCAGTAGAGGCTCCGGTCACCATGTTTCGTGTGTACTGCTCGTGACCCGGTGTATCGGCTATGATGAACTTGCGTTTGGGTGTGGCGAAATAGCGATAAGCCACGTCAATGGTGATACCCTGCTCGCGCTCCGCCTGTAATCCATCCGTGAGTAACGAGAGATCGACCCCCTTCATCCCACGCTTACTGGAGGTGTTGGTGATGGCACTCAACTGATCTTCGAAAATTGATTTCGAGTCGTATAGCAACCGTCCGATCAGGGTGCTCTTACCATCATCCACACTACCTGCGGTGATGAATCTCAAGAGTTCTGTGTTATCTAATGAAGCACGCTCGGTTACTGACATTTACAAGCCTTCTGGAAATTTTGCTCGCTACAAAAATTAGATGTCTCTGATCTAGATTGATGAGTAATCATTGCTTCAGAAGTACCCTTCCTTCTTGCGTAACTCCATAGACGCATCCGAAGTCTGATCATCCATACGTGTGGCGCCGCGCTCGGTAATACGCGTCACCGCAGTCTCGGCAATGATTTCATCCACACTGGAAGCGGTGGACTCCACCGGGCAGGTGCAACTCATATCGCCTACGGTACGGAAACGGACCACAATACTCTCCGACCGCTCGCCCTCTTTAGGTTGTACCAAGTGAGATACCGGCAGCAAGCCGCTACCTCGCCGGATTACCTCACGGGTATGCGCAAAGTAGATATGAGGTACCTCTAATTGCTCACGGGCAATGTATTCCCAGACATCAAGCTCGGTCCAGTTGCTGATTGGGAATACACGAATATTCTCACCCGCATGAACCCGTGTATTATAAATATCCCACAACTCTGGCCGCTGATTCTTCGGGTCCCACTGACCGAATTCATCTCTGAATGAAAAAATTCGCTCCTTAGCACGCGCCTTCTCCTCATCACGTCTTGCACCACCAATACAAGCATCAAAACGAAACTCGGCAATGGCATCGAGCAGGGTCACAGATTGAAATGCATTACGACTCTGATTCTCAGATCGTAGTACCACCCTCCCCAGACGGATAGAATCCTCCATGCTGCGCACAATCAGGCGCTCTCCGAGTTGCTGAGCACGGCGGTCACGAAACTCGATCACCTCCGGAAAGTTATGTCCGGTATCAATATGCAGCAAGGGGAAAGGGAAACGTCCCGGTCGAAAGGCCTTTTCCGCCAATCTCAATAGCACGATAGAATCCTTGCCCCCAGAGAATAATAAGGCTGGATTGGCGCATTCTGCAGCGACCTCCCGCAGTATATGCATCGACTCGCTTTCCAATGCGTCTAGATGGCTGAGCTGCTTCGCCGTTCGGCGTTTTATCATTATCGGTTCACTCTTCATCACAAAATTTGGTACTGGGGTAATAAACTCTTGCATATCACTCAGTATGATATCCATCGGCTAGTCCTATCGTTATTCCGATTCCAATTTCCTACACTGCAGCTAATGAGCTTAGTTTCACCGGCTCTGATTTGAGGCCACATCCACAGGATTCAAATTGATGTGGTATCCCCTCGAGGATGTAGACCGCACTCTTTCGTCGTGGGATTTTCCCACCACCAACGTCCAGCACGAACATCCTCACCGGGAGAGATTGCACGCGTACAGGGCGCACACCCGATACTGCTGTAGCCTCTATCATGCAGCAGGTTATACGTTACTGAGTACTTCTTGAGGTAGTCCCATACATCGGTCAACTCCCAATCCAATAAGGGACTAATCTTTTGCAGCCCGTTATCAGCATCAAACTCCACCTCTGCCAGATCTTTCCTAGTCAGAGCCTGATCCCGACGTAATCCGGTGATCCAGGCATGCTTTCCATTCAATGCACGCTTGAGCGGCGCCACCTTACGCATATGGCAGCAGGCCTTACGCAAATCCACGCTGTCATAGAAACCGTTCGGGCCATAATCTGAAAGGTATTTCTCAACCGATGCAGGCTCCGGGAAATACGGCTTAACATCAATATGGTAGCCATCCCTTACCCTCTGCATCAGGGTATAGGTCTCTTCCGGTAGGCGACCGGTATCCAGGGTGAACATCTCAATACCCGGATAATGCCGCCCAATCAGGTCGGTCAAGACCATATCCTCCGCTCCGAAACTATTGGCAAAAATGACCGGGGCGTAGTCCTCTTGAATCCCATCCAGAAGACTCCTCACCTGTTGGACTTTGGATTCTAAGCTCATGCCTTGATCTTCTTCAGCGTCCAAGATCCATCATGCGACTATGGACGTCTGTCCGGACTGCTTCCCACGGATCAGTCCGCCTGCCAGGGTCTGAGGCAGCGCGCCTGTCAAATCAAGCTGACGATCAAAACCAAGACAGAACTCCGCAGCCTCAAGCGTCCACGAATCCAGTTCAGAGAACCACCCGGTCAGAAGAACATCGTCCAACTCCTCAACTGGACGAGCGAAATACTCTGCAAATTTGATCAGCTGTTTAGATAGGTGTGGCTTGGTCGGCAATACGAGACGTAGCTCCTCCGCCTGCTCGGCTAAACTATCCCGCTTTTGTCCACCCAGCAACTCGGTCATACCCCGACCAATCAGACGCGCAATCTCTTCAGCGCACCGAGCTGAATCTTCAAATTTACGCTGAAACTTGAGTGCATCCCGATAATTCCGTTCATGAGCCGCATCAAAGAAGCTTGAACCTATCTTCACTTGGCTCATCCCTGCGCACTCACCCCCACCCAGTTGCAGCACCTTAAAGTCGCTGGCTGTGCCATGGTCACGTAAGACTGATTCCAGTTGCTCTGGCTTCACGTCGGTCAGATCTGCTAGCAATTCACTGAAGTAGGTCGCAGTGACGCGCCGTGTCCAGGTGAAGAATGTCTCTTCCCCAGCACGGTTGGATGCATAAGCCGATCTCACCCGTTCCACTGCCGACTCGATACGCGCTGCTGGAACCGATGGACCCTTGATCGCAAGTGCTCCACGAGACATGCCATTGCCGCCGAAGTACATCTGATAATGCGGCACCAGCTTGCCGTGCATCCTTCTACCCTCTCCATACATTCCGATATCACCTGTCTCTGGCTGAGCACATCCGTTGTGACAACCAGAAACACGAACCTTCAGATCGTGTTCACCACCACTTAACTTAGGTGCTAGGATCGGACTAGATGTAATACCAAGACGGCAGGTCGAGGTACCGGGGCAGGCCACCACATCATCTCCCGATTTCGGCTCACCCAATCCCAGCTTAGCCAAGCCTGCACGAAGTGAGTCAACCTTTTCAGGTGTCACATTCATCAGTACCATATTCTGATCCTGAGTCACTCGGATATCGTGCAAGCCATGACTTTTCGCAGTGGCAGCAAGGCCACGTAGTTGCACCACAGTCAGATTACCCATCGGCACGCTGACCGGAAAAACGTAGTGGCCGGACTGCTTCTGACGAAATAGACGGCGAGGTGCACCGATACCGGGAGGCTCACTATCATCACCGGCACTCCAAGTCCCTTGTGGATAGTCTTGCTTGGCCAAGGCTGCACGAGTGCGGGTTAACTCTTCACGGTACTTCTCGATGAACCCCTCTGCGCCGAACTTATCAACTAAGAACTTGATCCGGGCCTTGGCCCTTTTAACTCGGTCTGAATAACGATTATGCAATGAGATGATCGCTTCCATCACCAGAAGAAGATCCTTCTCCTCAACAAACTCCTCAACCACGATCGCCTCATGCGGCTTATGACCCAGACCGCCCCCGGCCAAGACCTTGAAGCCAAACCGTCCTCCATTATGAACTGCGACGATGCCCATATCGTGCATCATCGCCTGGGCACAGTCGGACTCACACGCAGAGAAGCTGATCTTGAACTTACGTGGCATTTGCTGGTTCAGTGGGTTGCGTAAGAAATGCTGAACCGCACCATCGAGATGCTGATTCACATCGACATGCTGCCGTGGGCACACCCCCGACAGAGAACAGGCGGTGATATTACGGACCGTATTGCCGCAAGCCTCGCGCGTAGTCAGACCGGCAGTGGCTAAATGCCGTAGCACCGTCGGCGTATGCTCGAGCGGCACATAATGAATCTGGATATCCTGACGGGTGGTGATATGAACCACATCATGACGAACATACTTTTCCAAAACATCGGCGATCACGGTTAATTGTGGCGCAGTCATCCGACCACCCGGAAGCTTGATGCGGACCATATTGACGCCTTCCTGGCGCTGTCCGTAGATCCCCATTTGCAATCGAGTCGCGGTAAAGCGGTCGGCATCCATGCGCAGACCCTGATAGTCTTGCAACGCCTGATCAAATGAATTTATTTCCTCGTCGTTAGCGAGGTCCGTCAAGTGCTCCATCCTCATTCTCCAGAATTGATTTACCCTAACACTGCGACCGAAACTAATCGCAAAATCTAATGCACCACCCTCATCATAATCGGCAGCCGACTCCACTCCAAGCGCAGCATGATAACAATAGGCGCATATGTCTCAAAAGAATATTGTGTTAGATTGTTATAATTCTATCTTATTTAAAAACGAAGATCATGAAATTACAACAACTGCGTTACCTGTGCGAGGTTGCTAGTCAGGGACTGAACCTATCCAAGGCCGCAAAGACTCTTCACACCTCCCAACCCGGGATCAGCAAACAGATCAGTCTGCTGGAAGATGAGCTCGGGGTGGATATTTTTGTTCGGAATGGCAAACGCGTGGTCAAGGTCACCCCGCCTGGTCAGGTCATTATTGAGATTGCCGAGAGAATGCTCAGGGACGCAAAGAATCTGAAACTGGTCGGACAGGAGTTTACCAATGAGGCCAGCGGTTCCCTAACTATCGCCACCACCCATACCCAGGCTCGGTATGCACTCCCCTCTGCAATCAAACGTTTTACCTTACGCTACCCCAAGGTGAAGCTAATACTGAGACAGGGCAGTCCAACTCAGATCGCAAAACTGGTCACCTCAGGCGAGGCTGATATTGCCATCGCTACTGAGGCGATCGAGTTATTTGATGAATTGGTCATGCTGCCCTGCTATCAATGGAACAGATGCATCATCACTCCGCCGCGACATCCATTGCTCAAGCTAGAGAGACTGACGCTGGAGGATATTGTTAAGTATCCCATCATCACCTATGACTTCGCCTTCACCGGTCGCACAAAAATCAATCAGGCATTCGCCGCCAAAAATCTCACCCCAAATGTCGTACTGACCGCGATCGATGCCGATGTAATCAAGACCTACGTCGAATTGGGATTGGGAATCGGGATCCTGGCTCAGATGGCCTTTGAACCGAGCCGTGATAAGCACCTTCGTTCGATAGATGCCAGCCACTTGTTTGAGCCGAGCACTACTCGGATCGGCATCACCCGCAATAGTTATCTGCGCGGATATGTATACGACTTTATTGGCATGTTCGCTCCACACCTTGACCGGACTGTCATCACCGCTGCGATGGAATCCACCTAGATTCTGGCAGGACAATTTACGGTTCACCACCGTATAATTTGCAGATCTTCCAAACCCTCCACTCCCATGGCCACGATCAGACTACTTCCAGAACTGCTCATCAATCAGATCGCTGCTGGCGAGGTGGTGGAACGCCCTGCATCAGCACTTAAGGAAATTCTAGAAAATAGCCTGGATGCAGGATCAACCGGGATAACTGTGCAACTTGCCCAAGGAGGAATCAAGTCAATCCGGGTGGCCGATGACGGCAGTGGAATCTCGAAGGATGACTTAGCGCTGGCCCTTTCACGTCATGCCACCAGCAAGATCACATCACTTGAAGATTTACAAAGGGTGGCGAGCTTAGGATTTCGAGGTGAAGCACTGGCGAGTATTGCCGCTGTTTCTCGTCTGGTGATGACGAGTCGCACGGCGAACGAGAGCCATGCCTGGCAGATACAGGGAGAGGGAGAGCGGTTCTCAAAACCCGAGCCGGCGGCATTAGCCTCTGGTACCGTGGTGGAGGTACAGGATCTCTACTTCAATACCCCTGCCAGACGCAAATTCCTGAAAACTGAAGCCACTGAGTTTGCCCATTGTGAGGAGATCTTTCTACGCCTCGCGTTATCAAGGGCCTCAATCGGGTTCACGCTACAACATAATGGAAAAGTACGACACCACCTACCACCGGCGGATGCAAGACAACGCATGACAGCGGTACTGGGTCAGGATTTTATACAGACCGCGGTATTCATTGACGAACAAGCCGCGGATTTGCGGCTGTGGGGTGCGGCGGCATTACCCACCTACTCACGCTCCTCACGAGATACACAGTACTTCTTTGTTAATGGTCGCTTTGTTCGCGACAGACTGATCGCACACGCACTGCGGGAGGCTTATCGAGATGTGCTGCATCTGGAACGACACCCCGCCTTTGTTCTATTCCTAGAAATGAGCCCAGATGGAGTGGATGTTAATGTACACCCCACCAAGACTGAGGTTCGGTTTCATGATTCACGTGCTCTGCACCAATTCATCTTCCACGCAATCAACAAGTCCCTATCTGCCCCCCAACAAACGCTTACGCCCAGAAATCCGGAGGATGCAAGTCCGAGAGTGGTTGCCCCATACCCTCTGTATTCACGACAAAACAACATACCTCTGGCGACACCCAGCCATGCCCCGGCTTTTTACCAGTCCCTATTTGGTACAAATACAATCCCTTACACCCCGGCAGTAACTGCACCTCTTGAGCCAGAGCCAGAGGTTCCACCATTGGGATTTGCTCTGGGACAACTCTTAGGGGTTTATATCTTGGCGCAAAATAGCCGGGGCCTAATCATCGTGGATATGCATGCAGCTCATGAGAGGGTTGTTTATGAGAAACTAAAATCAGCTCTGGACAGCCATTCGGTATCGATGCAGCCTCTGCTGATTCCGGTCACATTCCGAGCAGACAGCCTAGAAATAGCCACCGCTGAGGAGAATGACTCGATCCTCCGAGAGCTTGGTTTTGAAATTGTTGCAATCTCCCCCACCGCGTTGGCCGTGCGGGCTCTGCCGGCCACACTCAAGGATGCCGATGCAGCACAACTTTCTCGTGCCGTTCTGAGTGAGATCCATGAGTTTGGTGCCAGCCAGGTCATGACCGGTCGGCGGAATGAGCTACTCTCAACCATGGCATGCCATACCGCAGTCCGCGCAAACCGGATACTGACTGTACCGGAAATGAATGGACTACTACGAGAGATGGAGATGACCGAACGGTCTGATCAATGTAATCACGGCAGACCCACCTGGTTTGAAATAACATTGGCCGATCTTGACAAGATGTTCATGCGGGGAAGATAGCGAGACCGTGATCGACCATCCGCCCAAACCAATGCTGAATATTAGCCAATCATATCAAGTAGTAAATTATTTTCACAATTCGCTCACAATTAGATTATTTTGATGTATAGTACGTTGCCTGCAAAAGCTATACGGCTCGCTGCAAACCATTTTACTTAACTAACTTAGGAATATAATCCATGAAACTTCCTCTCCTAGCTGCTGCTCTGGTAGCACTGACATTCACCGCTTGCGATGGCAAAAGACCGATTCAAGCTGAACAAGCAGGTTCAGCCACTTACGGCACCAACATGGAAGGCGGTGGCACACTAGGAGCCGAGCGTACATCGATGGGCCTTCCTACAGATGTCGGCGCTGTGATCGACAAGGATGAAGATATGTCCGGCTCAGCTGAGGGTTCGCTCCCACCAGTGCTGGTTGACGGCAATGGTAACCCGCTTAAGCCTGGTCAAGAGGCCCACAAGCCTCCCCAAGTTCACTAAAGTAGTTAGTCCGTTACCGATAAAAGACCATCCGGAAGGATGGTTTTTTATCGTCTAAAATTGGAACTAGGGCCCAACCTGCGGGTCCAAAGTGATGTCAAGAACGAGTATTATTGTTATAATATTTTCTGTCTGAAACCAATCACCAAGGAAACTGAACAATGAAACTATCAGTCCTCGCCGTTACCCTAGCAGCACTCACTCTGGTTGCCTGTGGCAAGCCAAACCAAGCCCTCCCAGAGCAAGAGAAGACTCGTTTTCAACAGATCTCTAAAGTACCTGTTGATACCTCCCCCGAGCTGACTCCATCACCCATCCCGGCAGATGCGGATATGGGTGGCCCAACTATCCTCCCTAGCGCACGGGCGGATGGCAGTACCGACTTATCCGGCGTACCAAAATAAATAGAGGGTCTGATCGATCACTAGATCAACTAACTCTAGAAAACAAAAAACCATCCTGCGGGATGGTTTTTTGTTGGAGCTCCTTCTTCAGGAAGCCCCCCCCCCTTAAATGAGTTGTACCTACCGAAACAGACTTAAAGGATTGGAACTACTTAAGCTGATCGTAAAGCAGGCTCAGTATCTTAGTTGCCGTCACAGATTTTTCAGGAGCACCTTCTAGATTAAGCACTCTGACTTCGCTGCCTGCCTCTGTATCACTCACCTGAATGCGATACTGCTCAGGTTTAGTATCAGCAGCGCCCGGTTCTCCACGCCAGAAAAGAAGTTTTGACATCACCCCCTCTTTAACGCCCGTTTGATTATCTTTATCAGGGTTCACATACCGCACAAAGTAAATGCCCTGTGATCGATCACGGTCTTCCACAGTAAATCCGACCCGATCTAATGCCAATCCCACGCGTCTCCATGAACGATCAAATGGTTCATTCAGCGTAAGAATTCCGCCACGTTCGCGGTCGATACGGGCACGCTGCTGGGTAACACTCGGACTCCCAACATCTGTTCTAGCGCGAGCTTCCTCCACCCCAAAACGCATCATCAAACGAGCAAGCATCTCGGCCTCTAGACTCTGGTCAGCGGGTCGAGGTTGCCAGACGGTTCGGGTATTGCCCTCCAGCACCTCGTCCATTCCACGGTGGCTGATGTAGATTTCTGTTGTGCCACCCTCCCCCCTTTCCAGACGGGTACGAAACTTATCTCGCTGACCGGTCGAGTAGAGAGTATCCAGAACCTTGGAGAGTATGCTCCGTATCAAGTCTTGTGGGATATTGGCACGGTTCTCGGCCCAATCAGTTTCCATCACACCGGCGGTAGGCGTCTCCACGTTAATGATGAAACCCAGCTCCTGCCAGAATTCTTTGACGACCGGCCATACCAACTCGGGCTCCCCATTCACCACCAACCATCGCTGAGTCCCAGAACGCTCGATACGCGCACCAGACTCATCTGATGCCGGAAGTAGTGTAGACCCCGCCCCGGGCTTGGCTGCACGGTCTTTACTATAGGCTGAGTAGGTAGCACTTCCAGATGGGTTAATATCGGGAACGATGTACCTCTCATCCGTGCTGGGTGCTGTTAAATCTGGCGGAATCTCTAACGGCGGGAGCTTCTTACCGCCCGCCGTCTTGTAGTCCATCTTCTTACTTTCAGGGAGCAGGGACATCAGGCTGCACCCCGTCACTCCCATTGTCACGACGAATACGAGGCAGGGTAAGTATGCTCTGTGCCAACTCAGATTAAGCATCCACTCCCTCTGCCGGATGTATCCCGGCTTGTCTCATCGATTCCCTGACAATCTGATGATAATTTTCTGATAGCGGGGTCAATGGCAGTCTCAGACTAGGGCCGATCCGGCCCATCTGTGAGAGGGCCCATTTCACCGGAATAGGATTCGCTTCAATGAATAGATACTGATGTAGTCCCAGTAGCTTGTTATTAGCCGATCGAGCAGCAACCAAATCACCCGAGAATGCCGCATCGCACATCTCATGCATCAACTTAGGCGCAACATTGGCCGTGACCGAGATCACACCATGCCCTCCGAGCAACATCATCGCCAGCGCGCTGGCATCGTCCCCGCTATAAATCGCAAAATCTGGCGGGGCACGACGCAACAAATCGGAACCCCGACCGATATCACCGGTCGCATCCTTGATACCAATAATATTGGGGATCTGTGATAACCGCAGCGTGGTATCGTTAGCAATATCCGCCACCGTCCTGCCGGGAACGTTATAGAGGATTTGGGGGATATCAACCGCTTCTGCCACCGCCTTGAAGTGTTGATACAGTCCCTCTTGTGTGGGCTTGTTGTAGTAGGGGACCACCGACAGACTGGCATCCGCCCCAGCATCCTTCGCATAGATCGATAGATCTATCGCTTCACGAGTTGAGTTAGCACCCGTACCCGCGAGTACAGGAACCCGCCCAGCAGCATGCTCTACCGCGATACGGATTAGCAGATGATGCTCGTCGAAATCAACTGTGGGGGATTCGCCCGTAGTACCCGCAACCACGATACCGTCGGTACCCTGCTCCACATGGAAATCGATCAGATCCCGAAAACGCTCAAGATCAAGTTCCCCTGACTCCTGCATGGGCGTCACAATGGCGACTAGACTGCCTCTTATTGCGGTACTGCGCATGACCATCTGCCTACTAAAAAAGCTAACATTTTACCTTAATCTTGCCCCCATCAAGAATATTCGATAGGCCCTGCATCTATATCCTCTGACAGTAGTGAGCACCCCTCGGTCTCACGAGGAGCCCATCCTTAATCTAGGTCAGCCCTTCTTGAATAACCATGCCCCCTTGCTACAGTCTACCTTGATCGTGTCCTTGGCAGCAAACCGCCCCTCAAGAATCTCTCTTGCCAGTGGATTTTCAATTTTTGCTTGGATCGCACGCTTTAACGGACGAGCACCAAAGACAGGATCAAAGCCTGCCTGAGAGATCTCCGTCAAGGCCGCTTCAGATACCTGAAGGGTCATCTCCAACTTTGCTAAACGTGATTCCAGATACTGCAACTGTATCTTCGCGATGGATTGGATATGCTTTTCATCGAGCGCATGAAATACCACCACCTCGTCAATCCGATTGATAAATTCTGGGCGGAAGTAAGACTTCACCTCGCCCATTACCGCAAGCTTAATGACCTGATAGTCATCACCCGTCATTTGCTGGATCATCTGCGATCCGAGATTGGATGTCATCACGATCACCGTATTCTTAAAATCAACGGTTCGACCCTGACCATCGGTCATGCGACCATCATCCAGAGCTTGCAACAGTACATTAAATACATCCGGGTGAGCCTTCTCGACCTCATCCAGAAGAATGACCGCGTAGGGCTTTCTACGGACCGCCTCGGTCAACCCCCCCCCCTCCTCATAGCCCACATAGCCCGGGGGTGCACCGATCAGACGTGCTACGGAATGCTTTTCCATATACTCGCTCATGTCGATACGGATCAGGCGGTCCTCAGAATCGAATAGAAATCCTGCCAGGGCCTTACACAACTCAGTCTTGCCCACCCCTGTGGGGCCCAAGAATAAAAATGACCCATAAGGACGATTTGGGTCGGAGAGTCCGGCACGTGATCTGCGGATCGCATCCGATACCAGCCTCACCGCCTCATCCTGACCGACCACTCGCTCGTGGAGCTTTTGCTCCATATGCAAGAGCTTCTCCCGCTCCCCCTGCATCATTCTGGAGACAGGGATACCGGTAGCACGACTCACCACCTCAGCGATCTCTTCCGCACCGACCTGGGTCCGTAACAAACGATTCTTGGGCTTACCCTCCTCAACATGCAATGCTTCCTTCAGCCTCAATTCGAGCTGCGGTAGCTTTCCATACTGCAACTCAGCAACCATTTCTAACTTACCCTCTCGTTGCAACTTAACAATCTCTGCCCGGACCTTATCCATCTCCTCCTTCAGATGGGCCGTCCCCTGAGCGGCTCCCTTTTCCGCCTTCAGGATCTCCTCAAGATCGGCGTACTCGCGTTGTAACTTCTTGATCTCATCCTCGATCAATGAAAGGCGTTTTTGAGAGGCCTCATCCTTCTCCTTCTTCATTGCCTCGCGCTCAATCTTGAGTTGAATCAGCCGACGGTCCAGCTTATCCATCACCTCAGGCTTGGAATCAATCTCCATCTTGACCCGTGCCGCAGCCTCATCAATCAGGTCGATTGCCTTGTCCGGTAAGAACCGATCGGTGATGTATCGGTGAGATAACTCAGCAGCCGCAACAATCGCAGGGTCCGTAATGTCCACACCGTGATGTAATTCATACCTCTCCTGCAAGCCGCGTAGAATAGCGATCGTCGCCTCAACACTCGGCTCATCGACCAACACCTTCTGAAAACGACGTTCCAGAGCGGCATCCTTCTCAACGTATTTACGGTACTCGTCCAAGGTGGTAGCACCAACGCAGTGCAACTCCCCACGAGCAAGCGCGGGCTTTAACATATTGCCCGCATCCATCGCACCCTCTGCCTTACCTGCACCGACCATGGTATGCAACTCATCGATGAATACGATGGTACTGCCCTCATCCTGAGCGATCTCTTTCAATACCGATTTCAGACGTTCTTCGAATTCACCTCGGTACTTAGCCCCTGCCAAGAGAGCAGCCATATCGAGCGACAGAACACGCTTATTCTTAAGCGTTTCTGGCACCTCACCATTCACAATCCTCTGAGCCAACCCTTCAACAATGGCAGTCTTGCCCACACCCGGCTCGCCGATCAGGACAGGATTATTTTTAGTACGTCTCTGTAATACCTGGATAGTCCGACGGATTTCATCATCACGACCGATCACAGGATCAAGCTTGCCCATCCGCGCACGTTCGGTCAGGTCAAGGGTATACTTCTTGAGTGACTCTCGGCTGCCCTCTGCCGCAGCATTGGCTACATTCTCGCCCCCACGAACCTCATTGATGGCCTGCTCAAGTGCTGCCCGGTTGGCACCATGCTGCTTAAGAAGTGCACCGATCTCGCCCTTATCTTGTAACGCCGCCAGAAGAAACATTTCTGATGCGATGAACTGATCGTTCCGTTTTTGAGCTTCCTTGTCAGTCAGGTTGAGTAGGTTTCCAAGATCTCTTGAGGTCGTGACTTCACCACCCGTCCCCTCCACCTTGGGCAATCGGTCTACACTCTTCTTTAAAGCATCACGAAGCGGTGCAACATTAGCGCCGGAACGCTGCAATAGCGAGGCCGCCCCCCCATCCTCCTGCTGTAATAACGCAAGCAGTAAGTGTTGAGGCTCAATGTAAGCATTATCCTGACCAACAGCCATGCTCTGAGCATCAGACAGTGCCTGTTGAAAGCGGGTGGTTAATTTATCAAAACGCATGTATCCCTCCAAACTTGTAGTTATAGACTACATGGTGAGGTAGTAAGGAATTTCAAGAGCGGGCAGCTCAACTCACGGCTTGATGAATCGCCCAGCCAGAACTGAGGATTTTAAAGATTTATTCGGCCGGAACCGGTACCGCAGGAAGGGTGTCATCCATCTCGTGACGGACATGATCGGCATCGTACCAATATAGCTTAGCCGACGATTCGTCTTTAGCAGCCTTGTGGGCGCCATCGCAGAATGGCTGGTTCTTGGAAAGCCCGCATCCGCAGATATACTTGGTCTCGGTGCCAATAGTGACTGGGTAGGGACTGCTACGATCTCTCTTTACAATTCTTGCCATGATGAAACTCCTTTCTGGTTTTGGGGGTTGAAAATGGACTACAACGCAACATCCACATGGTTCCTTGCTTCTGGATAGGGGTACATGATATTCAGTGCCACACTCTTACCGGCAGTCTCGACAATACGAACATGCTCACGTCGCAGCTCTCGTGCATGTCTTAACCCACAAGAGTGCGCAATCATATCGATCTCTTTATTCATATTGATGGCGTAATTGGCCACTCGGAGATACTTCTCCTCAACAACCAGACCGCGCTGAAGACGCTTGTTATGGGTCGTGATCCCGGTTGGGCAGGTATTGTTATGGCAACGCATCGCCTGGATACACCCCAGAGAGAACATGAATCCACGAGCAGTATTAACGAAGTCGGCTCCCACACATAGCGCCCAAGCAGCCTTTGCTGAGGTTACCAGCTTACCCGATGCCACGACCCGGATACGGTGCTTTAGATCTGCCTGAAGTAACGCATCCACCACCCTAGGAAGCGCCTCTGAGATGGGTAGGCTCATATGATCAAATAGTGCCTGAGGTGCTGCACCGCTGCCCCCCTCCCCTCCATCGATGACGAGAAAGTCAGGTGCATAATCGTGTCCACGTCTGTTCACCGAATCGCACAGTTCATTCACAAAACGCCATCCACCGATAGCGGTCTTCACCCCAACCGGGCGACCGGTAAGATCTCGGATGTATGCAATCTTATCCAGCAACTCCTCAATATTACTGATGTCATGATGTCGGTTGGGGCTGATGGCATCCTGATGGGCCGGCACTCCGCGGATTGCGGCAATCTCATCCGTGACTTTGATAGCGGGCAGTATACCCCCCTTACCCGGTTTCGCCCCCTGTGAGAGTTTTATTTCAAACGCCTTGACGACCTTGGAAAGCTCTCTCGCGCGTTCAGGTGAAAAATTACCATCATGATCTCGGATACCATACTTGGCTGTTCCAATCTGCATGATGATGTCGCAATCACCCTCCAGATGGAAGGGCGAAAGCCCACCCTCCCCGGTATCCATCCAGCATCCCACCTCTGCCGCCCCTCTTGATAAGGCCCTAACCGCCGAGGACGAGAGTGCACCATAACTCATGCCACTGATATTGACCACGGAACGTGCATTAAAGGGCTGCTTGCAATACCCCTCCCCGATCATGAATGAGGGAGTCGGCAGTAGATCATCCTCCAAAATAGGAAAGGGGGCATTGACGAAGATAATTGAGCCCGGCTCACGCAGATCGTTGGTAGAACCGAATCCAACGACACCCACCTCATTCTTCGCGTTCTTGTATACCCATGTTCGGGTCGCACGATTAAAGGGCATCTCATCCCGATCACCCGCAAAGAGATACTGACGGAAGTATTCACCTTGCCTCTCCAGAAAGTATCTGAGATGCCCGACGAGTGGATAATTACGTAGGATGGAGTGCTTCTTCTGGATCAAGTCATAGACCAGCCAGTACAGCAAGAAAGCGGCCAAGAAGAAGCCGAACAAGGTACCGAATCCGTAGGACACGATCGTCATTAAGTCAGGCATGCATTCTCCCTCACCGCATTCGGTTAGAATAAGTTGTTACGGATCACATGGTAAGCGAATTTAATGGGGATTTCATGGATTTAGCCGCAGAGATTGATCGTGCTGTCTTCCAAGCATTGGAAGAGGATGTGGGAACGGGTGATCTCACGGCACTCTTGATTCCTAGGGGAAAGACTGCACGGGCGAGCGTCATCAGTCGAGAAAATGCAACTCTCTGCGGCACACAGTGGTTTGAAGCTTGTTTCAAGAGGCTTGATCCACAGTCCCGGATAGATTGGTTTGCACGGGATGGTGACAGCATCACCACCGGACAAAAGCTCTGTGATTTGACGGGAGATGCACGTGCACTCCTCACCGGTGAGAGATCTGCATTAAATTTCCTACAGACATTATCCGCTGTTGCTACGCAGACTAAACTATATGTATCGGTCGTGTCCGGAACGGGAGCGGTGATCGTGGATACCCGAAAGACTCTTCCCGGTCTGAGACTTGCACAGAAGTACGCAGTGATCTGTGGTGGCGGTATCAATCACCGGATGGGACTCTATGATGGAATACTCATCAAGGAGAACCACATCATCTCCGCGGGCGGTATCGAGCAGGTGATGAAGACCGCCAGAGAGATCGCACCACCGGAGGTATTCATTCAGATTGAGGTGGAGACGCTGGATCAATTACGACAAGCCATTGATGCAGGCGCAGAGAGGGTCCTTCTGGATAACTTCAATATTGACCAACTATCCAAGGCGGTCGATCTTGCTAAAAGTCGAGTCGGCTGCAAAGTCATACTGGAAGCATCTGGAGGGGTCACGTTGGAGAGTGTGCGAATGATTGCTGCAACCGGAGTTCATCGGATTTCTGTTGGTAGCTTAACCAAGAATATACAGGCAGTGGATCTATCGATGCGTATCCAGACGTGACCCTCTCATCCTACCTCCCGATCTGGCCACTCTCTGTCAGTCCGGCCCTATGGCTTGCACTGGCACTGGTGATTGCGGTACTGGTTGGGGAGGGGTTGGTACGGTATCTACGACTACCTCGGATCGTCGGTTATGTTGGGGTTGGCCTTTTAATGGGCCCCGCCGGGCTCAACCTAATCACTGAACTACCCTCATCCGAGTGGCGACTGCTGGTTGATCTGGCACTCGGTATTTTATTGTTCGAACTGGGCAGCAAAGTAAATCTAAGATGGCTTAAGGCCAATCTCTGGATTGCCTTCACCAGCCTGTTAGAGTCTTCAGCAACTTTTTTTGCGGTGTTTGCACTGCTTCTGTGGTTTGATGTCGCCCACGTCACGGCCGCGGTGGTTGCCTCAATCTGCATCGCCACCTCGCCTGCCATCGTCGTGAGGACAGCGATAGAGTCTCGTGCTCAGGGACAGGTCACCGAGAGGCTACTATTGATGACTGCACTCAACTGCATCTATGCCATCATATGCCATAAAATTGCGGTCGCGTTCATGTACGACGAATCCGGCACCAGTCTGATCCACACGGTACTACCCCCTCTCTACCTGATCGGAGGGTCCGCCCTTCTGGGTTGGTTATTTGGTAACGCCTTTAATACAATCCACCGTCACCTAGGACGCCACGAGGAGACCTTCTCATTCCTCTTATTCGGGATGATCGCAATCGCAACCATCGTTGCATCAACACTCAAACTCAGCCCGATGCTGATCCTCCTCGCGGCTGGACTGATCGTCCGTTATCGGCGACACCGTCCTCATACCTTCCTTCCACACTTTGGTTCTGCTGGCGCCGTCTTGGTGGTATTGATGTTTACTGCCAATGGCCTGACAGCAAATCTCAGCGGGATACGGGATAGTCTGATGATGGTCCTTCTGCTGATTCTGGTACGCACCGCCGCCAAGCTCACACCGGTCCTGCTTCTGGCAAGGTTCAGCGGTATTAATCTTAAACAGGGACTGGCACTCGGGATCGCACTGGCACCGATGTCTAGCCTCACACTACTCCTAACACTGGACACCGCTGCGGCTTTCCCTGACTTTGCATCCGGAATGGGACTGGTCTTAATGAGCTGCATCGTGATACTTGAACTCGTCGGGCCCATCTTAGTCCAGATGGCGCTGCGCGGAACGGGAGAAACGCTGGAGGGAAGGTCATGAGCCTGATGCCCTTCGCGTCATCCGAGCCACTGAGCATCGGTGTTGAACTCGAGCTGCAACTGCTCAACTGTAATGACTATGACCTAGTCTCATCGGCACCGGACATGCTGCGACGGATCGCAAGGAAGACACACCACGGTGAAATAAAACCCGAGATGACCCGCAGCATGATTGAAATCAATACCTCGGTCCATCATGAGTACGCCCCACTAGTCGAGGAGTTGAACTCCCTGAGAAAGACCGTATCCGATGCTGGCCGATTTCTTAATGTCGCTGTGGCGGGTGGTGGGACCCACCCATTCCAGCACTGGAGTGAGCAGAAGATTTTCGATGCGCCACGGTTCCACTACCTGTCAGATCTTTACGGATACCTTGCCAAGCAGTTCACCATATTCGGTCAGCATGTCCATATCGGCTGCCCCGGGCCGGATGAGGCGTTACATCTGTTACACATGATGTCACGTTATGTCCCTCACTTCATCGCACTCTCTGCCTCGTCCCCCTTCGTTCAGGGTCATGACACGGGATTCGCATCTGCTAGGCTCAATTCTGTCTTCTCCTTTCCACTCAGTGGTCGCGCACCATTCGTCTTGAGCTGGGAAGAGTTCGAACGGTTTTTTAGTAAAATGACCGATACCGGTGTGGTCGAATCGATGAAGGACTTTTATTGGGATATCCGCCCAAAGCCAGAGTTTGGAACGATCGAGGTCCGTGTCTGCGATACCCCTCTCACCATCGAAGTGGCGGCCGCGATCGCCTGCTATATTCAATCGATCGCGCGTTACATCATGATCGACCAGAAGGATGAACCGAGGGAGGATGACTATCTGGTCTATACATTCAACCGTTTCCAGGCATGTCGGTTCGGACTTGAGGGAATCTTTATTGATCCCCGCACCCATGAGAGACGCACCCTCCGTGAGGACATCACAGAGATGCTGATCCGCATTACCGATCATGCTGTCGAGCTACAGGCTCAAGGGGCGATGTCACAGATCTCGAAAATACTTGCCACCGGCAATGGTGCAAGCTGGTTACGGCAGACCTACTCCCATGATCACAATCTCAGTGATATGGTCCAGCAGCAATCAGACTTATGGATGGCCGGCCGGTGACCCCCCCATCAACCAGGAAGACACGTCCACTCCGGATTGGCTTATCACCGAGGATACTTCATCACCCTCCGGCGGAACTGGGGTTTCGTAATAAGACCCTTCAATACCTTGAGCAGACGATTGCTCACTGGATCATGCGTCACCATGCGCTGGTGTTCATGCTACCAACCCTAGAGACAGGCGGCACCGAACAGACCTCTGTCGGGATAAGTGATTATGTATCAGAGATCGACGGACTGGTGCTGCAAGGCGGTGCCGATATGAGCCCCTCTTCATATGGCGAGACACCCTCCCGTCCAGAGTGGTCTGGAGACCGGATGAGGGATCTGTATGAGATTGATTTATTCCGAGAGTGCGTACTTCAGGGAAAGCCGGTGCTGGGTCTTTGCCGAGGATTACAGCTGATTAATGTGGCCATGGGCGGGACTCTGCATCAAGATATTGCCACCGACTATCCACAGGCCACTCCTCATGTAGACCCAGATCTCTATGACCAGCACCGTCATCCGATTCGTATCGAAATGGACTCCAATCTAGCGAGGCTCTACGGGGGGAGGATGGAACACCTAGTATCGAGCATTCATCACCAGGCCATCAAGAGACTGGGAGAGGGTCTGGTGGTCGAAGCGACCTCCCCAAGTGACGGCATTATTGAAGCCATCCGGATGCAGGGGGAGTGTTATGTAACCGGTTTTCAGTGGCACCCAGAGTTCCATGCCGATACCCCAGGCCTACTCAACTCAAGTCCGATACTAGAGGATTTCCTAGCAGCAGCCAGGAGGCAGTCCTCCCTCTGAAGTGTTCGCTCAAAATCCTCTTAAATCAAACTTGCTCGGCAATGAAGGACTTGACCGCTTCGGTATCGGCATCCATGACCACATACCTCTGTGGCAGACCCTCCAAATTCTCAAATCCGGATGGCCGGTCGGGCTCCTTCCCGATCGCCTCGATGATGCTCTCAGAAAACTTAACCGGGAGTGCGGTTTCTAAACAGATCAGAGGCACATCCGACTCGCGCTTCTCAAGACCGACCTTAATACCATCAGCGGTATGAGTGTCCACCACCACACCATGGTCCTGATAGATCCTGCGGATGGTTTCGATACGGGATGCATGATTACTGGTCCCAGATACAATCCCGAAACCCTTCACACTCTCCCATAACGGAGTATCGGAGAGATCGAATGATGCCCCTTTATCCACCGACCGCCATAACCCCTTCACCTTGGATGCATCACGTCCCACCAAGTCAAAAACGAAACGCTCAAAGTTCGATGCCTTAGATATATCCATCGATGGGCTGCTGGTATGTCGCGTCTCGGCCGTGGTGCGAGGACGATAGCAACCGCTACGAAAGAATTCATCTAAGACATCATTCTCATTCGTGGCGAGTATCAACTGCTTGATCGGCAGTCCCATCATCCGTGCCACATGTCCCGCACAGATATTGCCGAAGTTCCCCGATGGGATAGCGAACGACACCTGCTCTGTATTCGACCGAGTTGCCGCAAAATAGCCCTTGAAGTAGTAGACAATCTGCGCAGCAACGCGAGCCCAGTTGATCGAGTTCACGGTTCCGATGTGATACTTCTGCTTGAAGGCATGATCATTACTGACTGCCTTGACGATATCTTGGCAATCATCGAATACCCCACGGATGGCAATGTTGAGTATATTGGGGTCCTGCAAGGAAAACATCTGAGCCGTCTGAAAGAGGCTCATCTTCCCATGAGGCGAGAGCATGAACACACGGATACCCCTCTTTCCGCGCATGGCATACTCGGCGCTCGACCCCGTATCGCCAGAGGTTGCGCCCAGGATATTCAGGCTCTTCCCGGTCTTATCCAGCGCGTACTCAAATAAGTTACCAAGCAACTGCATCGCGATATCTTTAAATGCCAGTGTCGGTCCGTTGGAGAGCCCCAGGATATGTAGACCCGGGGACAGAGTCTTGAGGGGAGTGATCTCTTTGCTGTGGAAGATCTCGGCTGTATAGGTACGGTTGATGATGTCACGCAGATCCTTGGCAGGGATATCATCTGCAAAACGCGTCAG
The DNA here is from genome assembly GCA_037147395.1 of Nitrosomonadaceae bacterium. Lineage (GTDB taxonomy): Bacteria > Pseudomonadota > Gammaproteobacteria > Burkholderiales > Nitrosomonadaceae > VFJL01. The sequence goes on along the minus strand of JBAWVG010000003.1, from coordinate 5,070 downwards.
GATCTCAAATGCGAGTTGTGGATAGCTAAGGCCACGCCACTGATCCAAATCAGCGGGACTGATCCGAGGATAATTCTCCGGCATTGCCAGTCCACCGTCTGAGGCCAGACCACCTAAGAGGATTTGAGAAAATGTTTTTGGCGGCATACCGCCGCGGGTGGAGATATAACGCATAATTTTCACCGAAAAATTTTCAATGCTCTACGGGATGGAGATCGTAGAGATGACTTTTAAAATGGGTGGTAGATGACTGTATCTCAGCGAGAGAGGGGTCAGATCCAGTACCCGAACACCCTCGTATCTCTGACCATCCACTGTTTAATTATTTGCTGTTTAACTCTTCCAATCGGATACGTGTCACCTTACCCGTCATGACCGGTAGCGCTTCAATCTTGACTATGGCGGCATTGATATTCTTCTCGATCGTCAGATGAGTAAGCATGATGATATTCACTTGGTCCTCACCCTCACTCGGCTCTTTCTGAACCATTGCATCGATCGAAATATTGAGATCGGCCAGTATTCGGGTGATATCAGCCAGCACACCCGGTCTGTCCTGCGTCCGCAGCCGCAAATAATAGGACGTCTCAACCTCATCCATCTTTAGGATGGGTGTATTCGACAAAAGATCGGGCTGGAAAGCGAGGTGGGGGACGCGGTGTTTTGGGTCTGCAGTATGCATCCGCGTAACATCCACCAAGTCTGCAACGACTGAGCTCGCAGTCGGTTCAGCCCCCGCACCCGCACCATAGTAAAGTGTCGCGCCGACCGCATCACCCTTCACCACGATCGCGTTCATTACCCCTTCAACATTGGCGATCAGCCTCCTGGCTGGGATCAGTGTCGGATGAACGCGCAGCTCGATACCTTTAGGTGTGCGCTTGGTAATCCCAAGAAGCTTGATCCGGTACCCCAACTCCTCTGCATAACGGATATCCTCACGGGTGAGCTTAGCGATACCCTCGGTATAGACCTTGTCGAACTGCATCGGAATACCAAAAGCAATCGCGGCCATGATGGTCAGCTTATGAGCAGCATCGATACCCTCGATATCAAAGGTCGGGTCAGCCTCCGCATAACCTAACTTCTGTGCTTGATCCAGAACCGTGTCGAATGCCAATCCCTTGTCCCTCATCTCCGATAAAATAAAGTTACTGGTTCCATTGATAATTCCAGCAATCCACTCGATCCGGTTAGCGGTCAGACCCTCCCTCAATGCCTTAATGATCGGGATTCCACCCGCCACCGCAGCCTCGAACGCGACCATCACACCCTTCTTTTGAGCGGCTGCAAAGATCTCGGTGCCGTGCGAAGCGAGTAGCGCTTTATTGGCAGTAACCACATGCTTTCCATGTTCAATCGCTTTCAGAGTAAGATCCTTGGCGACGGTATACCCTCCGATCAGCTCGATCACAATATCGATATCAGGACTGGTCACGATCTCATTCGCGTCACTGGTGACGGTGACACCCTCACCTACAATCTTGCGAGCCTTCTCTACCTCTCGATCGGCCACCATCGTGATGACGATTCCGCGACCAGCACGTCGGGTGATCTCTTCCTGATTGCGCTTAAGGACCGCGAAGGTGCCACCTCCGACAGTACCAATACCTAGTAGACCTACTCTGATGGGTTTCATATATTTAACACTAAGGGAGAATCGATTAAGGGGTCTACCGAATCCGTTCCTCGTAGCTACAGAAAACTGATTCGGTGATTCATGAAAAGTTAGGTCTTATGGTTCTTTCGGTAATACTCCAGAAAATTAGCAATACGTCCTATGGCCTCTGTGAGGTCATCACTATTCGGCAGGAATACGACCCTCACATGGTCCGGGTGCGGCCAATTGAAACCGCTCCCCTGTACCAGCAGAACCCTCTCCTGAACGAGTAAGTCCAGTACGAACTGCTGATCATTTTCGATCGGGTATATCTTAGGGTCAAGGCGAGGAAACAGATACATCGCCGACTGAGGCTTAAAGCAGGTGACTCCAGGAATATCGGTGAGTAACTTCCAGGCCAGGTCACGCTGTCTCATCAGCCTCCCGGTCGGCAGTACCAGATCATTAATGCTCTGGTATCCACCGAGTGCTGTCTGGATACCGAACTGTGCTGGCACGTTCGCACAGAGCCGCATCGAGGCCAACATGGTGAGTCCTGCGATATAGTCCCGTGCGTGGTTCTTCCTGCCAGAGACGATCGCCCATCCAGAACGAAATCCGGCTGCACGGTAATTCTTCGATAGACCATTCAGAGTGACGAACAGGACATCATCCGCCAGGGATGCGATTGAGGTGTGGGTGGCGCCGTCGTACAAAACCTTATCGTAGACCTCGTCCGCATAAATGATGAGGTGGTTCTGACGGGCGATCTCAATGATCTCTTGCAAGAGTTCATCCGGGTAGAGTGCGCCGGTCGGATTATTCGGATTGATGATGACGATGGCACGAGTATTTGGAGTTACCTTAGACCGAATGTCATCCAGGTCGGGCAACCAGCCAGACTGCTCGTCGCAGATATAATGACGTGCAGTACCCCCCGCCAGCACCACAGCAGCCGTCCATAATGGATAATCCGGTGCTGGGACGAGTACCTCATCTCCACCATTCAGAAGTGCTTGCATGGCCATGACAATGAGCTCTGAGACGCCATTACCGATGTAGATATCCTCCATCTGAACGTCGCGGATATGCTTCTCTTGGGAGTAATGCATGATCGCCTTACGGGCGGCAAACAGACCCTTCGAGTCGCAATATCCAGAGGCATCGGATAGGTTATGAATCACATCCTGAAGAATCTCTTCTGGCGCATCAAAACCGAATGATGCGGGGTTGCCGATATTGAGCTTGATGATGTGTTGACCATCGTCTTCCATCTGCTTAGCACGGTCGAGTACCGGCCCCCGAATGTCGTAACAAACATTCGCAAGCTTGCTGGATTTGAGTATCGGTTGCATGGTCTGAATGGGTATCCTGGATTATAAAAATCGCTGGCTAAAAGAAAATTTTAATTACTAGCCCTGTTTATCGCTTTATCCTGGACCGAAAAAGATGTAATGTTACCCGACCCGTCAAACTGCCGCAAATGGAGGCCCTGTTGAAGCTTCATCTTTCCGGACCTTCCGAACAGAATATATTCACCGGATACGGTCCAGGCTATATCATGGTGAACCAAGTACGGTATGAACGCAGCATAATCGTCCTCCCAGACCAGATTGTCGAGGATTGGCCAGCCCACAGCTTTGAACAGTTGGCGCCAGAGCATTTCGAACATTTATGCTCACTACACCCCGAGATCGTGTTACTCGGTACGGGGGCCACACTCCGCTTCCCACACCCTTCCCTGACAGGAGTTCTGATCAATCAAAGGATTGGTGTAGAGGTGATGGATACCAGTGCCGCCTGCCGAACCTATAACATCCTAACCGCTGAGGGAAGACGGGTGGCTGCGGCGTTGTTGGTCTAGGATTGATTCAAGATTCAGAACTGAGAAATCGATACTCTAGAGCTCGTGACTTACCCGTTCCTTCCATTTCTCTAACCAACCTGGGAAGTCTTCTGCCGGCATTGCCTTGGAAATGAAGAACCCTTGAGCCAAGTCACATCCGGTACTCTTCAGCAAATCCCAGTCACTCCGGTCCTCAACCCCCTCGGCCACAACCTCCATTCCGAGCTGCCTTGCCAGTGACAGGCTGGTCTCGTACATCGCTCTCAGCGTTTCATTGGTCGACGCATGGTGAACAAACCCCTGATCAATCTTAAGTTCATCAAATGGGATATCACGCAACTGGGCAAGTGAAGAGTGCCCTGTACCAAAATCATCAATCGAGAGACGAAAACGTTTCAATCGCAGCCTTGTCAGAATCTCGAGAGGGGCCCTCGTGTCCTTCATCAGACGGCTTTCAGTCACTTCCAATACCACCCTCTGTGGTGGCACACCTGACCTCGCCGTGAGATCAGATACAAATTCTACAAAGTCTAACGATGCCAGATTATCCATCGAGATATTGACGGCTACACGCAGAGTCAGTCCAGCCTGCTGCCAATCCTTCGCTTGGTTCAGGGCTTGTGTTAACACCATACGAGTCAGATCATTGATCAGTCCATGTGTCTCAGCCACGCTGATGAAGTGATCGGGAAGAACGAGCCCATCGTCTGGATGTTGCCAACGGACCAGGGTCTCAACCCCAATTACTTCCCCACTTGCGACCGATACTTTGGGTTGATAATAATTAACCAGCTGGGCATTATCGATGGCCGCTCGCAGTTCATCGCCCGTATAGAGTTTTTTGATGATGGGAGGATACACTTGGGTTGTTGGAGTCCACCTCTCCATCAGCTCAGACAATACCTCTTTCTTGACTGGTTTATGCAGATGGCCGAGAACATGAATCTTATGTGCTTGTACCAACTTCTCGGCAGTCTGAAGCATCCTCTCATCTTCACCACTGATCAGTATCAGGCTACCGGTATAGTTAATCTCAACTAAGTGTCGTACAAATTCAATCCCATCCATTCCCGGCATATTCAGGTCTAGCAGGATTAGGTTTGGGTGGTTCCCCTCTCCTTTGATCTGGTCGAGGGCCGATAATCCATTATCGCAAAGTATGACCGAGGAAAATCCCATGCCGGTTAACATGTGGGACAGCAGTTTGAGCATGAATGGCTCATCATCCAGCGCTAGAATCCTGACCGCGGATTTCTGAAGCATGTCATCCTTTTATTAAGTCACGTGGGGTACAAGGCAATTGATCGGCCTGCACCATTTAAGGCTAGCAGAGCCTCTCATATGAGTCATCCCCGATTGTAATCTCATCCTCCAAATGAGCAATATAAACAGCACCGTCATTCACCAAGGACTTTAAATACCTCGGCATGGATGTCTTCATACCAAGAGTTGGTGCTGATTGAAAGAGGTAGGGAGGGTTGATACATCCCAAGCCGAGTTGTGAGAGCTTGAAAAAAACTACCCTTGGAGTAGGGATAGGCTATACAACAGACAGTGAATCTAAGAATCAGGCCACTGCCCGGGGAGGGCAGTGGGGGTGCTGGTCAGAAGAGGGGATTACTCC
>JBAWVG010000002.1:0-66924 GCA_037147395.1 Nitrosomonadaceae bacterium | reverse complement strand
TGAGGAATTGCTTGAGGTAGGGGCGTAGTGCTTCGGCAGTAGGAGCTTCTGGGGTACCGAGGTTGATCAGCAGAATTCCAGTCTGATTGGGAGTGCCGTGATGGTAAGCGGGTTCAGGTGACATTTGCATAGTATTGAGTGTTGAGCAGATAGTCGGAGGGTGTATGGAATGGTTACTCTGAATGGGTGACCTAGTGTTGTGACAGCGCGCTGGAGAGTAGTCTGGCAGTGACATCTACGATCGGAATGACGCGCTCGTAGGCCATGCGAGTTGGGCCGATTACGCCAACGGTGCCGACAATCTGACCATCTACCTCGTAGGGGGCAGTAACGACGCTGAACTCGTCTAGGGCGACTAGATCCGACTCGCCACCGATGAAGATTTGCATGCCCTGAGCCTGGCGGCTGAGCTCTAGTAATTGCAGCAACGAGGTCTTACGCTCAAACAGGTCAAATAATTTTTTCAGGCTGTTCATATTGCCGGCCAAGTCATGCACATCTAGTAGCTTGCGTTCTCCCGCCATCACCATAGCTTCGGCACTACTTTCCCTGATAGCCTCGCTACCCACTTCAATGGCCGCGGTCATGAGATCGGTCATATCGTGGCGTAACTGTTTCATCTCACTCTGGAGGCGGGTGCGGATCTCATCAAGATTGAAACCGGCGTAATTTTGGTTGATGAAATTCGCCGCCTCTACCAATTCAGAGGGGGTATAAACTCTGTCGGTGAAGAGAACTCGGTTCTGCACATCACCCTCAGGGGTGACGATGATGAGTAGAATACGTTTCTCAGACAAGGCCATGAACTCGATATAGCGGAATACTGAGCTGCTGCGCTTGGGAGTGACCACTACTCCTGCAAAATGGGTTAACTCTGATAGTAATTGCGAGGCAGAATTGATCAGACGTGACGGATTGTCCAGATGTAGCTGGTCTTCCAGATGGTGGATCTCAACACTATCTAGTGGCTTAACCACCAACAAAGTATCCACGAAGAAACGGTATCCGCGCGGAGTTGGTATACGTCCGGCAGAGGTATGCGGGCTGGTAACAAACCCCATCTCCTCTAGGTCAGCTATTACATTCCGGATAGTAGCGGGGCTCAGGTCCAGTCCTGAAAATTTGGAGAGCGCGCGGGAGCCTATCGGTTGACCTTCAGTGATATAGCGTTCGACAAGGGTCTTCAGCAGAATTCGGGCGCGTTGGTTAAGCATGAGCTTATTCTACACCAGGATTTAGGCAGGGCAGGGGCGGCGAATCATAATTCAGAATTTTTTGTCACCCCACAGTCTGATATGGTTTAATCTAAACCAATAAGAACCAGATTTTCCCGCAACTCATTAAGTATTCATATCCATAGATGCCCCTTCTATTTAAGACGATAGCCCTGATCGGCAAGCAAAATAATCCGGAGATCGTGTCTCCTATATTGCGTCTCGGACAGTATTTGCAAGATCGGAATATTGAAGTGCTGCTGGACTGTGTTACCGCTTCAGAAGTGACGGCAAAGAATTATCCCGCATTTGAGATTGAGGAGATTGGTGCGCGTGCAGACCTTGCTATTGTTCTGGGTGGTGATGGCACCATGCTGAATATCGCACGTAAGCTCGCGCCCTTTGACGTGCCACTGGTAGGTATCAATCAGGGGCATCTTGGTTTTCTCACTGACCTCTCCATCGAGTCCATGCTGGAAAGCGTTGGTAACATGCTCGATGGCAGCTATGTTACCGAGAGACGGATGTTGCTGTCTGCTGAAGTTATACGGAGTGGAGTCAGTATTTTCAGCGCAATTGCATTAAATGATGTGGCGGTGAATAGGGGCAGCGGTGGCAACATGATCGAGTTCGAGGTGCATATTAATGGCGAGTATGTTTACTCCCTTCGTGCTGATGGGCTAATCGTCGCCACACCCACTGGCTCTACCGCGTACGCCTTGTCATCGGGAGGGCCTATCCTGCACCCCAGTCTCGACCTGCTCGCGTTGGTACCGGTAAGTCCTCACACTTTAAGCAATCGTCCTATCGTTGTAGGGCCAGAAGCAGTTGTTGAAATTTTGATACACCGCACCTCAGATGCTCGAGCTCACTCGGACAGTCATTTCCATTTCGACCTACAGGAGAATGATAAGGTTGTCGTGAGACGTTCAGCGCATACGGTAAGGTTGTTACATTCTGCCGATCATAGTTATTACCGCATGCTACGCGAGAAGCTTGGCTGGAGCGGGTTTCCACAAAAAAAAGCGTGAACTCTCTGCCATGCTAAGGTTCTTGAGTATTCAGGATTTCGTCATCGTTGATCGGGTGGGGTTAGAATTTTCACCGGGTTTCACCGTTCTTACCGGCGAAACTGGTGCCGGAAAGTCTATTCTGATCGATGCGCTGTCACTTGCTTTAGGCGAACGAATCGAGTCGGGTCAGATCCGAAACGGATGTGAACGAGCTGAGATTAGCGCGGAGTTCGATATCGCTGGATTATCGGGGCTCACTCAGTGGCTGCAAGAAAATGATCTAGAGAATCATGGTGATGATAGCGGAACATGTCTGTTGCGCCGTGTGATAGATAGCAGTGGGCGTTCGCGCAGCTTTATCAATGGAAGACCTGCTACCTTGCATCAACTGCGTGCGGCGGGAGAGAGGTTGATCGATATCCATGGTCAGCATGCACACCAATCTCTTCTTCGTAGTGATTCGCAGCGTGATCTGCTTGATGCTTTCTCCGGTAGCCGTGAGTTGACCCAGACAGTGACCTCGACCTACCGACGTTGGCAGAACTCACATCAGCAGCGTATCTCATGGGAAAAGGACTCAGCCACTTTTCTACAGGAGCGCGAGCAATTGGAGTGGCAAGTTCGCGAACTTACTTCGCTGAATTTTTCGTCTGGAGAGTGGCAGACACTTCAGGCCGATCATAGTCGTTTATCGCATGCCGCTAGTTTGTTAGAGGCAACGCAGGTGGGCCTAGAAGTTCTGTCGGACGGCGAACTAGCCTCGCTGGCACAGGTCAATGCGGTCATCTCTCGCCTCCAAGGATTACTCAGCTACGACATCGGTTTGAGATCTGTGCTCGATTTACTAGAGTCTGCACAAATTCAGTTGCAGGAAGCAGTATACGAGCTCGGTCATTATCAACAGCGTCTCGATTTAGATCCGCAACGACTGCAGGAGATGGAGCAACGCCTAACAGCGATTCACGCTGCGGCTAGGAAGTATCGTGTGAGCCCTGACGAACTACCAGATCTGTTGGTAACATCCACTACTCGACTGGAGGAGTTAACGCAGGGGGGAGATGGCGAGGCACTCGCACGAGAGGAGGTGGTCGCCATGGAAGCATATCTCGAGCATGCTAGATCTTTAACTGAGACCAGAAATAAAGCAGCCAAGATACTATCCCAGCAGGTGAGTGACGCGATGCAGACCCTTGCGATGGCAGGAGGGGGATTCTCGGTGGGGTTAATCCCCTTAGAGCAGGGTAACGCTCATGGAATGGAGCAGATCGAATTTCAGGTCTCCGCTCATCAGGGATTGCCGCTGAGGCCTCTGGCAAAGGTTGCTTCGGGTGGTGAGTTATCACGGATCAGTCTGGCGATACAGGTCATTACTAGCAAGATTGGAACAGCGCCAACGCTGATATTCGATGAGGTTGATTCAGGCATCGGTGGGCGCGTGGCCGAAATAGTGGGCACCATGCTGAAAAAACTTGGGGAAGAGCGCCAGGTAATGTGTGTCACCCACTTGGCGCAGGTCGCTTCGGCAGCCGATCAGCAATGGCAAGTTGCAAAATCGGCTGATCATTCCGATGGCGGAAGAGTAACCAGCCATATCACTGTGCTCGATCAGCGGCAGAGAGTTGAAGAAATTGCTCGTATGATAGGGGGTATGAAGATTACCGACGCCACGCTTCAACATGCTGCTGAGATGTTACAGATGCAGAGTAAAGAGTAGCGCTCTTTTATTCTCTTAATAAGAGTCACCCCTCAAGCGATCAGTTCGACCCTGCCGGTATCCAGGTGATATAGCCCACCGACGACTCGAATTCTCTTCTGGTCGTGATAATAATCCAGTATGGGTGTTTTATTTCTCAGTCTTTCAACCGTCATGATGACATTCTTCTTGGTCACATTAGTCAAGCGACTAATGGAGTTGTCACTGACCGCCCTGACCGCTGGTGCTATTGCACTGGACAGTAGCTGAATATGTCCTGGGAAGTCTTTATGATGATCAACAGCCTCAATCGCTGCCTTGACCGCACCACAACTTTCATGACCAAGTACCATGATCAGTGGTGTATTTAATACTGCGACTGAATACTCGATTGTGGCTATATTGTCATTTGTTATGTAGTTACCAGCACCTCGGGACACAAACAGATCCCCGTGCGACTCATCGAAGCAGTGCTCAGGGCTGACCCTCGAATCAGAACAACCTAGAATGGTGGCGTAGGGATTCTGCCCCTTGACCAGAGCATCCTGGACATCATGAAAGTTAAGGGGCAACGATTGGCCGGCAACATAACGCTCGTTACCCTTCATTAACCTTTCAAGAGCCTGGTCAGGTGTTAGCACATTTTCAGGTTTTGGTGGAATTTTGGAATAAGTCTTGGCCGATTGTTTTCCCTGAGCTGTTGCGATGCCAGCACCCGCAAGACCTAAGCCGATGGCGGAGACCGCAGCCAGTTTGAGAAACGAACGCTTGCTTGGGTTCTGATTGAGATTCTGTTGGTCTAAATTTCTTTGATCACACCGATAACACATGCTGAGAGTTCCTTTCAGTTACATTATAAGAATTGGCGATTACAACCAAGGAAGCCTTGAACAGACCTTCCGGTACGTTCATTTCAGGGTTTTTCTAGTATAGCCATCGATTTAACAGGCTGCGGGCTGCATCGGTGACTTCTGACGCAGTCATCCCCACCGGGCCTCCATACCTTTCTAGCAGAGAATCGGCAGCAGCGCCGTGCAGATGAACCGCCAACAAGAGTGCATTCTCCGCATTTAGACCCTGCGCTAGCAAAGCGCCAATGATGCCGGACAGCACGTCGCCTGTTCCTGCGCTGCTCAGACCAGGATTGCCGCTGGTATTGAGGTAACGCCTACCATCGGGGAAAGCACAAATACTGCCGACACCTTTTAGCACTGCGTAGCAATTAAAACGCTTCGTCAATTCGGCCGCGGCGGCCATACGGTCATGCTGCAGATTCGACGAGTCGGTGCCGAGTAGCCGAGCAGCTTCCGCGACATGAGGGGTAAGGATAGAGGCTGCTGTACGTGCTCGTAGCAGGCTGGCAAGTTCTGGATGGGTGGCGATCAAATTTAGTGCATCTGCATCCAGCACCAGTGGTATTCCAGACTCGAGCGCGCTCTTGAGCCAGAAATAAGCATCTGGCTGTATACCCAGACCGGGTCCGACGATCAAGCAATTGAGGTGATCAATTTTGAGTAGCTCGTGCACAGGTCGAAGCATCAATTCAGGCTGAACTGTACTTACGACTGGCGCATCAGCGGCCATCAGTCCGAGGTAAACGCGCCCTGTGCCTAATTTCAGTGCGGCGGTTCCAGCTAACAGCGCCGCGCCCACCATTCCGGCTGAGCCACCGATGATGCCGATGCTACCGAACATGCCCTTGTGGCTGTCAGAAGGACGCGGTGGAGGCAATAGTTTCTGTGCATAAGCTTGATCCAGTTTCCACGTGTGTGGGGGAACCAGGGAAGATGGGTCAAGACCAAGTTTACACAGAAAAATTTTACCGCAATAATCGGGGCCACACCGAGTGAACAGGCCCGGCTTGAGGCTGATGAAGGTGACCGTCATGGTGGCTCGAACCGTTGCACCATAGCAATCCCCATTGTCACTTCCTAAGCCGCTTGGGATATCGAGTGCAAGTACTGGCAAGTGCATGAGGTTGATCGCATTAACGAGCGCGAGATCCTTGCCGACTAGATTGCGATCTAGACCGATACCAAAAAGTCCATCGATCACTGCTCCCCATATTTTATTCTCTGGAATCTCGGTTAAGATTTCACCACCGGCAGAAAGCCACTTATCCAGCGCATGCTTGGCATCATTGGGCAGGTGCTCGTGATTGCCACTGAATACCAGTGTGACATTGAACCACCAGGATTTTAGATAACGAGCAACAACGAAGGCATCGCCACCATTGTTACCTGGACCAGCTAGCACCAGTACCGCGTTGATTTCTTTGGTAAGCAATTGGTCGCGCGCAATCTCGGCGGCGGCCAAACCGGCTCTTTCCATTAAGGTCGGGGTTGTAAGCGGAGCAGTAAGCCGCTCAATGGAGCGAATTTCAGCGGTGGTGTAGATAGGGGTGGGGGTGGTCATGCTTTATATTCATGAGTTGTTCGATCGGGACCGTCAACTAACAGTGTATCGGGCTACGGGCGGATTGTCTTCTCGTGTAAAATTACGCTTTCCAATTCATCACCTCATCTCGCCTGATGCTTCGACTCCGCGGCGGTAGCGCCCTTTCTCCATTCCGTCTTGAAAAACTAACTGCAGCACTCAAGACCGCTGTCCCACAAGTTTCCCACATTTATGCGGAGTACTGGCATTTTTGCACGGTGGAGCGTGAACTGAGGCCGGAGGAGAGTGCGACACTCGCACAGTTATTGAAATACGGTGCGGCACAGCAGAGGGAAGAGCCGATAGGTGAGTTCATGCTGGTGTTGCCACGTCCCGGCACTATCTCACCTTGGTCATCCAAGGCCACGGATATTGCTCGTCATTGTGGGTTAGAAGCAGTCTTGCGTTTGGAACGAGGACTGGCATTCTACATTCAAACTACAAGTGGGCTCTCTGCTCTAGATCGATCTGCACTCCTCTCTCTGATACATGATCGTATGACCGAGGCGGTCTTCAATTCATTTGAAGATGCAGATAAATTGTTCAGACATTATGCGCCTGTGCCGCTCGACACGGTAGATGTCCTGACCGGCGGATTGATGGCATTGAAACTCGCCGATACTGAGATGGGGCTGGCCCTGTCGACTGATGAGGTCGAGTATCTTATAGCCAGCTTTATGCGCATTGGACGCAATCCCACGGATGTTGAGTTGATGATGTTTGCGCAGGCAAACTCGGAGCATTGCCGCCATAAGATTTTCAACGCAGATTGGGTGATAGACGGAAAGGCACAGACGCATTCGCTATTTTCGATGATCCGTAATACCCATCAGCAGCATCCTAAGGGGACGGTGGTGGCTTATGAGGATAATTCTTCCATCATGGTGGGGGAGAATATTGCGCGACTCTACCCCGGCAAGGACCATGCTTACAGCTATGTCCAGGAGCAGACGCATATCCTGATGAAGGTGGAGACCCACAATCATCCGACTGCAATCTCACCTCACTCTGGGGCCGCCACCGGTGCGGGTGGTGAAATTCGCGATGAGGGGGCTACCGGTCGTGGTGCTAGGCCCAAGGCAGGACTCACAGGATTTTCAGTTTCCAATTTAAGCATCCCTGGTTTTATACAGCCGTGGGAGCAATACCATAAAAATGACAGCCGTACTTATGGGAAACCCGCCCGTATCGCCTCGGCATTACAGATCATGTTGGAGGGCCCAATTGGTGGGGCAGCATTCAACAACGAGTTTGGACGACCCATTCTGGCGGGGTACTTCCGTACATTCGAGGAGCAGGTTGCGGGTGAGATGCGTGGCTATCACAAGCCGATTATGCTGGCAGGGGGTATAGGTCATATTTGCGAGAGTCACTCGTTTAAGCAGGAAATCCCCTCTGGTTCACTGCTGATTCAATTAGGTGGGCCAGGAATGCTGATTGGTCTTGGTGGTGGAGCCGCTTCCAGCATGGACACCGGATCAAATGTAGAACATCTTGATTTCGACTCAGTCCAACGCGGCAATGCTGAGATGGAGAGGCGTGCGCAGGAGGTAATCGACCGTTGCTGGCAGATGGAGATGCAGGGTCAGCCTAACCCAATTCTTTCGATACACGATGTCGGAGCGGGTGGCCTATCTAATGCACTGCCTGAACTGGTGCACGGTTCAAGTCGCGGCGGGAGATTTAATTTACGCGATATCCCCTCTGAAGAGTCAGGCATGTCGCCACTGCAAATTTGGAGTAACGAATCTCAAGAGCGCTATGTGCTGGCCATTGGTCCGGAGTCGTTGAAATTATTCGGCGAGATTTGTGAGCGTGAACGCTGTCCGTTTGCGGTAGTAGGTACGGCGACTACGCAACAACAACTCTCCGTGATTGACCCGTTATTCGGTGATCGCCCGTTGCCAGTTGATATGGAGCTTGAGGTGCTACTCGGCAAGCCTCCAAAAATGACGCGTGAGGTTATCCGCCTCAGTAGATTGTTGTCGTCATTCGACCCAGCAGGATCGGAACTGAAGGAGGCAGCATACCGAGTGCTGCGCCTGCCGTCAGTGGCGGACAAGACTTTTCTCATTAGCATCGGCGATCGCACGGTCGGTGGTATGACCGCTCGCGACCAGATGGTTGGGCCGTGGCAAGTTCCAGTGGCAGATGTGGCTGTAACCATGATGGGTTATCAAACGTATCTCGGTGAATCATTTGCCGTGGGGGAACGCACGCCGCTGGCGTTGATTGATCCTGCTGCCTCTGCGCGTATGGCTGTGGGTGAGGCCATCACCAATATCGCCGCTGCACTGATTGAAGATATCGGAGAGATTAAGCTTTCTGCTAACTGGATGGCGGCGGCGGGGCATCCAGGTGAGGATGCGGGCCTGTACGATGCGGTCCATGCCGTAGGGATGGAGTTATGTCCACAACTGGGGATCAGTATCCCGGTAGGTAAGGATTCCATGTCGATGAAGACGGTATGGACTGAGAAGGGGAATGATCAGAGTACGATCGTCCAGAAGGAGGTGACTGCACCCCTGTCATTGATCATCTCTGCTTTTGCGCGAGTGATGGATGTGCGTAAGACACTTACACCGCAATTACGTACCGACTGTGGAGAGACGGAACTGATCTTGATTGATTTGGGCGCGGGTAGAAACCGTCTAGGCGGATCGGCGCTAGCACAAGTCTATAAGCAGGTCGGTGATATAACTCCAGATCTGGATGATGCACAGAAGCTCAAGGGGTTATTCGCGGCGCTGCAACGCTTGAATCGAGAGAGCAGAGTACTTGCTTATCATGACCGTTCTGATGGGGGCCTATTTGTGACGTTGTGCGAGATGGCCTTTGCCAGTCATTCCGGTATCACGGTCAATCTCGATCAACTGTGTTTCGACGGGCCTGCTAACGATGTGGATGGTTATGAGCTGAGACCCGAAATAATGGACGGAAGGGCTCATGGACGAACCCTTTCGGTGCTTTTTAATGAGGAGCTCGGGGGGGTGATCCAGATCAGAACAGAGCATCACTATGCCGTTCTGGAAGTTCTGGCAGAGGCTGGTTTGCGCGATATGAGTTTCGTCATCGGAAGTCTCAACGATAAGGATCAAGTACGTTTCTTGAGAAACAATAAGCCGGTATTTTCCGAGCAGCGCGTAGATTTACATCGCACTTGGTCTGAGACCACTCATCAAATGCAGAAGCTGCGGGATAATCCTGAGTGTGCACAGCAGGAATATGATCGCATACTCGATATCACTGATCCTGGTTTGAGTGTGCGGTTGAGTTTTGATGTGAACGATGATATCGCTGCCCCTTATATTCAGAGTGGAGCGAGGCCAAGAATTGCTATTTTGAGAGAGCAGGGTGTGAATGGTCAGGTCGAGATGGCTGCGGCCTTTGACCGGGCTGGATTTGCTGCGACTGATGTGCACATGAGTGACATTATCAATGGACGTGTTTCGTTACAGCATTACCAGGGCTTGGCTGCATGTGGTGGATTCTCCTACGGAGATGTGCTGGGGGCAGGAGAAGGCTGGGCCAAGTCAATTCTATTCAATCATCGCGCGCGTGATGAATTCAAAATGTTTTTCCAGCGAACCGATACCTTCGCCCTGGGAGTCTGTAACGGCTGCCAGATGATGAGTAATCTGCATGAAATAATTCCCGGTGCAGAGTATTGGCCCCACTTTGTGCGTAACAAGTCAGAGCAGTTTGAAGCCCGTTTCGTTATGGTTGAGGTTCAGCAAAGTCCTTCAATGTTTTTTGATGGAATGGTTGGTAGTCGTATGCCTATCGCTGTTGCTCACGGAGAGGGTCATACGGAATTTGTCGATGAGAAAGCGCTATTGGCTGCATCATCTCTGATCGCACTACGTTTTGTCGACAATTACGGTAAGCCCACTGAGATTTATCCACTCAATCCCAATGGTTCTCCCCAGGGTATTGCCGGAATGACTACGCCGGATGGGCGCTTCAGCATACTCATGCCACATCCGGAACGGGTGTTTCGTGTTGCTCAGCATTCGTGGTATCCCGCCACGGGGTTGAGCATCAAGGATGGGGGTGAGACAGAGCGGCATGAAGATGGTCCATGGATGAGGATGTTTAGAAATGCGAGAAGATGGGTATGCTGACAGAACTTACGGTATGGAGTATCCAGTATGGTAATTTCTAAGAGTGCGCTATGTGCGGGTCTTATTGGTGTTGCCCTGCTGGCAGTTGGGGCAGATTTCAATCTTGCATCGGCTCAATCAAAATCTACTAATAAGGAGGGTGCGGACTGTGTTCCGGTGGCGAGTTGGGTAGTACCTGCTGGCAAGAAGATAGCCAGTAACGAGGTCATTGGGCGTGCGGCAAAACAGTCGGTAGTTTTGCTCGGTGAGGTGCATGATAACCTCGAGCATCACCGTTGGCAGTTGCATATGCTGGCCGCACTTTATGCCTCCCGGCCGGACATGGTGATCGGTTTTGAGATGTTCCCTAGGCGGGTACAAAAGGCACTCGATCGATGGGTGGCGGGAGAGTTCTCCGAGACTGAATTTCTTGCCGCCGCAGATTGGGACTCCGTTTGGAGTACGGATGCGAGTTACTATCTGCCGCTATTCCATTTCGCGCGTATGAACCGGATACCGATGGTGGCGCTCAATGTTGATACGCGCTTGAGGCGGGAGATCTCCGCGAAGAGTTTCGATGGTGTGCCGGAGAATGAGCGTGAAGGAGTGACGCGACCGGCTAATCCGAGTGGCGCATACCTTGATTACCTGCTGCCGATATATCGAGAGCATGAACGGGAGGGTAAGAAAAAAACTGAGATTGGCCACGACGATCCAGATTTTAGGCGATTTGTCGAGAGCCAGCAGCTATGGGACCGAGCGATGGCGCAAGCGATACATCGCTCGCTCGAGAGGCCGGGCCGCCCGCTGGTGGTCGGGATCATGGGCGCGGGACATATCAAGCATGGCTATGGGGTCCCCCACCAGTTGAAAGATCTCAAGGTTCTAGATGTTGCTATGTTGCTTCCATGGGATAGCGGAAAGGCGTGTGGTCAGCTCGTCACAGGACTGGCCGACGCTGTGTTCGGTGTCGCACCATTTGTCTCATCTACCCAGCAGCATCAGCGGCTTGGGATCCGCTTTGAGATTGCTTCAGAGGGTGGTGCACGGGTATTGCAGGTTGAGAAAGGCAGTATTGCTGAGGTATCGGGTCTGCGTAATAGCGATGTGATGCTCGAGGTAGCGGGTGTGGTGGTTAAGCAGACTGGGGATGTTGTCGCAGCGGTCAAGCGTCATGCGCCAGGTACTTGGTTACCGCTCAAGGTAAAACGAGGCAGCGAGACAATCGAGGTCATCGCTAAATTTCCGGCAGAGGAGCGGTGACCCTGATCGGAGCAAGGGTGCAGGTCATCAGGGGCATTACATGCCTCGTTCTCTCGGGTCTTATTGCGACAGCTGCATCTTCAGCGCCAAGTGTAAAGACGGATGTCGGATACGACATTACTGTGCGTATTGATCCGGCCTCACGTCGGATTGAAGGGCGCAGCCTCATCACCGCATCAGCCGTTGATGAGTTGACGCTGGTGCTGGGTCGCCGTTTTGAAGTGACGCATGCTCTGGTCGATGGGCTGCCTATGGGGAAATCCATTTCAGGTAGTGTTAATACCCAAGTCTGGCGGATTCCACGCCGTCAGCACGGACAGCGTCGGATTGAGATTCATTGGAGGGGTGAGCTTGCGCCAATGGACAGTTCACTCGAACACCGGCAGACACTCGGCAGGACTGAGCCGGCGAGCGGCTCTGCCGGCACATTCCTTCCTGATTCCAGTGGCTGGTATCCACACTTAGCAGGAACACTTCCGCGGTATCGCGTTAGTCTTGAGCTGCCGCCAGGTCAGCGCGGTTTAGTTGCAGGACGCTTGGTTGATGAATCTGAAACAGCCGAAGGCTATCGTGCGAGTTTCGAATTCCCTTTTCCTTCTGAAGGGATCGATCTTATGGCCGGTCCTTATACGATCGGGACCGACACAATGCGTGGTGCGGGTGGTAAGTCGATCCAGCTGCGTACTTATTTTCATCCGCAAATTGGGGATCTTGCCAAAAAATATCGTGAAGAGGTAAAGGGTTACATTGAATTTTACGAGACATGGATTGGTGAGTACCCATTTACTGAGTTCAGTGTGGTGTCGAGCCCGACACCGACCGGTTTCGGTATGCCAACGCTCACTTATCTCGGTATCGAGGTTCTGAGGCTGCCATTCATCCGTGCGACCTCGCTCGGACATGAGGTACTACACAACTGGTGGGGAAATGGTGTTTATCCCGACTATGCCCATGGCAATTGGTCCGAGGGGCTAACCACCTTCATGGCGGATTATGCTTACAAGGAGCGAGAAGGGTCAGAAGCGGCGAGAGAGATGCGGGTCGGGTGGTTACGAGACTTTTCCGCGCTAGCACCTGGCCAGGACGCCCCATTGACGGAGTTTACCTCACGCACCCATGGAGCCTCTCAGATCGTCGGTTATAACAAGGCGGCGATGGTGTTTCTGATGATGCGCGACTTGCTCGGGCAAGAGACGTTCGACCGTGCGTTGCAGTTGTTCTGGCATGAGCAGCGCTTTCGCGTCGCTTCTTGGAAGGACTTGCAGCGTGCATTTGAGACCGTATCGGGGCGAGATCTGAGGGTATTTTTTAGACAGTGGTTGACGCGTCCGGGTGCGCCGGTTGTGCGTATTGCAGAAGCGGCACGTACATATTCCGACTCAAAACACAGGGTGACCATCACATTGGAGCAATCGGCACCTACCTACCAGTTACGGGTGCCGATTGGGCTACGTACTGAAGAGGGGGAGGAGGTCAGAATGCTCGATCTGGAGCAAAAGCGCCAGATCTTTACATTGGAAGTTCCGGCGCGGCCGGTCGAAGTTACGCTCGATCCAGGTCTGCGTTTGTTCCGGCAATTAATGCCACAAGAGGCCCCTCCTATTTTGCGTCAAGTCATGGTAGACGAGACGGTGGTATCCGTCTTGCTACCAGAGACCGGTGAGGCATACGCCGCAGCCGAGTTATTGGCAACAAAATTACAGAACCGTTCACCAAGAATAATTTCAGCGACGAATGCCCTGCCGACTGTGTCGGTGCTAGTGATAGGTCTGCATGATCAGATTGATGCGTGGCTTGCTCACCGGCAGTTACCCATCCGTCCAGGGGTTGTTCAGGGAAAGGGTTCGGCACAGGCTTGGACGGTAAGTCGCCAGGGAGGGGCGGTGGTCACGCTCGTGTCCGCTCGCGATGTCACTGCCCTCGCCGCTTTGGCGCGTCCGCTGCCACATTACGGTCGACAGAGTTATGTTGTCTTCGAAGGTGCAAAGATGATTGAGCGTGGCATCTGGCCGATGCGTATGCAAGTAATGAAAATTGACTAAGGATGAAACAAAAAGAAGTCGAAAGGCTCGGATGGTCAAGCCTTCTGTCTGCTAGATCAGGATGAGTGGCTTTTTGCTTTTCCCGTTTCTGGGGTGGTTTTTTTGTTAAAATACGCTTTTAATTTATTAATTTAGTGGAGTATCTCGATGGGCGTTGAAAGAACTTTATCTATTATCAAACCGGATGCAGTTGCAAAGGGTGTGATCGGACAAATTTACTCTCGTTTTGAGAATAGTGGTCTGAAAATTATTGCCGCTCGTATGCTGCATCTCTCTCAAGCTGAGGCTGAGGGGTTTTACGCGGTACATCGCAGCCGTCCATTCTTCAATGATCTGGTGAAGTTCATGATTTCCGGACCGGTGATGGTACAGGCGCTTGAGGGTGAGGATGCGATCAAAAAAAATCGTGATCTGATGGGTGCAACTGATCCAAAAAAAGCTGAGAAAGGAACCATTCGTTCAGATTTTGCCGATAGCATAGATGCCAATGCTGTACATGGATCCGATGCCCCGGAGGCCGCGGCGATCGAAATCGCTTATTTCTTCCCTGCACTAAACATTTATTCCGGCCGATAATGAGCCGTGTCTTGACATCATGACGGTTAATCTGCTTGATTTCGGTGCGAGAGGTCTTGCCGATTTCTGTGTAGAGATTGGAGAGAAGCCATTTCGCGCTAGGCAGTTGCTCCGTTGGGTTCATCAGTCTGGCGTGTCGGACTTTGCGGGTATGAGTGATCTGGCGAAGGTTTTGCGGGAAAAGCTTGCCGCGACCGCAGTGGTCGAACCGCCTCGAGTTATCAGTGATCATATCGCCAGCGATCAGACCCGTAAGTGGTTGTTATCAGTGGGTGCGGGTAATGGCATCGAGATGGTCTTTATCCCTGAAACTAACCGGGGTACCTTGTGTATTTCTAGCCAGGTGGGTTGTGCCCTGGAATGTTCTTTCTGTTCCACTGGCAGGCAAGGCTTCAACCGTAATTTAACGGTGGCGGAAATTGTTGGTCAGCTATGGTTGGCAAACAATGCGGTGAGAGAGAGTTCTGGCAGCGTAGAGGCACAGACAGCTGTGGACAAGAATGAAGTAGCTCAACCTCGAGGACGCAGTCGCGCCATCAGTAATGTGGTATTTATGGGGATGGGTGAGCCACTGGCTAATTTTGAAAATGTAGTGGCGGCTCTTGATTTGATGTTAGACGATAATGCATACGGGCTGTCGCGTCGGCGTGTAACGGTGAGTACTTCTGGGCTTGTCCCTGCGATGGATCGACTGAGTGAGAGGTGCCCAGTTGCATTGGCTGTGTCGTTACATGCACCCAACAACGAGCTGCGCGATCAGTTGGTACCAATTAATCGGAAATACCCGCTCAAAGAGTTATTGGCGGCATGCCAACGTTACCTGCAGTTTGCTCCTAGGGACTTCATCACTTTTGAGTATGTCATGCTGCATGGGATCAATGACAGTATCAGTCATGCTCACGAGCTGGTTCAGCTGGTAAGGGATACCCCCTGTAAATTTAATCTGATCCCATTCAATGCTTTTCCCAACTCGGGTTACCAGCGGTCGTCGCCGGAGGCGGTGAGGCTGTTTAGGGATGTGTTGATGCAGGCTGGATTGGTGACGACGGTGCGAAAGACCCGTGGCGATGATATTGCCGCTGCCTGTGGTCAGTTAGCAGGTCAGGTATTGGACAAGACGCGGCGAGTGAGTCGGATGGATCGAGAAACGATACACGCGGCCGGTTGAGTAAATTCTGATAGTTTTGGTTGGCATCTGTTGATGTTGACTTAGGCGGAGGTAGGCTCGAGTAATGGAAGCTAGCGACACTGATGATAATGGCCTAACAGAGGCAGAAACAGCCGAAGCAGTTCAGAGCGTAGGGCAGCTGCTGCAGGAGGCGAGGCTGTCTCGTAGTTTGAGGGTTGAGGATGTGGCCCAACATCTACGGATGTCGGTGCGGCAGATTGTTGCATTGGAAGAGGATGACTACGACAAGCTTTCTGGGGGTACGTTTCTTCGCGGATTTGTACGCAATTATGCCAAGTTAGTGCGGATAGACTCTACACCATTGCTGTTATTGTTGCCGCTACCACCGCCAATTATTTCCCCGTTAGCTGAAAAAATTCCTTTCCCATCAAATCAGAAATCAGTATGGCGTAGACTGATCGTTGCAGGGGTGTCGGCGGCGGCGCTGTCGCTGCTGGTTTATGAGATTTACCAAGGGAATGAGACGGCTCAGCAGCCGGTAGTCCGGGCCACTGTCGCACCTGAAATCAAGGTTGAGCCGGTGGTAGAGCAGTTGGAGCCTGAGTTACCAAACTTAACTCTGTCTAGCGATCTTGCGCCTGAGCCAGTGTTGCAAGAGGTCGCGGTGGTCGAGCGGGTAACTAGTAACCCATCTGCGCAACAACGGGAAAAAATTGTGGCGGTCGTTGCAGCGCCAGATTTAGTAAGTAAAGGGGAGGGAGTTCTCCGTTTCACGTTTGCAGAAGAGTCTTGGGTTGAGATCAATGATGGTACGGGCAAGATGATCCTGTCTCAGCTTAATCCCACGGACAGCCAGCTGGTAATTCGCGGCAAGGTGCCGCTCGATGTAGTGATTGGAAATGCCGTTAACGTTAAATTGCTCTACAACAATAAGTTGGTAAATTTGGTGAAGCATACCAATACAAAAGGTGGGGTGGCGCGTTTGTCACTCGAATGATATTTCACATTTTATAAAATTCAATCGCGACCATAATTATGTCCCAGAATAATTCTACTAGACAGCGCCGTCAGAGTGTTGGTGTGCGGGTCGGTTCAGTCACTATTGGAGGTGCTGCGCCGGTGGTGGTGCAGTCAATGACCAATACCGACACCGAGAATGAGATTGCCACTGCGGTACAGGTAGAGCAATTGGCTCGAACAGGATCGGAGTTGGTACGTATTACCGTCAATACCGCCATAGCGGCTCAAGCCGTGTCATCCATCCGTGCCCGTCTCGATGACATGGGCTGTTATGTTCCGTTGGTGGGAGACTTCCACTTCAATGGACATAAGCTGCTGACGGAGTATCCAGACTGTGCCAAGGCGCTCGCGAAATACCGCATTAATCCTGGCAATGTGGGTCATGGAAAAAAACGTGATGAACAGTTCTCTGCCATGATCGAGACTGCCTGTAAGTATGATAAACCGGTACGTATTGGTGTTAATTGGGGTAGTTTAGATCCCGAGCTACTCGCCCGCGTAATGGATGAGAATGCGCGCTCCCAAGATCCGAAGGATGCGGGTTACGTCATGCGTGAGGCATTGATCACCTCTGCGCTGGAGAGCGCCTCCAAGGCCGAAGAAATTGGTCTGAGTCGAGATCATATCGTCCTATCGTGCAAGGTGAGTGGGGTTCAAGACCTGATCTCGGTTTATCGGGAGCTTGCGAGTCGATGTGACTATGCTCTGCATTTAGGGTTGACCGAAGCGGGCATGGGTTCGAAGGGAATTGTCGCCTCTACCGCTGCACTGGCGGTGCTGTTACAGGAAGGTATCGGCGATACCATCCGCATATCATTGACCCCGGAGCCGGGGGGCGATCGTACCCGTGAAGTCATCGTGGGACAGGAAATTCTTCAGACCATGGGGTTACGAGCATTCGTTCCTATGGTGGCAGCGTGTCCGGGATGTGGTCGTACTACCAGCACATACTTTCAGGAACTGGCGGAGAGTATCCAGAGCTATGTACGAAGCCAGATGTTAGTGTGGCGAGAACAGTATGATGGTGTAGAGAACATGACCCTGGCTGTGATGGGATGTGTAGTCAATGGGCCCGGCGAAAGTAAGCATGCCAATATCGGTATTAGCTTACCAGGGTCGGGAGAGAAGCCAGTGGCGCCGGTCTTCGTTGATGGACAGAAGACCGTCACACTCAAGGGTGACAATATTGCCGGAGAGTTTCGTCAGATCGTTGATGATTACGTGAAGGCGAAATACCCGAAGAAGTTAGTCAATGGCTAGAACCATCCAGGCCATCCGCGGGATGAACGATATCCTGCCTGACCAGGCGCATCACTGGGAATTTTTTGAGCAGACCGTGCGAGAGTGGATGGCTGCTTTTGGTTACCGCAGTATCCGCATGCCGATAGTTGAGCAGACAGATCTATTCGTACGCTCCATCGGTGCGGTAACCGATATTGTCGAGAAGGAGATGTACACCTTTTTAGACCATCTCAATGGCGAGAGTCTAACTCTGCGACCGGAGGGTACGGCCTCTTGTGTGCGTGCAGCGCTGGAGCATAACCTGCTCTATGCGGGACCGCAGAGGCTTTATTATTCTGGTCCAATGTTCCGCCATGAGCGACCCCAGAAGGGACGTTACCGACAGTTTCACCAGGTCGGCGTGGAAGCCTTGGGCTATACCGGTCCGGATATAGATGCCGAGCATATCGTCATGTGTGCGGGTTTATGGAGCAAGCTGGGCATCACTGATGTGAGATTAGAGATTGGGACGCTGGGCAGCGTCGAATCGCGCAATCTCCATCGTGGGCGATTGATCAACTATTTAGAGCAGCATCTGGACGATCTCGACGAGGATGCCCGTAGACGTCTTCATAGCAACCCGCTGCGGATACTCGACAGCAAGAATCCGGAGATGCAGCAGATCATAGATGGCGCTCCGAGACTGTTAGATGATCTGGATGAAGACTCGCTCAAACATTTCGAAGGGTTGCAGCAGTCCCTGCGTGAGCAACAGATTGATTTTGAGATTAATCCCAGACTGGTGAGGGGGTTGGACTACTACAACCGTACTGTTTTTGAGTGGGTTACCGACAGACTGGGTGCGCAGGGTACGGTATGCGCCGGAGGGCGTTATGATGGATTGGTGGAACAGATTGGCGGAAAATCTACACCCGCCTGTGGTTTTGCCATGGGTGTGGAGAGACTGCTGGCGTTAATGCAGGAGTGTGGTCGGGAGATCCCATATGCTGGACCGGATATATACGTAGTACACCAGGGTGAACATGCGACCAAGTTTGCTTGGGAGGCTGTAAGGTACTTACGTGATCAGGGTCTCAAGGTCATCCTCCACTGTGGGGGTGGAGGCTTTAAGTCGCAAATGAAAAAGGCTGACGCTAGCGGTGCACGTTTTGCAGTTATTATTGGAGATGATGAGGCGCAAGCTGCTGAGATCACCATCAAGCCACTACGTGAGGCGGTAGAGCAGGTCAGAGTTGGATTAACGGAATCGGTGAGTCTGCTTAAGCAGATTTAAATAGAAGAATGTACTTAAATTTATTTGGGAAGTTAAATGGCAACATATGATCTGGAAGAGCAGGAAAAGATAGATGGACTTAAGTCCTGGTGGGAGATGTACGGGACGGTGGTGATCGTGGTAGTGGCAACACTTGTCGCTGGTGTTGTCGGAACGCAGGTATGGAATCGATACCAGAAACAGCAGATCGAACAGTCGGCTGAATTGTATGCTTCTCTGCAACAGATCGATGAGAGTGGTGACCCAAAGAAGATTTCTGATGCGGCTCACTTGCTGATAGAAGGGTTTCCCAGTAGTGGCTATGCTCCGCGTGCTGCAATGGCCTCCGCGCGAGCAAGTCTCGAGGCAGGAGATAAGCAAACGGCCAAAACTCGATTGCAATGGGCGATGGACCATACCAAGGAGAGTGAGCTGAAAGATCTGGTACGGCTGCGATTAGCAGGTCTGTTGTTGGATGAGAAAAAGTATGATGAAGCGCTTAAATTAGTGGAGAGCAAGCATAGTGGATCCTTTGGCAGTCTCTATGCGGACCGCAAGGGGGATGTCCTCACCGCCTCAGGTAAAACGTCTGAAGCCCGTATAGCCTATCAAGTGGCGCTCGATAGAACCAATGCAGAGAGTGCTTATCACAATATCATTCAGATGAAGCTTGATGCCTTGGCTGAGGCCAAGTAGCTTCCGTGAGAAGATCCGCAACAACGAGTACCGATAACATTTCGCGTCACCTCCTTCTGCTGATGTTGAGCCTGGCGATTTCAGGCTGCGCCAGTTTCGTTGAAAGAGTTGCGAGTGTTGCGGATCTCGATGTGTCGCCCGTTGTAGATCTATTTAAAAAGAAGGAACCTGAGATCACCGCTGAGCAGACCGCCCGCCTGAAGCTGGTCGCGGCGCCGAAACCACTGTGGCAAAGCAGTATTGCTGAAGAGAATATGGTGGCAGTTCTTTCGCCGGCATTTGCAAATGATGCGGTCTATGTATCGAACTCACAGGGTCGACTGATGCGGCTCGACCCCAGTACCGGTAAGCAGGTCTGGATCAAGGATACTCAGAATATGCTCTCTGGTGGGGTGGGTGTGGGTGAGGGGATGGTACTGGTCGGCTCCTTCAAGGGTGAGGTGCTAGCATTTGATGAGACGGGGAAATCACTGTGGACGGCGCAGATCTCCAGCGAAGTACTGGGCCCGCCTCAAGTGGATAGTGGGGTGGTTGTTGTTCGTACGGGTGACGGCAGAATCTTTGGGTTGGACGCGACTAATGGTAAGCGTAAGTGGATGTACCAGGGTGCTACCCCGGCACTGACTGTGAGGAATTCCAGTCGTGTACTGATTAAACGTGACGTGGTATTTGCTGGATTTGCGGGCGGTAAACTGGTGGCGTTAAATTTACTGGATGGCAATGTAAAGTGGGAGGCGACCGTATCTCGTCCGCGGGGTGCGACTGAACTAGAGCGTATCACTGATATCACTAGCCTGCCGGTGGCTGATGACTGGCAGATCTGTGCTGTAGCCTATCAGGGGCGTATCGCGTGCTTTGAACTCAATAATGGCAACCAGATCTGGGCGAGGGATGCATCCAGCAGCGCCGGACTCGCCATGGATGATACTTATATTTACATGAGCGAGGCCCGTGGCACGGTGATCGCTTACACAAAGAGTAATGGGACCACCTCATGGAGGCAGGAGATACTTAACGGTCTCAGACTAACGACCCCAGCCGTTCGGGGGGGGCGTGTGGTGGTGGGTGACTCTCAGGGATACGTGAACTTCTTCAGGATTGATGACGGCGCAATTACTCTTCGCGCAGCGACCGATGAGAGTTCAATCTTTGCTCATCCAGAGCATCTTCCAAATGGAATTGTGGTGCAGACTCGGAAGGGCGGACTTTATGCGTACTCGATACAGTAGCCAAGTGCATCTATGAAGCCCACCATCGTTCTAGTTGGACGGCCAAATGTCGGTAAGTCAACACTCTTCAACCGATTGACCCGCAGTCGAGATGCCATCGTTGCAGACATCCCAGGCCTGACGCGAGACCGTCATTATGGTCATGGAAGGTTGGGCGATAAACCGCATCTAGTGGTAGATACCGGTGGTTTTGAGCCGGCTGCTAAGGATGGGATCCTGCATGAAATGGCTCGGCAAACTCTACAGGCGGTAGATGAGGCTGATATCGTGCTGTTCATTGTCGATGGCAGACAAGGTCTGGCAGCACATGACAAGATAATCGCCGAGCAGTTGCGTAAGACTGGTCGTAAAATTTTACTGGTCGTTAATAAGACCGAGGGAATGGCGACCTCTGTTGTCACCGCCGAATTTCACGAATTGGGACTGGGTGAACCCTGTGCCGTTTCCGCCGTACATGGCGACAATGTGAATGAGCTGATAGATCTGGCGCTGGCAGATTTCCCCGAACAGGAAGGTGAAGAGGAAAAAGATAAGCATCCCAAGATAGCGATCGTGGGGCGTCCAAACGTGGGTAAATCGACGCTGGTGAATACACTGCTCGGAGAGGAGCGCGTGATAGCCTTTGATCAGCCGGGTACAACTCGAGATAGTATTTATATCGATTTTGAGAGTAACGGCCGGCAGTATACTCTGATCGATACAGCCGGTCTGAGACGTCGCGGAAAAGTGCAGGAGGTCATTGAGAAATTCTCGGTGGTGAAGACGTTGCAGGCAGTGGAAGATGCTAATGTGGTTGTGCTAGTGCTAGACGCGAGCAACGAAATCTCTGACCAGGATGCACATATCGCTGGATTTATTCTAGAGGCGGGGCGTGCGCTGGTCTTGGTGGTGAATAAGTGGGACGGGCTGGACGAGTATCAACGAGATAACATTAAGCGTGAGATTACTCGAAAACTTGCTTTTCTCCTGAGTTTTTCTAAGCCGCAGTATATCTCTGCATTACAGGGTAGTGGTATGAAGGGATTGTTACCGTCAGTCGATACAGCGTATGCAGCTGCGATGGCGAAGCTGCCTACCCCTAAACTCACGCGTACGCTACTGGCAGCGGTAGAAAAGCAAGCGCCGGCACATACCGGGGTATCCCGCCCTAAATTGCGTTATGCCCATCAAGGGGGCTCTAATCCACCGCTGATCGTAATCCACGGAAGCGGCCTTGATCATGTTGCTGAGACCTATCGCCGCTACCTCGAAAATACTTTTCGATCGGTTTATCATCTCGAGGGCACGCCGCTGCGTGTTGAGTTCAGGTCGAGTAGTAATCCCTATGCTGGCAAGAAGCCGGGACCATTGAGCGAGGCCGAGGCAAGACAGGCCCATCGACGTCGACGCTTTGGCAGAAAGAAGTACGGTTAATTGGAGAGGCTGAAAAAATACGTACGGTTTTTTCAGTGCAATATCCGAGGTACGCTTAGAATGAATTCTGGAATGGCTGCATCGAAGTAGAGCCCATCTTCAGCCACCATCTGATAACTACCTTTCATTGAACCCATTGGGGTCGAGATTGCAGTGCCGCTGGTGTATTCAAAACTGTCACCAGGCTTCAATAGCGGCTGCTCCCCAACTACGCCGAGTCCGCGTACTTCCTGAACACTGCCACCACCATCCGCGATGATCCAGTGGCGACTGATAAGCTGTGCCGCGACTGACCCGGTGTTAGCGATGGTGATAGTGTAGGCGAATACGTAACGGTCAGAGACTTCATCCGATTGTTCCGGAAGATAGGTGGTGTTAACCGTCACATTGAGTTCATATTTCTTATTATCAACCATACCCGCATTGCACACTATTTTTCGAATCAGGGCAAGGAGCGCTTAAAAAATATTCTGTTTGTGAGATGAAGCCAGTGGTTCGTGAAAGCCATTTCACGGTAAAATAATACTTTTATTATAGGGTGGTTTTTCATGGCCAATTATCGTATTGCTCCGAGTATTCTTTCCGCGAATTTTGCCAAGCTGGGTGAGGAGATAACTGCTGTTGTCGATTCCGGTGCGGATATCATTCATTTTGACGTGATGGATAATCATTACGTCCCAAATCTAACGATCGGCCCGCTGGTGTGTGAGGCGATCCGTCCCCTGACTAAGGCCATCATCGACGTGCACCTGATGGTAGAGCCAGTTGACCGGATTGTTCCTGACTTCGCAAAGGCCGGAGCCAATATCATTTCTTTCCACCCCGAGGCGTCCAGGCATATTGACCGCACCATCGGATTGATCAAGGAGCAAGGGTGCAAGGCCGGTCTGGTGTTTAATCCGGCAACACCTCTACACTATCTTGATCATGTTTTGGACAAGATTGATCTGATCCTGATCATGTCGGTCAATCCCGGTTTTGGCGGACAGAAATTCATTCCAGAAGCATTGAACAAGCTGAGGGCGGTACGGGCTCGGATTGATGCTTGTGGTCGAGATATCCTGCTGGAAGTCGATGGAGGTGTGAAGATAGACAACATCGCTGAGATTGCCCGAGCAGGTGCTGATACCTTTGTTGCTGGTTCGGCTATTTACAGTGCCGGTAAGGACAGCGACCCGCATCGTTATGACACGGTCGTGGGCGCACTGCGCGCAGAATTAGCAAAGGTTTAGCCGCAAGAATGGATAAAATTTCCCAGAACGCTGCCGATTCAGCAGCGCGAACGGGAGCGTTGCTGCCGGTCAAGGCGGTGATGATCGATCTGGACGGCACCCTGCTCGACACGGCTGGTGATCTTGCCGCTGCTGCGAATAGCATGCTACGGGAATTGGGAAGGGAGGAGCTGCCGATTGAGATCATCCGCTCCTATATCGGTAAGGGTATCCAGAAGCTAGTAAAGCGTTCACTGACAGGTAGTCTTGACGATGAACCCGATACTGCCTTGTTTGCTAAGGCGATGCCGATATACGAACGCGAATATGCCAGTACCCTTTGCGTCAACACATCCCCCTACCCGGGAGTTGTCAGTGGGCTAAATGTTCTTCAGCAGAAGGGATTGCGCATGGCCTGTATCACCAATAAGGCCGAGGCCTTTACTCTGCCACTATTGAGCGGTACTGGTCTGCTAGATTACTTTGAGATAGTCCTATCCGGCGATAGTCTGCCAAGAAGGAAACCTGATCCACTGCCATTGCTGCATGCTTGTGAGCATTTCGGCATCATGCCGCATGAGATGCTACTGATCGGGGATTCGCTCAATGACACCGAGGCTGCACGTGCGGCGGGATGCCATATCTTCTGTGTGCCCTATGGCTATAACGAAGGTCGGGATGTGCGTGAACTCGATTGTGATGCCATCGTCGCATCCATTGATGAGGCGAGTGGGTTGATCCGCAAAATCCTATGACCGAATCAGAGTTCAATGATCTCGCAGGTCAAGGCTATAACCGGATTCCAATGGTATTGGAGACGCTAGCTGATCTCGACACACCTCTGTCAGTCTATCTCAAGCTCGCCAACCAGCCCTATTCATATCTACTGGAGTCGGTGCAAGGTGGTGAGCGTTTTGGTCGCTACTCCTTCATCGGACTGCCCGCCACGATTCGCATTGAGGCGCGTGGCGACGAACTCAGGGTCATCAACGGTCAGGAGACACAAGTAATCAAAACGGATGATCCGTTGGCATTCGTTGAGTCCTATCTAGCGAACTTTAAGGCAGCAATCTCACCGGGTCTGCCACGTTTCTGTGGTGGTTTGGCGGGTTATTTCGCTTATGATGCAGTACGTTACATCGAACACAGGCTCGCCGGCCAAGCACGACCAGATACACTGAATACTCCTGATATTTTATTGCTTTTATCTGAGGAGTTGGCGGTAGTAGACAATCTGTCGGGTAAGCTTTATCTCATCGTTTATGCTGATCCAGCAGAGGTAAATTCTTACCAGAAGGTGCAGACGCGGATGAAAGAATTGCTTGGGTTGTTACGCAGACCTCTGCAGATTCCGCTGGCAGAACCATCCAAAATTAGCGAGGCCGTGTCTGAGTTTAGCGAGGCAGATTTCATCTCGGCGGTGGGACGTGCCAAGCGCTATATCTTCGATGGCGATATCATGCAGGTAGTGCTGTCGCAGCGAACCACTAAGCCTTATGCAGCATCACCTCTGGCACTGTACCGTGCTCTGCGCAGCCTCAATCCATCCCCTTACATGTTTTACTATCACTTTGGTGAGTTTCATGTAGTCGGTGCTTCACCAGAGATTCTAGTACGACTGGAGGGCGATACCGTTACAGTAAGACCCATTGCAGGTACCCGCCCGCGCGGCAAAAGTTTACAGGAGGATACGGCACTTGCAGCCGATCTGTTGGCCGACCCGAAGGAACGGGCAGAGCACGTGATGCTGATGGATCTGGGGCGAAACGATATCGGACGAGTTGCACAGACCGGTACGGTAAAAGTGACTGAGAATATGAAGATCGAGAATTACTCACATGTCATGCATATTGTTTCTAATGTGGATGCCAAGCTCAAGTCAGGTCTGAAAGCGATGGACGTGCTGCGAGCTACTTTTCCGGCGGGGACTGTGAGCGGTGCACCCAAGGTACGCGCGATGCAGATCATCGACGAGCTAGAGGTTTCTAAGAGAGGTATCTACGCCGGTGCGGTGGGCTATCTGGGATTTAATGGTGACATGGATCTCGCTATCGCCATCCGTACCGGGGTGATCAAGGATGGTATGTTGCACGTGCAGGCTGGTGCAGGCATCGTTGCCGACTCTATCCCACAGAGCGAGTGGATCGAGACCCAGAATAAAGCCAAAGCGCTATTACGTGCGGCCGAAATCGCAGAGAGTGGACTCGACAGCAAGGTTGGATAGCAGGGATTCTAAAGAGACTGCTTACTTGTGAGAGGGCCGTATATAGATCCAGTGCAGCAGGGCATCCATTGCCAACTGCGCGCTAGCAGAGCTGGGATGATTAACGAAGAAGACCACGACCACGCGCCGGCCAGATTTATCGAGCACGTAACCTGCCATTGATTTCACGTTATCCAGTAAACCCGTCTTAATATGTGCCTGCCCTGCAACGGATGTTCCGTTGGTGCGTTTTTTCATAGTGCCATCCACAGCTGCAATCGGTAGCGACGAGACGAACTCCGGCATGATCGGGCTTTGGAAGGCAGTGAGAAGAAGCTCGCCTAGATGACTTGCGCTGATGCGCTCATTGCGTGACAGCCCAGAGCCATTTTCGATGACCAATTCTGGAAAATCCAATTGTCTTGAAGTGAGCCACTGCTTGATGGCGGCGTTGGATTTGCTAAGGGTGGCCGGTCCCTCGCCACTCGCTACCCCCAAGGCGAGGTATAACTGCCTCGCAGTGACATTGTTGCTGAACTTATTAATGTCTCGAACGATTTCAGCAAGTGGGGGGGAGTGATGAGTTTCCAGTGGTGTTATTTTTTCCGATACGCTATCGCTTCGAACCTTTCCCCGTAGAACCCCACCTTGTTGCATCCATAACTGTTTAAAAAGGCTAAAGGTATAGAGTGGGCTATCGTGCAGGCTCAGATACAGCGTCTTCTCACCGCAATCTGTTGGATAGTTGCCATTAAGGGTAATCGTGATGCGGCCATTGTCCTTGATATCTGTGCTGAATAGATCACGCCAATCGTTACACTTGCTGCTGCTGAGTTTAAGGTGATTATTCAGATCAAGTGATTCTGGAATTGGATCAACCACCACTCGGACGGTCTTGCTTCCTGGTTGTGGGATTAGTCTTAGCGCAAGTATGCGATGATTCACCAGTAACGCCTCGGGGGGAACATTGTATGCTCGATGGGGCTTGCCATCGAAAGCTCCCGGATCACCTCCGGGGGCGTCGAAGTGGCTGCTATCCAGTACCAGATCACCCGTGATTTCCCGAAGCCCAGTCTGACGTAGGCGGCGAGTCAGCAACCAGAAATTCTCAAGGTTGAGTCTCGGATCACCGTATCCCTTAATCACCAGATCGCCGCGTAAGGTGTCACCCTCTATGATCCCGTTCGCATATAACTCGGTCTTCCAGGTATACGCCGGCCCCAGTAGTTCGAGTCCGGCGAACGTGGTAACAAGTTTCATCGCAGATGCCGGATTCATCGCCGTATTGGCATTGATAGCAATCACCGGTTGAGCTGCGCCGATCTCATGCACATAGATAGCGGTGGCAGATTCGGGGATACCTGACTGTTTGAGTATCTGGATGATGGGGGCCGGCAGGCTTTGTGCAGTAGCAGATATCGGTGCAGCAGAAAACACGAAGAAGTAGAAGGCTAAAGCTAGGGTGGGCCTGATCATATTCAGAATGTAACCGATGTCAGTTGCGCAGGAACGCGCACCTGCCAATGTAATTTCTGCTGGATCACTTCAGCCAAGGTGGCAGCATTACTCGACTCGCCATGGACCACAAAGGTTTGATCGGGAGCGGTACTGAAATGTCCCAGCCAGTTCATTAAGCCTGCCTGATCAGCATGAGCGGAGAGGCCCCCGATGGTGTATATATCGGCCCGTACGGGTATATCCTGACCAAAAATTTTCACGTGGTTGACCCGGTCGACTAGCCTTCGTCCTAATGTCCCTTCGGCCTGGAATCCGGTAATGAGAATGCTGCACTCAGGTCTGCCCAGATTGTATTTAAGATGATACTTGATGCGGCCAGCATCACACATACCGCTGGCGGAGATGATGATCGCACCATGCTGCACATTATTGAGCCGCATAGACTCTTCAACATCTTGCACAAAGTGAATGCGAGGCTTTCCCGCGCTCTGGGTTAACCACTGCATCGTGTTAATAGCCTCCTTGTCGAGCAGTTTCATATGTTTCAGAGTGATGTCGGTTGCGGCCAGAGCCATGGGCGAGTCCACATAAATATCCATCTCTCCGAGCTTGCCCTGTCGGTAGAGATCTATCAGCAGAAACAGAAGATCCTGAGTGCGTCCTACGGCGAAAGAAGGGACGATTACATTCCCGCCTTTTCGCTGCAAGGTATCGTTAACGACATGCACCAGTTCATCTAACGTGTCCTTCATGTTCCGATGCAAGCGGTTGCCATAGGTTGACTCTACCAGCAGCACATCGGCCTGCTGAATTGGGGTGGGGTCGTGCACGATAGGATGGCCAGGCTGTCCCAGATCGCCGGAGAACACCAGTTTCTTGTGACCTTCATTGGTTCCTACCCACACCTCGATGATGGCCGATCCCAAGATGTGGCCGGCATCGCGGAAAATGCAGCGCACTGATGGGTGGGGGGTGACCTCTACATCATAATCGACGCCCTTTATCTGTCGGAGAAAAGCCTCAGCCTGAATGACGGTATAAAGCGGCGCGATTTCGTGATGAGGTTTGCGTTGATCGCGATAGTCCATCTTGTTCTGCCATTCTGCTTCTTTTTCTTGAATATGAGCACTATCCTTCAGCATCACTTGGAGCAGGTCGGCGGTTGCGGAGGTGGTATAGACGGGACCTCTAAAGCCCAGTGCTCCCAACCTGGGTAGCAACCCAGAATGATCGATATGGGCATGGGTGAGCAGAACAAAATCTAGCTTTTCGGGGTTGAATCCAAAGGATGCGTGGTTCTTGTGATCGGCTTCGCGTCCACCCTGAAACATGCCGCAGTCGACTAAGAAGTTCATACCGTCGGCCTCGACCAGATAGCTTGAGCCCGTGACTTCACCGGCGGCACCTAGAAAGGTGAGTCTCATGAGTAGGCGCCAATGCAGTGGATGATCAGCATGAGTCTAGTGCTCGTAAAGTTCCTGTTACTAACAAGTCCATCTCCTGCTCATTGATCACATAAGGAGGCATGAAGTAGACGGTATTCTCCAGTGGCCGCAGCAGTAATCCTTGCTTGAGCGCCGCCTGAAAAAATTTTCCTGAAAATGCGGGATCGCTTGTTTCTACTTCAAATGCCCAGATCATGCCGCAGTTACGGAAGTTCTTTACCTTGGGATGAGATGTGATCGGTTGTGACACTCGGTTGAGATACCGTGCCTTGTTGAGATTTGCAGCGATGACTCCATCCTGTTCGAAAATATCCAGCGTAGCGAGCGCAGCCCGACAGGCGAGGGCATTACCGGAATGGGTATGCGAATGCAGAAAGGCGCGAGCGGTCTCATCATGATAGAAGGCTTGGTAAACACTGTCAGTGGTCATCACCACGGATAGAGGCAAATAACCGCCGCTCAGACCTTTTGCGAGGCATAAAAAATCTGGTGTAATATCGGCCTGCTCACAGGCAAAGAGGGTTCCAGTTCTGCCGAAACCGACTGCAATTTCATCGGCGATCAGGTGTACCTGGTACCGGTCACAGATCTCACGTGCATGCTTGAGGTAATCGGAGTGATACATTCCCATGCCGGCCGCTCCCTGAATTAAGGGCTCGAGAATCAGTGCTGCCGTCTCAGTATGGTGTTTCGCTAAGAAGTCTTCAAGTTCGGCAGCAGCGCGCAGCGCGTAAACTTTAGGGGATTCTCCTTTGTCCGCATACCGCCAGTCGGGGGTGCGGACATGGTTACTATGACGCAGCAGCGGTGAGTAGGTCTCCCTGAATAGGGCCACATCGGTGACCGCTAATGCGCCCAGAGTTTCTCCGTGGTACCCATTCTGAAGACTGATGAAGCGGGTCTTCCCCGGGTGGCCTGTATTGTGCCAGTAATGGAAGCTCATTTTTAGTGCAATCTCTGTAGCAGATGCACCATCGCTACCGTAGAAACAATGACCAAGCTCACCCGGTACGATCTGAATCAGCCGTTCAGATAGCTGCACCACCGGTTCGTGCGTGAATCCTGCCAGCATGACATGTTCTAGCTTATCCAGTTGATCCCGGATGGCAGCATTAATGCGTGGATTGGAGTGACCAAATAAGTTGACCCACCATGAGCTGATGGCATCTAGATAGCGACCACCATCAAAATCATATAGCCAGATCCCCTCCCCTCGGGAGATGGGAACGAGTGGCAGCATCTCATGCTGTTTCATTTGAGTGCAGGGGTGCCAGACCGAATTTAGGCTGCGTTCTAATAAGTTTTTGTTGCTCATCTACTTGAAATTCCCGGGGTTAAGCACTATTATTAGCACTCGTAGGTGATGAGTGCTAAATATGTTTTTGCAACAGTCTCTCAGAGGGTCTACATACTGCATATTGGTTTTCTGAGAGTTTTCATGATGTTAATTTTAAATAGGAGAGGAATATGAAAATTCGTCCGTTACATGACCGCGTTATTGTCAAGCGGCTGGAAGAAGAACGCAAGACTGCATCCGGTATTGTCATCCCAGACAGTGCTGCGGAGAAACCCGATCAAGGAGAAATTATTGCCGTGGGTAAAGGCAAAGTTGGCGACGACGGCAAGATTCGTGCACTGGATGTCAAGGTCGGCGACAAAGTGCTGTTCGGGAAATACTCTGGTCAGACGGTTAAGGTCGATGGGGTAGAGCTCCTGGTGATGCGTGAAGAAGACATCATGGGTGTGGTTGAGGGCTAGTCCTGTCAGTGACCACCATAAATAACATTTCTAGAATTTAGGAGAAATAACATGGCAGCAAAAGACGTGAAATTCGGTGATTCAGCCCGTCACAAGATGGTGGCCGGGGTTAATATTCTGGCCGACGCAGTCAAAGTCACCTTGGGACCTAAGGGACGGAACGTAGTCTTGGAGCGCTCTTACGGTGCACCTACCATAACAAAGGATGGTGTCTCAGTAGCAAAAGAGATCGAACTGAAAGATAGGTTTGAGAATATGGGTGCGCAGATGCTGAAGGAAGTCGCGAGCAAGACTTCTGATGTGGCCGGTGATGGTACTACCACCGCGACCGTACTCGCACAATCCATCATTAAGGAGGGGATGAAGTTTGTCGCTGCCGGGATGAACCCGATGGATCTGAAGCGTGGTATCGATAAGGCTGTGACTGCAACGGTTGCAGAGTTGAAAAGACTCTCCAAGCCCTGCACAACGGGCAAAGAGATTGCACAGGTGGGTAGCATTTCCGCCAACTCGGACCCTGAAATTGGCAAGATCATTGCAGATGCCATGGAGAAGGTTGGTAAGGAAGGCGTCATTACAGTTGAAGATGGTTCCGGATTGGAAAACGAACTGGAATTGGTCGAGGGGATGCAGTTTGATCGAGGTTACCTCTCCCCCTACTTCATCAACAATCCAGATAGACAGATCGCATTACTGGATAGTCCTTTTATCTTGTTGCACGACAAGAAAATTTCCAATATCCGTGAATTACTGCCGGTACTGGAGCAAGTGGCCAAGGCTGGAAAGCCGCTATTGATCATTGCTGAGGATGTCGATGGCGAAGCGCTGGCTACTCTGGTTGTAAATAATATCCGCGGCATTCTTAAGACCTGCGCAGTCAAGGCGCCGGGCTTCGGTGATCGCCGTAAGGCCATGCTAGAAGATATCGCCATTCTGACCGGTGGTACCGTGATCGCTGAAGAGGTCGGTCTGACTTTGGAGAAGATAACACTTAAGGATCTGGGGCAGGCCAAGCGCATCGAAGTGGGCAAGGAAGAGACCACCGTCATTGATGGTGCGGGCGATGCCAAGACCATTAAGGACCGGGTCAAGCAGATACGTTCTCAGATTGAAGCAGCCACCAGCGACTACGACAAGGAAAAGCTGCAAGAGCGCGTAGCGAAGCTTGCCGGTGGGGTTGCGCTGATTAAGGTCGGTGCCGCTACTGAAGTCGAAATGAAGGAGAAGAAGGCGCGTGTGGAAGATGCCTTGCATGCAACCCGTGCCGCGGTAGAAGAAGGCATAGTCGCAGGCGGTGGCGTTGCTTTACTGCGTGCGCGTACTGCGGTGGCTAAAATCAAGGGTGATAATCATGATCAAGATTCCGGGATCAAGATTGTTCTGCGTGCTCTCGAAGAACCACTTCGCCAGATTGTGACCAACTGTGGAGATGAGCCCTCAGTCGTGATCAATAAGGTGGTCGAAGGCAAGGGTAACTTTGGTTACAACGCTGCTACCGGTGAATACGGAGACATGGTGGAGATGGGTGTACTGGATCCGACCAAGGTCACGCGTTACGCTCTACAAAATGCGGCTTCGGTCGCAAGCTTAATGCTGACCACTGATGCGATGGTGGCAGAACTTCCTAAGGAAGATTCTGGCGGCGGAGCTGGTGGTATGGGCGGTGGTGGTATGGGTGGCATGGGCGGGATGGACATGTAAAGCATGCCACTTGGCTTAGGCTAGGTATGCAAAAAGAACCCCGCCTCGGCGGGGTTCTTTTTGGGACGAGTAGGTCGAAGAATTTAGAATTCATTTACACACCATGCGTAAATTCCTGTAAATTGTTTGCCGTTTGGAGACTCATTGGTGGGTGAGTAGATGAGTGTCCGTCATTACAGAATCTCTCGAAGATCTTGCAGTTTCCCCAGTCGTTTAAAGACAGTCCTTTCTCCAGAATAATTGCATATGACCCCTGACCAGTATTGCCAGCAGAAAGCTGTTCAGAGCGGATCCAGTTTCTATTACAGCTTCCTCTATCTCCCGCTCGAGAAACGTCGTGCCATTACTGCACTCTATGCATTTTGCAGAGAAGTAGATGATGTTGTAGACGAGTGCACCGATCCGACTGTGGCGACCGCAAAGCTTGCATGGTGGCGGCAAGAGGTCGGTTCTATTTTCAGTAAAGAGCAGGGTGTTAATCCCAGTCACCCAGTAACAAAGGCACTGGCGGGCGTGGCCCCATCATTTAATCTCACTGCTGAACGGTTGAATGAAATCATCGACGGGATGGAAATGGACCTGAACTATAACCGTTATGCTGATTTCAATACCCTACGTCGTTACTGCTATCATGTGGCGAGTGTGGTGGGCCTGTGCTCGGTTGAGATTTTTGGCTATCGTAATGCCACGACCCTGAAGTATGCGGAAGATTTAGGTCTTGCTTTCCAGCTCACCAATATCATCCGCGATGTGGGCGAGGATGCGCGGCGCGATCGCATTTATCTGCCTCAGGATGATCTTGTTCGTTTCGGTGTGTCTGAGAAGGACATACTACAGTCTCGTGAGAGTGACAATTTCAAGCGTTTGATGGAGTTTCAGATTGAACGTGCGGAGAGCTACTATGAGAGTGCATTTGCGGCACTGTCAGATGAAGACCGCAAGAGTCAACTCTCTGGCATCATCATGGCGTCGATCTACCGTACCCTGCTACAGGAGATCAAGAAAGACGGATGCCATGTCATGCAGCATCGCATCAGTCTTACACCGGTTCGTAAGTTGTGGCTGGCATGGAAGACCTGGATCAAGGGATAGCCTCAGGGTCCCCCCCAGTTAAAAATTTCCCCTCACTGTGGCGGACTCCATGACGATGAGTAACTTGACAAAATACCAAGCACCAAAAGATCTGCTCAAGGACCGCGTCATTCTGATCACGGGTGCAGGTCAGGGCATGGGCCGTGCCGCAGCCCTTGCCTATGCGGCTCATGGTGCCACTGTTATCTTGCATGGACGAAAGGTCGAAAAGTTAGAAACCGTCTATGATGAGATCGAGGCTTTAGGAGGGGCGCAGGCCGCGATTTTCCCGCTTGACCTTGAGAAGGCCACGGATCAAGATTTTGCCGAACTGGCTCAGTCCATCAAACTGCAATTAGGGAGACTGGATGGGATACTACACAATGCAGCACTGGTTTTTGGTTTGGCCCCACTGGCGAATCAGACGCTTGAACAATGGCTGACCATGCTGCGAGTCAACCTAGCTGCACCTTTCTCGCTGACGAGAGCATGTTTACCGCTATTGAAAATGGCTGCTGATGCTAGTGTTGTCATGACCTCGGATGCTCATGGACATGCCCCGGCTGCGTATTGGGGTGGTTTTGCAGTAGCTAAGGCGGGGGTGGAGGCGCTGGTAAAAATTCAGGCGCAGGAGTGGGAAATACTACCGAATCTGCGTATCAATACCTTAATTCCAGGGCCGGCACACACCCCCCAACGTAGCAAGACCCACCCCGGAGAGGCTAAGCATAATCTGCCCCAGCCGCATGATCTGATGACGCCTTACCTGTATCTCATAGGGCCAGATAGCAAAGGGGTTAGTGGCGAGACCTTCTTCTGTTAGGGCTCTACCGGGTAAGGCTGCGATGAAGGGGATAAGAAGGTATAATTAATCGATGTCGCGCGAAAGTGGCGGAATTGGTAGACGCACCAGATTTAGGTTCTGGCGCCGAAAGGTGTGGGGGTTCGAGTCCCCCCTTTCGCACCAGGGAGCTGCAGCTTGTAAAGCGGTATTGCGCGCAATAAACTGCCGCGCTCTTCTCTGGTCGTTGTGACGTTGTATGAGTAATCAATCAGCTGGGAAATATAATGCAATCGAATGTAGAAAACATAGGTGGACTGGAGCGCCGTCTGAGTGTTTCAGTTCCTCATGAAGCAATCGAGACGGAGATGGAAAGTCGCCTGAAACGTCTTGCGCGCACGGCGAAAGTGCCGGGCTTTCGTCCTGGCAGGGTACCGTTACATATTGTCCAGCAGCAGTATGGCCCGCAGGTACGTCAGGAGGTACTTGGCGATGTGTTACAGAAAAGCTTTAGCGAGGCCGTGCGAGAGCAGAAACTACGGCTGGTAGGATCCCCTCATTTCGAGCCGAAAACGACAACAGGAAACACCTCCGAATTTGAATTCAGCGCAACCTTTGAGGTCTATCCTGATGTGGTATTGGGAGACTTGAGTGGGGTCAGTATCGAGCAGCCCGTAGTTAATGTTATTCCCGCCGATATTGACAAGACTCTGGAGGTGGTGCGTAAGCAGAGGGTTAAGTATCAGTCGGTAGAGCGCCAAGCAAACGAAGGTGATCGAGTCAGTATCGATTATAGTGGGACGATTGATGGTGTGGAATTCGCCGGGGGTAAAGCCGAGGGCTTTTCCTTAGTGTTGGGTGAGGGTCGGCTGCTTAAAGATTTTGAGGGGCCGTTGATTGGTATGGTCGCGGATCAGAGCAAAACATTTGAGGTAACCTTCCCGGCGGACTATCATGGCAAGGATGTGGCAGGAAAGATTGCGACTTTTGTGGTGAAGCTTAACTCAGTAGAAGCACCTGAACTGCCAGAAGTAAATGCCGAATTTGCTAAATCGTTGGGTGTTGCCGACGGTGATGTCGAAAAAATGCGCGGAGAGATCCAGATCAATCTTGAGAGGGAGATCACCAAACGGAAAAAGGCGAGAATTAAATCACAGGTGATGCAAGCACTGCTTGATACCACTAAGATTGATGCGCCTAAGGTCCTGGTAGAGCAGGAGAGGGCCCGGTTGATGCAGGATGCACGTAGGGACCTAGAGGCTCGGGGCATGAAGACTACGGATATTTCCTTGCCCTCTGAGCTATTCCAAGAGCAGGCGCAACGCCGAGTGAACCTGGGATTGATACTAGCAGAATTGGTAAAGGTTCAAAAGTTGCAGGCCGATCCTGAACAGGTGCGTGGGGTGGTGGAGGATTTAGCTCAGAGTTATGAGAATCCGGGTGAGGTCGTCAATTGGCATTACTCCTCACCGGAAAGGCTTAGTGAAATTGAATCAGCAGTTCTAGAAGACAATGTGGTGGCATGGGTGCTAGAAAAAGTTGCGTCGGTAGACAAGCCAGTAACTTTTGACGAACTGATGGGAAAATCTTAATATGATACAACAGCTTGATTGGGAGCAACGTAACCAAGAGCCAAAGAACTTGGGTCTGATTCCAATGGTGATCGAAACCAGCGGACGGGGCGAGCGCGCTTACGATATCTATTCCCGCTTGTTGAAAGAGAGGGTGATCTTTCTAGTGGGAGCGGTTACCGAGACTTCTGCTAATCTGATTGTGGCGCAGTTGCTATTCTTAGAATCGGAAAATTCCGATAAGGATATCCATCTTTATATCAATTCCCCCGGTGGGGTAGTGTCAGCCGGGATGGCGATTTACGATACCATGCAATATATTAAGCCCGATGTTAGTACGCTATGTATCGGTCAGGCTGCGAGTATGGGCTCCCTTTTATTGGCAGCAGGAGCAAATGGCAAACGTTTTTGCCTACCCAATTCGCGAGTCATGATTCATCAGCCCATGGGTGGCTTTCAAGGACAGGCCTCTGACATCGAGATTCATGCCAGGGAAATTCTATTTCTAAAGAGTCGGCTGAATGAAATTTTGGCGAAGCATACAGGTCAAACGATAGAAACAATTGGAAAAGATACGGACCGTGATAATTTTCTTAGCGCGGAGGAGTCGGTAAAATATGGCTTGGTCGATTCGGTCTTGGCCAATAGAGAAATAAATCCGGTCTGAAGAGCTGAGCAGGGTTTGGGTCAAAGAATATAACTAATTTTAATTTTCGACAGGCTGCTAACGAATTACGGGCGCTTTGGCCCGGATAAGGCGGAATAAAATTATGTCAGACAAAATTGGTGGCGAGAAACTTCTTTATTGTTCCTTCTGTGGCAAGAGTCAGCACGAAGTAAAGAAACTCATTGCTGGGCCGTCAGTATTCATCTGCGACGAATGCATTGAACTTTGTAACGATATCATTCGTGAGGAGATACAGGGTGCTGAGGCCGTTAAGCTGACCAAGTCAGACCTGCCGGTACCACATGAAATCTGCCAGATTCTGGATCAGTATGTAATTGGTCAGGAACCCGCAAAAAAAATCCTCGCAGTCGCTGTATACAACCACTACAAGCGATTGCGTAATCTGAACAAGGCTGGCGATGCTGACGACATCGAGTTGGCTAAAAGTAATATTCTACTGATCGGCCCAACCGGTTCTGGCAAGACGTTATTGGCACAAACGCTGGCACGTTTGCTAAACGTGCCATTTGTAATGGCTGATGCAACCACCCTGACCGAAGCGGGCTATGTCGGAGAGGATGTTGAAAATATCATCCAGAAGTTACTTCAGAAGTGTGATTATGATGCTGAGAAGGCTCAGCAGGGTATCGTCTATATCGATGAGATCGACAAGATCTCACGCAAGTCGGATAACCCGTCGATTACCCGCGATGTTTCTGGCGAGGGAGTACAGCAGGCACTCTTGAAGTTGATTGAGGGTACGGTTGCATCGGTGCCGCCCCAGGGTGGACGTAAGCACCCTAATCAGGAGTTCGTACAGGTAGATACCACAAATATCCTGTTTATTTGTGGGGGGGCATTCGATGGCCTCGATAAATTAATACGCGCTCGGACCGAGAAGGGTGGCATAGGCTTTGGTGCAGATGTGAAGAGCCGAGATGATCGTAAGGGAATCGGGGAGGTGCTACGAGGCGTGGAACCGGAAGATCTTATCAAGTACGGCCTGATTCCAGAATTTGTCGGACGCCTGCCGGTGGTCGCGACACTGAATGAGTTGGATGAGTCGGCCCTGATTCAGATACTGACTGAGCCTAAGAATGCGCTTACGAAGCAGTACCAAAAAATGTTTAGTATGGAAGGTGGCGTTGATCTGGAGTTTCGTGAGCAGGCACTCAAGGCCATTGCCAAGAAGGCACTTGCACGCAAGACGGGTGCGCGTGGGCTACGTTCAATCCTAGAAAGCACCCTGCTGGACACGATGTACGATCTGCCATCACTGGATAATGTCGTCAAGGTAGTGATTGATCATGGTTCGGTTGGTGGTGATATCAAGCCAATTCTAATTTACTCTGATCAGCACAAGGTCGCCAAGAGCTCCTAACCACGGTATTGATGCCGTCGGCCGCATCGGCTTGAATTTTTATATGGCACCCCAATAATGTTTTTATTAGACTTTTATAGGTGAGCCGACATGTCTAGCTCCGTTAGTAATCCCAACCAAGTTCTGCTGCCATTGTTGCCACTGCGCGATGTAGTGGTATTCCCGCATATGGTGATGCCTCTGTTTGTCGGACGGCCAAAATCAATCCAAGCGTTAGAGACTGCTATGGAGTCCGGCAAGAGTATCCTTCTGGTGGCTCAGAGATCTGCTGCCAAGGACGACCCATCTCCCGAAGATCTTTACAGTGTGTGCAGTATCGCTAATCTATTGCAAATGCTCAAGTTGCCGGATGGTACGGTCAAGGTTCTTGTAGAGGGTAGTCGACGCGCCCGCATCCTGAATGTGATTGATGCTGATACACATTTTACTGGACAGGCTGTGTTGCTTCCTCCGGATGAGATTGATGGTCATGAGGTTGAAGCGATGCGTCGTGCCATGTTGGCGCAGTTTGATCAGTATGTGAAACTCAATAAGAAAATTCCACCTGAAATTCTGACCTCGCTCAGCGGCATTGATGAGGCTGGGCGACTGGCTGATACCATTGCGGCACATCTGCCGCTCAAACTTGAGCAGAAGCAAGAGGTGCTGGAGATATTCGATGTGCCGAAACGTTTGGAGCATCTGTTGGGGTTACTTGAAACTGAGCTCGACATACTCCAGGTGGAAAAACGCATCCGCGGAAGAGTCAAGCGTCAAATGGAGAAGAGTCAACGCGACTACTATCTGAATGAGCAGGTAAAGGCCATCCAGAAGGAGTTGGGCGAGGGTGAGGATGGGGCTGATCTGGAAGAGATCGACAAGAAGATCAGGTCTGCTCAGATGTCCAAAGAGGGTCGCACTAAGGCGGAAGCAGAGCTGAAGAAGCTGCGCTTGATGTCACCCATGTCGGCTGAAGCTACTGTGGTTCGGAACTACATCGACTCACTGGTTGCTTTGCCGTGGAAGAAGAAAAGTAAAATCAGTAAGGATTTGCATGCCGCCGAGACAGTACTTGAGAAGGATCATTATGGTCTGGATAAGGTTAAGGAACGCATCGTTGAGTATCTTGCTGTGCAGCAACGTGTGGACAAGCTGAAGGCACCGATACTCTGTCTGGTGGGCCCACCAGGTGTGGGAAAGACCTCATTAGGGCAATCCATTGCACGGGCCACCAACCGCAAGTTTGTTCGTATGTCTCTGGGAGGGGTACGCGACGAAGCGGAGATACGGGGTCACCGCCGCACTTATATTGGTTCGATGCCGGGCAAGATTTTACAAAATATGACCAAGGTAGGCGTTAAGAACCCACTCTTCCTACTGGATGAAGTGGACAAGATGGGAATGGACTTCCGTGGCGATCCGTCCTCTGCATTATTAGAAGTGCTTGATCCAGAGCAGAATGACTCATTTGTGGATCATTA
This sequence comes from Nitrosomonadaceae bacterium, assembly GCA_037147395.1. Classification (GTDB taxonomy): domain Bacteria; phylum Pseudomonadota; class Gammaproteobacteria; order Burkholderiales; family Nitrosomonadaceae; genus VFJL01. Next base: position 27,896 of record JBAWVG010000002.1, on the reverse strand, counting down.
CATCGAGGTTGAGTATGACTTATCCGATGTGATGTTTGTTGCAACTGCGAATACGTTGAATATACCGGCAGCGCTGCTGGACCGTATGGAAGTGATCCGGTTGTCAGGTTATACCGAAGATGAGAAGCTCAACATTGCGACTCGTTACCTGCTGCCGAAGCAGATGAAGAGTCATGGCCTGAAAGAGGACGAGTTGGCGGTGAACAGTTCTGCGCTTCGTGATATCACCCGTTATTACACTCGCGAGGCTGGGGTTCGGGCGATGGAGCGAGAAATTTCTAAAATCTGTCGTAAGGTTGTGAAGGCGCTGCTGCTTAAGGAGGATCATAAAAAGATCATGATCACTTCGCGTAACCTAGAAAAATACTTAGGGGTACGGCGTTATACATATGGAGTTGCCGAGGAAAAGAATCAGGTTGGACAGGTTACCGGCTTGGCCTGGACCGAAGTCGGAGGTGAGTTACTGACCATCGAGGCGGTAGTACTGCCGGGCAAGGGAAATATCCTGCGTACCGGTTCTCTCGGTGATGTGATGAAGGAATCAGTGGAGGCTGCCCGCTCAGTCGTGCGCGCACGCGCTGGTCGACTTGGAATCAAGGACGATACCTTCGAGAAGACCGATATACACGTACACGTACCAGAGGGAGCGACACCGAAGGATGGACCTTCAGCCGGTGTCGCCATGACCACGGCACTCGTCTCTGCGCTGACGGGAATCCCGGTGCGTGCCAATGTAGCAATGACCGGAGAGATCACCCTGAGAGGCGAGGTATTGGCCATTGGTGGGCTCAAAGAGAAATTGCTGGCAGCGCACCGCGGTGGGATCAAGATCGTATTAATTCCAGAAGAAAACGTTAAAGATCTTGCCGAGATACCTGAAAATATCAAGAACCGGTTGGACATCCAGCCCGTTAAGTGGATAGACCAGGTACTTGATCTGGCCCTTGAACGGAAACCCGAAGCACTCCCTGATGTCAACGCGACCGCGCCACTGCCTGCGGTGGTGGATGACAAAGTTGCTGGTGTTGTAATTAAGCATTAACCCTTCTCACTCCCTGCAGCAATGAGTTGTAGGGAGTGTCAAAAATTGCAGTGAGTGCTCGCTCACTATTTCATGTCTTCAGAAAGATGCAGCTAATCGCGATCAGTGGTCTTGCCGGTTCAGGTAAGAGCATCGCCCTTTCCGTGTTGGAGGACTGCGGTTATTACTGCGTGGACAATCTCCCGGCTAACCTGCTGCAACAGGTCACGATATATCTAAAGCAATCTGGGCACGCTCGTGTAGCGGTGAGTATTGATGCTCGTAGTAGAGAGACTCTTCACCTGTTACCGCAGCAGTTGGCTGCTTTGCGAGAGCAGCAGATGGATGTACGATTGCTCTTTCTAGAGACCAGAACCGATGTTCTGGTAAGGCGTTTTTCAGAAACTCGTCGCAGGCACCCGCTGAATGACGATCACCTGACCCTGCTTGAATGCATCCAGTCTGAGCGGGAAATGCTGAAAGATATCCACGAGCTAGCGCATCGAATCGATACGAGCGATTTGAGTGCCAACACGCTACACCTATGGATTAAGGATTTTATCGGCCTCGATCGTGCACGATTGACGCTGCTTTTTCAATCGTTCGGTTTCAAGAATGGAGTACCACTAGATGCTGATATGATGTTTGACGTGCGTTGTCTCCCAAACCCTCACTACGAGGATCATTTGCGGTCTCTGACGGGCAGGGACCCAGAAGTGATCGAGTTCCTGACCTCAGACCGTAACGTAAACAATATGTTTGATGATGTACGGGGTTTTGTTGATAAATGGCTACCGTGCTTTGTCCGTGATAATCGGAACTACCTGACCATTGCAATTGGTTGTACAGGTGGGCGCCACCGGTCGGTATATTTCGTAGAACGTCTGGCCAGGTACTTCATTGCTGAGAACCAGGTGTTAGTACGACACAGAGATTTGAACAGTTGAGGAGATTACACTGTGAAATGAATGTAAACAGGGCATGGATATCGTGCCAGTGTTACATTAATAGTTAACTTGACGCCGTATCAATACGAACCCAATAGAGCGACCATGAATTCACCGCTGACTATTACACTGGCATACACCGGTGCTTCGGGAATGCCGTATGGCATCCGCTTACTGGAGATGTTGCTGAAAAGCGGGAACCGCGTCTATCTTTTGTACTCTCAAGTGGCGCAGATCGTTGCACAGCAGGAAATGAAGTTGGCATTGCCGTCGCGTGCAAAGGAAGTGGAGCAGTTGTTCAGCCAACGATTCAATGCGACTGAAGGGCAGCTCCGAGTATTCGGACGCGAGGAATGGTTTGCACCAGTGGCCTCCGGATCGAACCCCGCAGATGCCATGGTGGTCTGCCCTTGCACGATGGGGACGATGGCTGCTATTGCTGCAGGATTGAGTCAGAATTTGATCGAGCGTGCGGCGGACGTGATGCTGAAAGAGAATCGCAAGCTCATTCTGGTGCCGCGCGAGACACCATTCTCGGTGATCCATTTAGAAAATATGCTGAAGCTTGCACGCAGTGGTGCAGTCATTCTGCCAGCCAATCCGGGGTTTTATCATCATCCAGAGACAGTGCAGGAAGTAGTAGATTTTATCGTGGCCCGCACCCTCGATCATTTAGGCATCCCTCATACGCTGATGCCACGCTGGGGTGAAGAGTAGTCTTGCCTACTTCAGGGGATGCTCCGCTGCACATTCGTCGCTGGAAATTGCAACGAGTCCAAGATCAGTTACTTGGTAGATTCTCGCCTCGGTCACAATAAAATTCATCGCAATATCGTGTGGCTGTGGATGTACGCTGTCTAGTTTCAAGTTCTCAAATGCGATGCCAATAGTTAAGGGCCGTGGAGCTGCAGTTGCCAGCATGCGGTCGAAGTATCCTCCCCCATAACCGAGCCGATACCCCTGTTGGTCGAAGCCAACCAGAGGAATGATGATTGCATCGACTGTCAACAGCTCGGTATTGTCTGGAACGGGGATGGCATAAGCCCCCATTCTCATGGGGGCTTCTGGCCACCATTTCCGAAATTGGAGTAACCCATCATCACCCGAGATTTCAGGTAGTGCGAGTGTTGCTCCCATTGCGTGCAGGAAATTCATCGCAGGCCGCGGGTCACACTCTCCACGGTAGGGCCAACAAAATCCCACAATGCTTCTCTGTAGCTGCGGGAAGGATTGTTCAAGCGTAGTGGTGATAACACCACTCCAAGTGCGATGGTCTTCTGCTGTGATTGATTCCCTGTACCGCATCAATTCAGCGCGTTTAAGTTTTCTCCATTCTTGCCAGTCTTTCATTTTTATGAGGATAACAGGGATATTGTTGGCCATCCACTCTCAATCAAGAATCTAGTCTAAGATGGCAACGAGGTTTCAAGATAGAGAACCTAAGCAGTCTCCTTTTTATTGGCCATCAGCAGCAGGAGTCGTCGCACCGGTGTGGGAATGGCCGCGTCCAGTGCATCATCAAATGAAAAGCGAATTAATCCATAATTATGGTTAACGGAGATAGGTGAAATGACGCGCAGCGGGCGGGGATAAATACGCAATTTGAAATGAGTAAAGCTATGATCTAAAGGTGGCAGTTCTGCCATTACTCGTACCTTAAGACTGAACTGTTGCAGGCAATAGGCATCCGTATCTTCGGTGAGGGACATTTCGGGCGGACACCACAACCCGCCCCAGATACCGGTGAGGGGGCGTTTTTGAAGCAAGATCTCGTCTTGTTGTAGCATCATCAGCATCACAATTTCTTTCTGCGGTGATAGCTTATGTGGCCTAGCGGCGGGCAGTTTGTCGACACGATTCTCTCTGAGAGCAACACAGTCGGCCCGGAGTGGACAGACTGAGCACTGGGGTTTTCTCCGGGTGCAGATGGTAGCACCGAGATCCATCAGCGATTGAGTGTAAGTCTGGATCTGGCCTACACTGCTTTTTTTGGGGGTCAGTTCTTCTGCTTTCCGCCATAGAAGAGTCTCAGTATCCTTCCCCCCGGGGTAGCCATCGATACCAAAGTAGCGTGTAAACACGCGTTTGACGTTCCCATCAAGAATCGCACACTCCTCACCATAAGCGAACACGGCGATGGCGGAGGCGGTGGAGCGGCCAACGCCTGGGAGTTGTTGAATGAGCTTAAGGTCGCGTGGGAATATACCGTTGTATTGTTCAACGATCATCTGTGCAGCTCGATGCAGATTCCTTCCTCGGGCATAATAACCGAGACCGCTCCATAGCGAGAGAACAGCGTCTAGCGGTGCTAATGCGAGGCTGTTGATGTCGGGAAATTGTTGCAAGAATCGCAGGTAATAAGGTACAACCGTGGCCACTTGGGTCTGTTGAAGCATGATCTCGGATAGCCAAATGGCGTATGGATCTTGCGTGTTCTGCCAGGGGAGTTGGTGACGTCCGTGGAGGTGTTGCCAGCGGATTAGGTGAGTAGCAAATTTCACACGTAGTGTGTTGAACGGAATAGGAATGGAGCGGGTGAAGGGAATCGAACCCTCGTCGTAAGCTTGGGAAGCTTCTGCTCTGCCATTGAGCTACACCCGCAATTGTCCCGATTCTACTTGCGTTAGAGGGATTACTCAATCGTTTGCAGATTGACTCCAGCTAGCAAGAAATATAATAGTGTTTGTAAATATTTTTCTAATTTCATGTGTGACGGTGAGGTTAGTTTTTTATATGTTCGGATTATCGATTGTCTCCAATACTGTCATTGAGTAATACTGGTAACGCAAGTAAAATCCTTAATTCTGTGTACTTAAATTGTACAGATGCTGAAAACTAACACGAGTCCCAACGCGTTAATGATCCAAGTGACACTTAACGGTCAGCCGCAACGTTTTGATACCACGTCAAATATCCTGCAGTTGCTTGATTATATGAACTTGCAGGGTAAGCGAATTGCGGTTGAACGCAATGGCGAAATTGTTCCCCGCAGTCAATTTGGAGAGCAGATGCTGGCAGATGGCGACCGACTGGAGATCGTGGTGGCAGTGGGTGGTGGTTAGATTTCTCTCAGTAACAAATCTAGGATTCCATGGATAACCTGATTATCGCCGGTAAGACTTATTCCTCTCGACTGCTAGTCGGTACCGGAAAATACAAAGACTTTGCCGAAACGCGTGAATCGATTGACGCGAGTGGGGCACAAATCATTACCGTAGCAATCCGCCGCACCAATATCGGTCAGAATCCGGGTGAGCCTAACCTGTTGGATATACTGCCCCCTTCTGAATACACATTACTGCCTAACACCGCCGGCTGCTATACAGTTGATGATGCGGTCCGTACGTTAAGGCTTGCGCGTGAATTACTCGATGGTCATAGCCTAGTGAAGTTGGAAGTGCTCGGGGATCCGAAGACACTCTTCCCGAACATGGTTGAGACCCTTAAGGCTGCTGAAATCCTGGTGAAGGAAGATTTCCAGGTGATGGTTTACACTTCTGATGATCCGATCCTGGCTCGGCAACTGGAAGAGATCGGCTGCGTTGCCGTGATGCCGCTGGCCTCGCTGATTGGCTCAGGCATGGGTATTCTGAATCCATGGAATCTACAGATCATCATCGACAATGCTAAGGTACCGGTGATCGTGGATGCGGGTGTGGGTACGGCTTCGGATGCGGCCATTGCCATGGAGCTTGGTTGCGATGGAGTGCTGATGAACACGGCCATTGCTGCCGCTCAAAAGCCGGTACTGATGGCTTCTGCCATGAGAAAAGCGGTGGAGGCTGGGCGAGAGGCCTATCTGGCCGGTCGGATGACGAAGAAGCTCTATAGTGCGAGCCCGAGTTCACCCGTCACTGGCGTCATCAGCAGTAGTAGCAAAGATCGAGCGGCCTGATTTTAGGCTGCCGCACAGCATCACCCCTCCCGCATGCCAGAACACCGTCCTATCCGCAGTTTTGTTCTTCGACAGGGGCGGATGTCGAACGCGCAGCGACATGCGTATGAGATCTTGCTGTCACAGTATGGCATTCCATTTGTAGGTAATCTGATCGACCTTGACCAGATTTTTGGTAGGAGCTCACCCAAATTTCTTGAGATCGGTTTTGGCATGGGAGAGACGACTATCGCCATCGCCAAGATGCATCCGCAGAATGATTACCTTGCTATTGATGTACACACACCGGGCGTTGGAAGTTTGTTGAAGCAGATCGGTGAGACGGGCCTGACCAATTTGCGCATCATTCAACATGATGCGGTTGAAGTATTGCAGCGCATGCTGCCACCCGAGTGCCTGTCCGGAACGCACATTTTTTTCCCAGATCCCTGGCCTAAAGCACGCCACCATAAGAGACGTCTAATTCAGTCTCAATTCATTACGCTGCTGAGCGAACGGTTAAAGCATGGCGGATATCTGCACGCAGCTACGGATTGGGAGGAATATGCTCAGCAGATTCTGCAAGTGCTGAGTAGTGAGCCGCAACTTATTAATACGGTGACAGATTATGCGCCTTGTCCCGCATACCGGCCCTTGACTAAGTTCGAGCAGAGAGGATTGAAGTTAGGGCATGGGGTGTGGGATCTGGTATTCCAGAAAAAGTGATTCTTACTCTGCCCTACCCTATGAAATAGGGGCCAGAATTGAGGCTGACCAGTTTATAGCTGCTTCTTATCGGGTAGGAAAATCTGCAGCAAATCATTGAGAAAACGGCGTCCCACAGGCGTGGGGGTGACGCGGAGGTGATCACGCACGATTAATCCACGCTGCTCGGCTTCATTGAGTTGTTGTTGAATCGCGGTGATTGGTAGGCCGGTCCGCTGCTGGAACATTTCGCTGACAAAGCCTGCGGTGAGGCGTAGCGCATTCATCATAAACTCGAAGCCGCGCTCATCTCTCCCCACCTCGTGTTGATCTTGTAGCGGTGTATCCAATGCCGACTGGGCAAGATACTCTTTGGGTTGTTTATAACGCATCTGACGCACGATTTTGTCAGCAAAACTGATTTTGCTATGGGCGCCTGCACCGATACCAAGATAATCACCGAACAGCCAGTAATTAAGATTATGACGTGACTCGAGCGCCGGTTGAGAGAATGCTGAAGTCTCGTAATTGGTGTACCCCCTGCTCGCTAAGGTTTGTTCGATCATTATCTGCATCTCTGCCGCCAGATCATCATCAGGTAATGATGGTGGATAACGATGGAATAGGGTATTGGGCTCCAGCGTGAGGTGGTAGGCGGAAATATGTGACACACCCAGCATGCATGCATGCTGGATATCCTCAAGGGATTCCGCCAGCGTCTGTTCAGGCAGGGCATACATCAGATCGAGATTCACGTTGTCAAAATTTCTTTGGGCGATCTCCACCGCATGATGTGATTCATCGCCGTCATGAATGCGGCCTAGTGCTTTTAGGTGCCGGGAGTTGAAACTTTGGATGCCGAGCGAGAGGCGGTTGATCCCTGCAGAACGAAAGTCAGAAAACTTTTTCGCCTCAACTGTGCCAGGATTAGCTTCGAGCGTGATCTCGGGCAGATGTTCCATCGGAAGTAGGGTGCGTGCTGCGGTTAAGATCGTATCAATCGAGCGGGCGCTGAAGAGGCTGGGCGTCCCCCCCCCAAAAAATATACTGACGATCTTGCGCCCCCAGATCTGTGGCAATGCATTTTCTAAGTCACGGATCAGCGCTGCGACATAGTCATCCTCTGGGATATTGCCATTGTGGGGTTCATGTGAATTGAAATCACAATAGGGACACTTTTTAACGCACCATGGCAGATGAATATAGAGACTCAGTGGCGGGAGAACCGTCAGGCGCGGGGCCTGTGAGCCGAGGATGGAGGAGAGGGAAATGATTGAGGTCATAACGGACTTAAGAATCGGATCGTAAATGCGACATGCGGTATATCCGATTACTTGATCATTTCCTGTTTGATGATTTCAACTAACCGAACCAAGGCCTGGCTGCGATGGCTGATTTTATTCTTTTGTTCGAGAGGGAGCTCAGCCGAGGTCATGCCTAGTTCAGGCAGATAGAAATGGGGGTCATAGCCAAAGCCACCACTGCCGCATGGTTGTGGAATGATCTGGCCATGCCAAGAGCCATCGGCGATGATCGGTTGTGGGTCATCGGCATGGCGCACCAGCACCATCACGCAATAATAATGGGCATTATGGTCTGAATGATGGGTTAGTACTTCGATCAGTTTCTGATTATTACGATCATCTGACTTTGGCTCCCCCGCGTAGCGCGCCGAATGTATACCAGGCTCGCCGTTCAGGGCATCCACGCAAATACCGGAATCATCTGCCAGCGCAGGTAAGCCGGAGCAGCGGCTGGCATGACGCGCTTTGGCCAATGCATTTTCAACGAACGTGCAATACGGTTCATCCGCTTCCGAGATATCAAATACGGACTGCGGCAGCACCTCAAGACCGAGAGGTGCTAGTAGATGGCCTATCTCACGAAGCTTGCCAGGATTATTGCTGGCGATAACGAGCTTTCTCATTTCCGTAGATCAGCTTATTTCTCTGCAAGTGCCGCTTTTTGAAATGCGATTAGCTGTTGAATCCCTTGCTGCGCCAAATCCAGCATGGCGTTTAATTCTTGCCGATCAAATGTGACTCCTTCGGCGGTTCCTTGCACTTCCACCAGACCGAGATGACCGGTCATGACCACATTCATATCGGTATCGCAGGAAGAGTCTTCCGGATAATCTAAGTCGAGCACCGGAACCCCTTGATAAATGCCGACTGAGACAGCGGCAACTTGATCGAGTATTGGTGTTGACTCCAGCAATTTCCGTTGTAGTAGTCTTTCGACTGCGTCATGCAGTGCGACGTATGCGCCTGTAATGCTGGCGGTGCGAGTGCCGCCGTCAGCTTGGATCACATCGCAATCGATCTGGATGGTCCGCTCGCCTAGTTTCCCCAGATCGACTACTGACCGCAGCGCTCGCCCAATGAGTCGTTGAATCTCCATAGTGCGTCCAGACTGCTTGCCCTTGGCTGCCTCGCGCTGCATCCGTTCACCGGTAGAGCATGGAAGCATGCCGTACTCTGCTGTAAGCCAGCCCTGCCCCTTGCCGCGGAGAAAGGGGGGTACCTTCTCGTCCACGCTGGCGGTACATAATACTTTGGTATCGCCACACTCGATCAGTACCGCTCCATCGGCGTGCTTGGTGTAGCGGCGTGTGATCTTAACGGGGCGGAGCTGAAGGGGCGTACGATTGCTGGGGCGCATGATTGTGATATCTCTCGGCTATAAGGTATATGAGTTTAGTGAATTTTTCTCAGCGTGCGTTGTGGCATAATCGACGCTGGTACAGCAGGTATTGTTGCATACTCGTTATTTTAACGTATTGAGGGTCTATCAGTGGATAAGTTGGCACTGATCTACAGCATGACTGGTTATGCAGTGGTGACACGTGAGGTGCCAAACGGTACTCTCAACTTGGAATTGCGCTCGGTTAATAATCGCTATCTAGACATCCAGTTTCGTCTACCGGATGAGTTCCGTTCTCTAGAATCTGTGATGAGAGAGGCTCTGACAGCCCGCTTGAGCCGTGGCAAAGTAGAGCTTCGTCTTGGTTTCTCTAGGCTTGCGGGCGCGGAAGATCTTCAGCGACTCAATGGCGATCTGATGAAGAGACTGTTGGAACTGAATAATACAGTCAAGGCAGCCCTGCCTGATACGCGCAGCTTAGGGGTGGCTGATATTTTACGCTGGCCCGGTATGCTTGGTGTTGATACGTTGCCTGCCGAAGACTTACGCGAGCCCTGTTTAGAGTTACTGAGCGTTGCCATGGATGATTTTGTGGCGGCGCGCGCACGTGAAGGGGAGAAACTGAAGGATTTGCTGCTCGAGCGCTTGAACACGATGCGCCAACTAACGATTGAAGTGGCGCCGCGCATCCCTCTATCACTGGTCGCATTTCAGGAGAAGCTCATGCTGAGGTTACGGGAGGCCATGGTGAATTGCGACGATGATCGAATTCGGCAGGAGCTTGCATTATTCGCCGGGAAAATAGATGTAGATGAGGAGTTGTCACGTCTGCAGACTCACATGGATGAAGTAGAACGAATTCTGATGAAGGGTGGGCCGGTCGGAAAGCGGCTCGATTTTTTGATGCAAGAGCTCAACCGTGAAGCCAATACACTCGGTTCAAAATCTGCGGATGCAGAGGTGTCAAAGGTTGCCATGGAGCTTAAGGTGCTGATTGAACAGATGCGTGAACAGGTGCAAAATCTTGAATAGGAAAGTGCTAATAGTACGGAGGATGTGGAGACTCGGTGCGGCGTAAGAGTCAACAAAGTCACATAACGAATCTACGGTTCCACTAATCTTGGATGAGGAATGATTGGAATGGGTAATACATGAAAATGGTTTTAATATGACAGCAACATCCGGGACTCTGTTTATCATCAGCGCGCCCTCCGGTACAGGGAAGACTAGCCTAGTAAGAGCGCTGTTGCGGACAAATATCGGACTGAATTTATCCATTTCATATACCTCACGATTGCCGAGGGCTGAAGAAATGGATGGGCGCGATTATCATTTTGTTACTCGGGAAGTTTTTGAACAGATGTTGGAACGTGGTGAGTTTCTGGAAAGCGCAGAAGTTTATGGAAATTACTACGGTACCTCTCAGAAATGGATCAATGAGGCGACGGCGTCGGGTCAGGATATTCTATTGGAAATTGATAGCCAGGGAGCGCAACAGGTGCGCCGATCTTTCCCCAATGCGGTGGGGGTTTTTATCTTGCCTCCGTCACTTGCAATGTTGGAGGCGCGTTTACGAAATCGTGGGCAGGATAGTCCAGAGATAATCGCAAGGCGCGTGGCCGCTGCGCGTGAAGAGATCAGTCATGTGAATGAGTATGATTATGTTATCATCAACGAAGAGTTGGATACTGCGCTTAGTGATTTCTTCTGCATTGTCCGGGCCGAACGGATGAGAATGTCGAGGCAACTTGTTCGTTACCATCATCTGATAACCCAACTTAGATAGATCGCTATATCAAAAGATAGCAGGTCTGATGTATATCTTGCCTAGTGTCGGTATTGACGCTGCGATTCCGGTTTTTTAGAAATATTTCCGTATTACTACTGTCAATCTATTTTTTGGAGAAATGCTATGGCACGGATTACTGTTGACGATTGCTTGAAAAGGATTCCAAACCGGTTTGAAATGACATTAGTCGCGACTATACGTGCAAGGCAGCTCTCGATCGGCAGTGCTCCTATGGTGGAGTCAGCCCGTGATAAGCCTACTGTTATTGCCTTGCGAGAGTTGGCCCAGGGTATGGTCGGAATAGAGCTCCTTGATTCTCGGTATATTTAGTTTTGGTAAGTGTTGTATAGAATCTTCTGAAAGACCGTGACGATCTATCAAATGAGGGTAGTCTCAATTAGGGAGTGGATAGTTGTTAGCTCCTGACTCGACAGTATTTCGAGCGCATCAAACCGAATAAAGGAATTCTAATGCAGGCACGAGGCTTGCCGGATACTCCAGATGCTCTATCCGGGCCAGAATCTCTGTTCAATGAATTATCCGGTTATCTTAAACCGGAAGATATCTCTCAGCTTAAGAATGCCTACCTCTTCAGTCAAAGTGCCCATTCAGGGCAGTTTAGAAAGTCAGGCGAACCTTACATCTCTCACCCGTTAGCAGTAACCGGCATACTCGGTAGACTTCACCTAGACATCCAGACGCTGACTGCTGCGTTGTTGCATGATGTGATGGAGGATACCCACATCTCCAAAGCTGAGATTAGTGAAAGATTTGGAAAGTCGGTGGCGGATCTGGTGGACGGTGTTTCCAAGCTTGACAAGATAGAGTTCCAAACTCAAGCAGATGCTCAAGCAGAAAATTTCCGCAAGATGTTGCTGGCGATGTCGCAGGATGTTCGTGTTGTGCTCATTAAGCTAGCAGACAGACTGCATAACATGCGCACACTTGAGGTGCTGGATCAGCAGAAGCGTCGTCGTATCGCACGTGAAACTATGGAGATCTATGCGCCCATTGCACACCGATTGGGGCTTAACGGTGTCTATCAGGAACTTCAGGAGCTCAGTTTTCGCTATATTTTCCCGACACGTTATCAGGTCCTGACTAAAGCTAGTAAAGCGGCACGGGGTAATCGCCGGGAGGTTGTAGATAAAATTCTTAACGATATCCGGCAGCGCCTTCAGGATGCGGGGCTAGATGCAAAGATAAGTGGACGCGAGAAACAGCTTTATAGTATTTATAAAAAGATGGTGGAGAAGCACCTCTCATTTTCTGAGGTGCTCGACATTTATGGTTTTCGTGTCATCGTCAAGGACGTCCCTGCCTGTTATGTAGCCCTCGGCGCACTGCATAGCTTATACAAACCCATCCCCGGAAAGTTCAAGGATTACATCGCAATCCCCAAGGCGAATGGCTATCAGTCATTGCACAATACCTTGTTTGGGCCCTATGGAACCCCCATCGAAATTCAGATCCGGACTGCCGAAATGCACAGGATTGCTGAGGCTGGAGTTGCCTCGCACTGGCTCTATAAGAGTCATGACATTAATCTCGATGATCTCCATACGAAGACCCACCAGTGGTTGCAAGGTCTACTGGAAACCCTAAGCGATTCGACCGACTCCCTGGAATTTCTGGAGCATCTGAAGGTGGATTTGTTTCCTGGGGAGGTTTACGTATTTACACCCCAGGGTAGGATATTGGCGCTGCCAAAAGAATCGACCGCGGTGGATTTTGCCTATGCAGTACATACTGATATTGGCGACCGATGCATGGCGGTAAAAATCAATGGCGAGAATGCTCCGTTACGTACCAAACTCAGGAGTGGGGACTATGTTGAAATTATTACCGCGCCCCACGCAAAGCCTAACCCTGCATGGCTCACTTATGTGGTTACCGGCAAGGCACGGTCACATATCCGTCACTTTCTCAAGACAGTGCAGTACGATGAGTTAGCTAAGTTGGGTGAGCGTCTGCTGAGTCAGGCGCTGTTGTCTCTCAAGATTGACCCGGCAAGCATTAGCGACTCTCAGTGGCAGAAATTAGCCCGCGATAGCGGCGCCAAATCAAAAAAAGAATTGTTCGCGGATATGGTGTTGGGCAAGCATCTACCGGCTGTATTGTCTAAGCGCCTGCTATCACCGGGAAATGTTGAACCTAAGGAAAACCGGATGGGGGAGGCGATCACCATCATGGGAACGGAGGGCATGGCCGTGCAGTTTGCCAAGTGTTGCCGACCCATCCCAGGAGACCTTATCGTCGGTTTCATCAAGAAGGATCAGGGGCTAGTGATCCATGCACGGGACTGTTCAGTGATTGGGAAAATGCATGGTAATCCAGATAACTGGCTAGATGTAACGTGGGACAAGAACATCAGCAAGTTGTTTGAGGTCAGTATCAAGATGGTAGCGGCAAATCAACGCGGTGTACTGGCGAAGGTAGCGGCCGAAATTGCTAAGGCAGGTTCCAATATCGATAATGTATCTGTGGAAGGTGAGGGGGGTTACACCGCCATGCATTTCACCTTGCAAGTGAGTAACCGGTCTCACCTTGCACAGGTAATGCGCGGCGTCAGGCGGATCCGAGAGGTCGTAAGAATTACTCGGGAAAAGAGTTAGTCTCTTTGTTATCGATCATATGCGAGTGTCGGCGCTAGCCACATTTCTGCTTCTTCCAGTGTCCAGCCCTTGCGCTTTGCGTAGTCCGCCACCTGATCCTTATCGATCTTTCCAACGGCGAAGTAATCCGCGTCAGAGTGAGAGAAATAAAATCCAGATACCGCTGCAGTTGGCAGCATCGCGTAAGACTCAGTGATCGTAATGCCGGCATTCTCAGGAACCCTTAACATTTCAAACAGGGGCCCCTTCTCGGTATGATCTGGGCAAGCTGGATACCCAGGTGCGGGGCGCCTGCCCCGATACTCTTCAGCGACAAGTTGCTGGGTATTGAGGTCTTCATCTTTAGCATAACCCCAGAATTCACGACGTACCCGCCAGTGCATATGCTCGGCGAAGGCTTCCGCCAGACGGTCGGCTAACGCTTTTAGCATAATGGCACCGTAATCATCATGCGTCTCTTCATACGCCTTGATCCGTGCATCTATGCCAAACCCTGCAGCAACGGCAAAGGCACCGATGGCATCATGAATACCGGACTCTTTTGGAGCGATAAAATCTGCCAGACATAGATTAGGACGGTTTCCAGGTTTTAGAGTCTGCTGCCGCAGATTGTGGAATGTCATAGCTACTTTACTACGGGACTTGTCGGTATAGATTTCGATGTCGTCATGGTTCACTGAACTGGCGGGGAATAAGCCGATGACGGCATTAGCAGAGAGCCATTTCTGTTCAATAATTTTCTTTAGCATGTCTTGAGCATCGCGTAACAGATTGCGAGCAGCCTCACCCACCACCTCATCTTGCAAGATTGCTGGATAGGGCCCGGACAATTCCCAAGCCTGAAAGAATGGGCCCCAATCGATATAGGGAACAAGTTTTTCTAGTGGGTAGTTGCGGAGCGATTTGATACCTAAAAAATTAGGTTCGGGAGGGGTATAGTTCTGCCAATCTATTTTGAGGGCATTTCTACGCGCTTCCGCAATCGATAGCATCGGAGATTGTCCTTTCTTGTTCTTGTGCTGGGTACGAACTTTCTCATATTCAGTCTGGATCTCCGTGACATAATTTGAGCGTAGATCCTCCGATAGTAAATTGCTGCATACCCCTACGGCGCGGCTTGCATCCGGCACCCATACAGTCACACCGCTGTAGTGCGGTGCGACCTTCACTGCGGTATGGACGCGTGAGGTGGTCGCTCCACCAATCAGTAGAGGGATGGTGAAGCCTTCACGTTGCATCTCTTTTGCCACATGCGTCATTTCCTCTAGAGAGGGGGTAATCAGCCCGGATAGGCCAATGATATCGGCCCCTTCCCGTCGTGCCATCTCCAAGATTTGCGCACACGGGACCATTACACCCATATTCACCACTTCATAGTTATTGCATTGCAGTACCACTGTGACGATATTCTTGCCGATGTCATGTACGTCGCCCTTAACCGTTGCGATGACGATCTTTCCCTTGGGCCTAGAATCACCGGAACGTTTCTTTTCTGCTTCGATGAAGGGTAGTAAATGTGCCACTGCCTGTTTCATGACCCGTGCTGACTTGACTACTTGTGGCAGAAACATTTTTCCAGAGCCGAATAAATCACCAACTACATTCATGCCATTCATCAGAGGCCCCTCAATCACCTGGATTGGGCGCCCGCCTTGGGCAGTGATTTCTAAGCGTGCTGATTCGGTATCTTCAACGATATAGGTATTGATGCCTTTGACTAGGGCGTGTGTCAAACGCTGCTGAACCGGCTCATCGCGCCAAGTGAGATCTTCAACCCTCTCCTTGCTCTGACCCTTGAAATTCTCGGCGAATTCCACCAGCCTCTCGGTGGCGTCACTGCGGCGATTGAGCAGTACATCCTCAACCCTTTCTAGTAAGTCCGGTGGGATATCCGAGTAAACACCCAGTTGCCCAGCGTTAACGATGCCCATGGTCATACCAGCCTGGATGGCGTGATACAGGAAGGCCGTATGGATCGCCTCTCGTATCGGTTCGTTACCTCGGAAGGAGAATGAGACATTAGATACGCCACCACTCACCTTGGCATGTGGCAGGGTCTTCTTGATGATGCGAGTGGCTTCGATGAAGTCGACGCCGTAATTATTGTGCTCCTCAATACCGGTGGCAACTGCGAAAATGTTCGGATCAAAAATGATATCTTCCGGAGGGAATCCCACCTGGTCTACTAAGATGCGGTAGCAACGAGTGCAGATATCGACCTTACGTGCCTGAGTATCAGCCTGTCCAGATTCATCGAAGGCCATCACAATCACGGCTGCCCCGTAGCGGCGCGCTAACCGCGCATGCTTAATGAATTCCTCCTCACCTTCCTTCATGCTGATGGAGTTGATCACGGCCTTACCTTGTACGCATTTCAGGCCGGCCTCAATTACTGACCACTTGCTCGAATCGATCATGACCGGTACGCGGCTGATATCCGGTTCAGCCGCAATCAGGTTGAGGAAAGTTACCATCGCTTTCTGCGAATCGAGCATCGCCTCATCCATATTGATATCGATGATCTGAGCGCCACTTTCTACCTGGCTGCGGGCGACACTCAAGGCCTCCGCATAATTATTGCCGAGTATTAAACGGGAAAAAATTTTCGATCCGGTAACGTTAGTACGCTCCCCCACATTCACGAATAGGGAGTCATCATCAATATTCAATGGCTCCAGTCCAGATAGTCGCAACTTTTTTGGAACGTTGGGAATAATGCGTGGCGCAATGCCGTTCACTGCAGTGGCGATGGCTCTGATATGCGCGGGCGTTGTGCCGCAGCAGCCGCCCACAATATTGACGAATCCTGACACTGCAAAATCCTTGATCAGGCTGGCAGTGTAATCAGGCGATTCATCGTAGCCAGTCTCTGCCAGTGGATTAGGTAGACCGGCATTGGGGTGCGCGCTGGTATAAACATCGGCAACCTTGGATAGCTCTTCGATGTAAGGACGCATCAATTCTGCGCCCAGTGCGCAGTTTAATCCCACCGATAATGGTTTGGCATGACTGACTGAATCCCAGAATGCTTCTGGGGTTTGTCCGGAGAGAGTGCGTCCGGAGGCATCGGTAATGGTGACCGAGATCATGATCGGGACACGGATGCCATGATCCTCGAAATATTGATCTATTGCGAACAGAGCCGCCTTGGCGTTGAGAGAATCAAAGATGGTTTCCACCAGCAGGATATCAGCGCCCCCTGCCAGAAGGCCGCTGATGGCGACGGTGTAATCGGCAACCAGTTGGTCGAAAGTGATGCCCCGAAAACCGGGGTCATTCACGTCCGGTGAGATTGAGGCGGTCTTGGTGGTTGGCCCTAATACGCCGGCTACGAAGCGAGGTCTGTCCGGTGTTTTTGCCTCCATTGCCAGGGTTGCTTCCTTCGCCAATTTCGCCCCAGCAAAATTTAATTCATATACCAGATCCTGCATATGATAGTCGGACATCGAGGCGGTCGTGGAATTGAAGGTATTGGTCTCGATAATATCCGAACCCGCTTCCAAGTAACCGGTATGAATTTCATGAATAATATGCGGTTGAGTCAGCGTCAGAAGATCATTGTTTCCCTTGAGGTCGTGTGGGAAATGAGCAAATCGAGTGCCGCGATAATCCGCTTCATTAAGTGTGTAGCTCTGGATCATCGTCCCCATAGCCCCATCTAGCAATAGGATTCGTTGACTGAGAAGGTCCTCTAATAGAGCGGTTCGGTAGTCTTTATTCATGGTCAGATTCTATGTCCGTTGGAGGTGGGATTCTATCATGGCCCTTGCAATGCCGTGGTTAGCAGGGGTTGTTAGCCATCTATCCTATCCATCCTGACAAATACCCTGCGCATATACAGGTTGTTGATATACGCCAAGACTCGGGGCCGATCTGTAACGATTAAGAGGCTGTTGGAACTTTTCTCCAGGTTTTAATCGGTTGTCATACAACCAATTGAATTCAAGTGATATATCTCTATCTTAATTAGGGTGTTTTTTAATAATATTTGTAATATTAAATTCGGTGTACTATAGAAATTCGCGTGATCTGATGAGGCGACTGTAATGTCCGAAGATTCACATTTAAAATATCTATCCATACGCCTAGGCGAAGATGGACGTGCTGTGATGGCTTGTTTCTCTCCAGAAGGTGATGTTGAAGAGATCACGCTCAATCACTTTAGAAAGGCGATTGAAACTGCGGGATTCGGCGAGTGTGATCTGGATGAAGATGCCTTGCTCGAGGCTACAGGTAATTACAACGATCGGACTCCCTTTGAACTCGCCATAGGTGCTGCTTCGGATGGAGAGTTCTTCATCAAGATCGATGATGGTCAGCTCAGCGCATATCTGACCTGCTTTAATCCGCGCGGTGGGATTGCAGTGACACTCGAGAGTATCCTTGAAGAAGCGAAAGATAAAGAGATCACCGTAGATCTTGATATGGAAGCAATTAAACGTGCGATCAGTGAGGAGGGCGATAGTGTTCTGATAGCAAGTGGGAAGCCAGCTGAAGATGGTCTTGATTCTAGATTTGAGAGCCTTCTTCCTGAAATGAAGGAGCGTGTTCCGCAGGTTGATGAAGAGGGCATTGCCAATTTCCGTGATTTAGGTGAAATTCTCGTTGTGTATACGGGTGATTCATTGATGAGGCGTCATCCCGCCGGTGCTGGCGAGCCTGGTTTTACCATATCGGGCACGCCTATCCCTGCAAAAGAGGGGGTGAGTCTTGAGTTTACTGCAGGACTTGAAGGGGCCGAAATTGATAGTAATGATGCAGATTTATTGATCGCAAAGATTGATGGTTGTCCTTATTTAATCCCTAATGGGGTGAAGGTGGAGCCGGTCTATACCGTCAAGAATGTTGACCTCCATACCGGTAATATTGATTTCCTCGGGACGGTCATTGTGACTGGAGAGGTTCAAAGTGGCATGACGATCAAGGCAGATGGTGACATTCATATCAAGGGCTCGACTGAAGGCGCTAGATTAATTGCAAAGGGTGATATCGTCGTGATCGGGGGTCTGATCGGTCATCCAGAAAAACTTGAGAATGAGCTTACGATCGATCCTATAACCGAGGCCGGAGGATCGGTTAATGCGAACTTCACACAGAACGCGGTTATTAATGCGGGGCAAGGTATTTTCATCCGTGATTACACGATGATGTGTACATTAACTGCTGCCGTCCAGATTATCGTTGGTGATGGAAGTCGTAGGGGTCATATCATCGGCGGGGTGGCGACCGCCGGTCAATTAGTCAAAGCGAAGACTATTGGCTCGCCCTCGCGTTCGAGGACGGTTGTGATTGCACGTACCTCTGATTCATTGTATGCACGTATGGCCAAGCTCTCTGAGAGTCGTGATGATCTAAAGGTCAGACGGTTTAAGGTACGCAAACTGATCGATCTGGCAGCGAACAAACCGGATCGAGTATCAGTATCTGCACTCGAATCTGCAAATTCAACCCTTACCTCGCTTGATGATGAAGAGCAGCAACTTAATCTGGATGAGGTGCAGTTAAAGAAGGAGATTGCCGCCAGTCGGGGGGCTATGGTCAAGGCAGAGCAACATTTTCTTGAGGGTGTCGAGGTACGCGTCGGCACGAAGCGCACATCAACGACTAAGGATAGGTCGGGCGGGACTTATAGACTGAAAGATGATGAGTTGATATTCGAGTAAGAGGGCGTTCATGTAGGTGTAATGACGGGTATCGGTTCTATTTGAACCAGGCTCATTAAGGCAGAATCAAAGCATTGAAATACTTGACCGCGAGTGCTGGGTCAATTTTCCGTAAGGTATGATAAATCTCTCGTACCTTCCCCTGTTCACCCTGAAAATAGTAGACCTTCCCTAAGTCATACCAGGCCATGGCGTATCTCGGTTGGATGCGTAAGGCCTCCTGATAAGCTCGAATTGCCTCATCCTGTTGCTTGAGTTCATCATAGGCAGCGCCTAGGTTATACCAAGTATTAGCATCTTCAGGTCTAACCCGTAGCGACTCCCGATAGGCTTGAACTGCCTGGTCAAACTGCTGGAGATCGTAGTACGAATTGCCTAAGTTGTACCAAGCATTAGCAGACTCAGGTTGAGTACGTATTGGTTCTCGAGAGGTATGGGTGCCCTGGTCGTGTTGCTTTAATCCACTATAGGCAACTCCTAGGCCGCGCCAAGCATCCGCACCCTCGGGCTGTATACGCAGCGCCTCCTGGTAAGCGTGCATCCCCTGAGGGTGTTGTTTAAGACTGAAGTAGGAAACGCCCAGGTTGTACCAGGCGTCAGCATACTCTGGTCGGATGCGTATCGACTCACGGTAGGCTTGAATGGCTCGGTCATACTGTTTTAGGCCGGCTTGAGCTAGGCCCAGACTGAACCAAGCAACCGTATCCCCAGGCTCACTCTTAGTCCACTGCTGTGAAAGCTTTAGAAGGCTCTGCCAATTTTTTTTCTTCTCAAGTGCAATAGAGAGGTTTAGTCGGTCCAGACCACTCTCTTTCTTGGCTCCCGATTGCGCTATTTTTGCTGTTATGGGGAGTTCACGGGTCCATTCGATTGGGAGTGCGAAGTTAAAGTTTTTTCCTTCGATAGTGTCAGATGTAGAAATGCCTACTAGCTTTCCCTGATCATCAAACAGGCCCCCGCCTCTTGAACTGGGAGAAATAATGGCGGAGGTATTAATATATTGCGCACTTCCATGCGGACGCAGACCAGAGATGATCCCCTCACTCAAGTCCAGATCTTGATCCTTCGAAGTGCCAACCGCATAAACGTGTTGACCCACCCTAAGTTTTTGGGTTGCCCCTAAGATTGTTGGAGGAGCCCTTAGCCTTGGGACATTTAGTTGGCACAAGTTACGGACAGTGTCCGAGTGTTGCAGCTTAGCCTTGAAAGAACTGCCTTCGTGCCAAACTTGCAAGTTCCTATCCTTCTGAATTGCATGGCAACTGGTAACCACCTGACCTATATCGATTACGACGCCGCTACGCTTCTCAATGGATTTGCCATAGATATCAGAAATATCAACCACCACGATAGAAGGCGAGACTTGCAGTAGAATTTGTTCAGGGGCGATGGCCGCAGCAAATGATGAGGCTAGGAGACACACGAGTCCTGCAGCATGGGCTAGGTATTTTGAGAACATGATTTCCTTTTTAGCAGTATGCCCATTGCTTAGGGCCACTCTGTGAGCTCTTTTTACGACTGAGTATCTGCAACCAGCTTATGACTTACTTTTCTTCTTCTCTCCAGCAGCCTCCAGTCCTGCCAACCGTTCTTCTAATGCGGTCAGTTGCTCGCGTGTACGTTTTAGCACCTCTTGCTGTATGTCGAACTCCTCGCGCCCCACCAAATCTAGACGGGAGAAGACCCCAGCCAGCATCACTCGCAGATTCTTTTCGACATCCTTTACCGGGCTTTGTGCCATTAAATCATTGATCTTGCTGCTTATTTCATCTAATATTTTTTGATTCAGCATGACTCTCTCCTTCATTGATGGTCCGTCAACCGGTCGGGTGACGTGTGATGCTTGCATGATAAAATCTCATACTTCGGGTAATTAGGCAATCGCGGATTGGTGATGGAAAATTTACAACGCCTACAACTTCTGGAAAGCTGGGTCAAAACTCAGTCTTCTGGTAAGTCTTTCACCCTATCTGCAGCCTCTGCCGATGCGAGTTCCCGCCGCTATTTCCGAGCAACTTTTAGTGACGATACGCTGATCATCATGGATGCGCCGAATCAGCACGAGGATTGCGCCAACTTTTTAAATATCGCTAAAATCTTTGCTAGGTCCGGGGTGCATGTCCCAGAAGTACTAGCACAAGACTTGGAAAAAGGATTTCTGCTGCTCACGGATTTTGGTGACACCACCTATTTGCAGTCAATGACGGAGTTCCCCGAAAGAGCTAATCATCTGTATGGTGAGGCGGTGGATGCTCTCATTAAAATTCAGATGGCGAGTGGCTCTGGCGTACTGCCAGATTATGATGAAGCGCTATTGTTGAGAGAATTGAGTCTGTTTCCAGATTGGTATATCGATACGCATTTGAAGGTGACCCTCAGCCCAGAGCAGAAAGTTGACTTGGCCTCTGTCTTTAGTCAAATTCTACAAAATAACCTATCCCAGCCTCGGGTATTCGTGCACCGGGACTATCACTCACGCAACCTGATGGATACACTGCCCAACCCAGGCATTTTAGACTTTCAGGATGCGGTCTATGGTCCTGTAACCTACGACCTGGTGTCGTTGTTTAAGGATGCCTATATTTGCTGGGATGAGGAGCGTGTTCTGGACTGGCTGATTCGCTATTGGGAGAAGGCTAGAAAAATGGGGCTGCCGGTGTCCGCTGATTTCGCCGACTTCTACCGTGATTTCGAGTGGATGGGTGTTCAGCGCCACATCAAAGTCTTGGGTATCTTCGCACGTCTGTGTCATCGAGATGGCAAAGATGGCTACCTCAAAAATATGCCGCTGGTGATGGAGTATTTACGTAAGGCCTGCGAGCGCTACCGCGAGCTGGGTCCCTTGCTGTTATTACTGGATACGCTGGCAGAAGATAGGCCGGATGCGACCATTGGCTATTCTTTCTAAAGACGTACCGTTCAAGGCGATGATACTGGCCGCCGGTCGTGGCGAGCGTATGCGTCCACTGACCGACACACTGCCTAAGCCCCTACTTCGAGCGGGTGGTAAGAGACTGATCGAATACCATCTGGGGAGTCTTGCGAGTACAGGATTCCGTGAGGTTGTCATTAATCACTCCTATCTGGGAGAGATGATCGAGACTGAATTAGGTGATGGTGAGCGTTATGGGATTAGCATTCATTACTCGCATGAACCCACTGCACTGGAGACCGCAGGAGGTATTGCACAGGCATTACCTCTGCTACGAGATGGACTAGAGAATGGCCCCAATGGGTGCCCATTTCTAGTAGTCAATGCTGATATTTATTGTGAGTTTGATCTTGCTCGGTTGCTACCGGTTCTGCGGAGGATGCAGGAAGATCCTGAAGAGATTCTTGCCCATTTAGTGATGGTAGATAATCCATCACATCATGCTGCTGGAGACTTCGCTCTTGATGCTGATAGGGTGACATTGGCAGGAGAGCACATGTTCACCTTCAGTGGAATCGGCATATATCAACCACAGATCTTTAAGGGAGTTGTTCCGGGTACGGCTGCGAAGCTTGCGCCATTGCTTCGTCGAGCAATGGCCCTAGATAAGGTGAGCGGGGAGCATTATCCGGGCGTGTGGATGGATGTGGGCACACCAGAACGGTTACACCTACTCAATGACTATGTCACCACATTGAGGCTCCCTTAGATCACGCAAAGTTTGCAGTGGTACATCCGGGGAACTTTGCTTTATCCTGTAAATCCTGTGAAAATCGCTCCATGATTCCGATTAAATCCTTTATCGAACATCGCCGATATCTGGCATCAATGATGCGCCATGGGGTGGCCATTATTCCAGCCTCGCCGGAACGGGTGAGGAGCAGAGATTCACATCATCCTTACCGGTTCGATAGCTATTTTTATTACTTAACGGGTTTTAGCGAACCGGGGGCTTTGCTGGTGTTGGTAGCAGGGTCAGCAGAAGCCGAATCTAAGCAAATCCTATTCTGTCGTGACAAAGATAAGGAGCGGGAGGTCTGGGATGGATTTCGTCATGGACCGGATGCCGCACGAGAGGCCTTTGGTTTCGACGAGGCTTATTCCATCACCCAGTTAGACGAGATGCTGCCCAAGCTTCTGGCAGATCAGCCCGCAGTATATTGTTCATTGGGGCAGGATAGAGACTGGGATGCACGCTTGATCGGCTGGGTCGACCGGGTGCGAGAGCAAGGGCGCAGCGGTGTCGTCGCACCAGCGGCCATTCATGACATCCGATTGCTGCTGGATGAGATGCGATTGCTCAAGAGTGAGGAGGAGCTGCAGGTCATGCGCCGTGCGGCAGAGATCTCTACCGGCGCCCACTGCCGTGCGATGCTGACAACCCGGGCCGGGTTGCATGAATATGAGGTAGAGGCAGAACTGCTGCATGAGTTTCGACGTCATGGTGCGCAGGCGCCCGCCTATACTCCGATCGTTGCGGGGGGTGCCAATGCCTGTGTGCTGCATTATATTGAAAACAATTCAGAGCTTAAGTCTGGTGACCTGCTGCTAATTGATGCGGGGTGTGAGCTGGATGGTTATGCCGCTGACATCACGCGCACATTTCCAGTGAACGGGAAATTCAGCGCGGCGCAGAAGGATATATATCAACTGGTTCTGGCGGCACAGGGGGAGGCGATCGCCATTGTGCGGCCCGGTACTCTTTGGAACGCGCCGCATGAGGCAGCACTGCAGGTGCTGGTCCAGGGGTTTATTGATCTGGGGCTCTGTCATGGAAGTGTGGATGGGGTCATCCAGTCTGAAGACTATAAGCGGTTTTATATGCACCGGACCGGTCACTGGTTGGGGCTGGATGTACACGATGCGGGTGAATACAAGATGAATGGTCACTGGAGACCCCTACAAAAGGGGATGGTGCTGACTGTTGAACCCGGTTGCTATATCCGTCCCGCAGATAACGTGCCTGAACACTTCTGGAATATCGGCGTGCGTATCGAGGATGATGTGTCGGTAACGGATACGGGATGTGAGGTCTTGACCATTGCTGCACCCAAGACAGTAGCTCAGATTGAACAATTGATGCAGCAATAACATCGTGGACGAGAACAGTAAAATAATTATCAGACAGATATCTCGGGGGCCAGGTATGGGGACTTCAGAAGAGCGCTCTATACAGGTCTCCCCCATGAATCGCTGGTTGTTGTATTTGGTCTTGGTTCCTGGAATCATCATTCTGGCGGTACTGGGGATGTTCTTTTTTGCGGTTTTTTTAGGACTATTCGCCGTCGCTGCTGCTGGATTTTGGTTGCGATTATGGTGGTTACGGCGGAAATTGGAAGGTCCCGCGGCGGCGGTAGAGAGCGAGTACCAAGTGATAGAGGATGCAGAGATTATAGAAATAAAGACCAACAAGACGGGACGAGATTAGTTGGACTCAAAGGCCACAGGGATGATAGTTCGAGACCATTATGATCTCATTATTATTGGGGGAGGGCCGGTAGGGATGGCCTTGTCTCTTGCGCTACGCGAAAGTGGTTTGTCGGTGCTGCTGCTGGAGTCGCGTGAGTTCCCTGAAAAGGCGGAAGATTTGCGCCCATTGGCGCTATCTCATGGTAGTCATCTGATCCTTCATCGACTCGGTGTGTGGCAGACCTTACCTGAAATCACCCCCATCACGAACATACATGTGTCTAACCGGGGTGGTTTCGGCCGTGCCGTGTTGACCGCTGATGGTGTCGGTGTTCCGGCCCTAGGGTATGTGGTCAACCACCATGATGTATTTAGAGCGATGTATGGATTGATACAGGCCTGTGATGTCGATTATTTAGAGGGCGCACAGGTCACTCGATTGGAGACAAGTGCAGGACAGGGGCAGGTTGAGTTTCAACATGGGGGAGCGGTAAAACAGGTCACCTCGAAGCTGCTGGTATTAGCTGATGGTGGGCGCCTCATCGGGCAAGTTGAAGGAGTGACCCAGCACGTTCAAGAGTATGATCAATGGGCGGTGGTTGCTCGTATCAAGACCGGAGTTCCTCAAAGCGGGATCGCCTACGAGCGCTTTACTTCAGATGGTCCGGTGGCTTTATTGCCAATGGGTGATTACTTTGCATTGGTGTGGACCGTCTCCCCCACAGCGGCGAAGGAGATACTCAGCCTAGATGATGCAGGCTTTCTTGCGCGGTTGCATGAGCATTTTGGTGATCGTCTCGGCCATTTTATGGATACCAGCAAACGATCTGGCTTCCCACTTGCGCTTAAGTATGCAGACCCTGTCACAGCACAGCGTATTGCATTGGTGGGTAATGCAGCACAGACGCTACACCCGGTCGCGGGGCAGGGCTTCAATCTGGGGCTGCGTGATGCCTGGGAAATGGCCGATGAGATCGTCACATCCGAGACTGAGATCGGTACGCCCGCAATGCTCGCGAGATATGCTCATAGGCGACGGATGGATAGTAAAGCGGGACGAGTATTCACTGATTCTTTGGTAAAACTTTTCTCCAATGATGACCCCATATTGAGTGGTATGCGTAACCTTGGATTGAGCGCTCTTGATTGTCTGCCACCGATCAAGCGTTTCGTTGCACGTCGCATGATGTTCGGTGCTCGAGGATAGGCAGTCCCAGAGTAAAAATGAACACGACTGGATACATGAAGAGCAGTGCCCCTGATCAGATAAATAAGATCATTCCGATACCGATTCTTTTCCATGCCTACCCTGTGTAGTTTAGAATCACGTACTCTGCAATTCTGCTTTATTTAATTCCGCTTACCTTATATTTAATCAACTAAAAACATGCAGATCGGCCCCTATGTCCTTAATAATAATCTGATTGTAGCCCCCATGGCGGGGGTCACTGATCGCCCTTTCCGGCAATTATGCAAGAGCATGGGCGCGGGTATGGCGGTATCAGAAATGGTCTCTAGCAATTCACTGCTATGGGGCTCTGAAAAGACCCTCCGTCGTGCTGATCATACGGGTGAGGTTGATCCGATATCGGTACAGATTGCGGGTGCAGACCCTTCAATGATGGCAGAAGCGGCTCGCTATAATGTAGAGAGGGGTGCGCAAATAATTGATATTAATATGGGCTGCCCCGCCAAAAAAATTTGTAACGTGATGGCCGGCTCTGCTTTATTGCAGAATGAGATGTTGGTTGGGAGAATACTCGATGCAGTGGTCAGTGCTGTGGACGTTCCAGTCACCCTAAAAATCCGAACCGGGTGGGACAAGCAACATAGAAATGCCCTCAGTGTGGCTCATATTGCGGAGAATGCGGGTGTCCGTGCGATTGCCATTCATGGACGTACCCGTGCATGTGCATATACCGGCAATGCCGAGTACGATACCATCGCAGCGGTGAAATCGGCGGTGAGGATACCCGTCATCGCCAATGGCGACATCACCACCCCCGAGAAGGTCAAGCAAGTGCTCGAATACACCGGCGCAGATGCCGTCATGATCGGTCGTGCTGCGCAGGGTCGACCTTGGATATTCCGCGAGATTAGTCATTATCTTGCCACCGGACAGCACTTACCCCTGCCGGACGTGAGCGAGATCCACCGCGTCCTGATTGAGCATCTGCATGACCTTTACCATTTTTATGGTGAGTACACAGGGGTACGTGTTGCGCGTAAACACATCTCTTGGTATACCAAGGGCCTGGTCGGTTCGGCCGCATTTCGTCATGACATGAACCAGTTGCAAACGACTGACCAGCAGATGGCTGCAGCGAGCGAATTCTTCGACGAGCTCGCTAATTATGGACGTCAGCTGACTTATACTGAAAACGAGGAACTTGCTGCATGATCAATGAGAATGATATCGCCTGCTGTGTCCGTAAGTCGGTAGAGAGTTATCTTAAAGATCTTGACGGAGAGAGGCCATGCCCCCTTCATGAGATGGTGATCAGTAGTGTTGAGAAACCATTGATTGAGATGGTGCTAAAACATGCAGGGGGTAATCAGACCCGTACCGCTGAATTGCTTGGCATCAACCGTAATACTCTTCGAAGTAAGATGAAAGAGTACCAGATTAAGTAGGGAGTCAAGGATACGGATGGTCAGGTAAGGAATGATCAAATGTAGCCCAGTAATCCGATTGCGCAGTAGATGAATCATAACCCCTCAGTCACACCCCAATAGATGACCATAAGACAAGCCCTAATTAGTGTTTCCGACAAGAGTGGCATTGTCGAGCTTGCACTTGGATTACGCCAACTTGGCGTGAATATACTGTCCACTGGTGGGACTGCCAAGCTGCTGCAGGATGCTGGTGTGGAGGTGACCGAGGTCGGCGATTACACCGGTTTTCCAGAGATGCTCGATGGGAGGGTCAAGACCCTCCACCCGAAAATTCATGCCGGTATCCTGGCCAGGAGAGACTTGCCGGAGCATGTTGCGGCAATAGAGCAGGCATCGATACCAACAATCGATTTAGTGGTGGTGAACCTGTATCCATTCAGCCAGACCGTAGCCAGAGATGATTGTAGCCTGGAGGATGCAATCGAAAATATCGATATCGGCGGTCCGACCATGATTCGTGCTGCGGCAAAGAATTGGAAGCATGTGACGGTGGTGACTGATCCGGCCGACTATGAGTCGGTACTGACAGAGATGAAGTCAAATCGTGGTGAGGTGGGGCAGGATATCCGTTTTCGATTGGCGCAAAAAACATTCTCACATACCGCTGCTTACGATAGCGCCA
>JBAWVG010000001.1:0-73933 GCA_037147395.1 Nitrosomonadaceae bacterium | reverse complement strand
TTCTATATAGTCTTTTGCTGACTATCTCCCATTTTTAGAACACAAATATCTTATAGTCTTTGAGAGGAACGTTATGTCCCACTACCACGCAGTTGTATGGATTGATCACAAGGAAGCACACGTCATGCATGTCAGTCCTGATGATATAGAGTCATCCATTGTCCGCCCAAGTAAGCCGCATCATCACCTGCATAATAAGCGTGGGTCGGTTGGTGCTGGTCGGGAGCCAGAGGATCAGCACTATTATCACGAAGTGGTTGAGGCGTTGGAGGGGGCTCAGCAGATTCTGATTGTCGGCCCAGCAAGTGCTAAGTTAAGTCTTGTTAAGCACATTCACAGTCACGATAAAAAAGTAACTGACAAAGTTATTGGTGTGGAAACCGTTGATCATCCATCTGATGCGCAACTGGTTGCCTATGCGAGAAAATATTTTGATGCGGCTGACCGTATGCATCCATCAGTTTAGCGGTGGGGCGGTCCTTGATTATGGCTGTGCTGCCATCTGCCATCGAGTATGGGTCGCGGATATTCGCAGCGCGTATTTCGTATCAGGAAATGAGCGAGAATGAAAGATATTCTTTGATCCACAATTCCTGTGGATAAGTTTGTGGACAAATTGGAAGTTTGATCGGCAAGGCCTGCTTTTGTAATGCTATTTTACAAATAGTTCAATTATTAACCAGTATATAACTGCTTAATAAACAGTTGGTTATATATAGATCTATGGTTGGCGCGGGTTTGGTTGTCGTTATGATGCCAGTTATGTTACACATGTGAATATAAGTAAGGATGTCAAGTCAAATATTGCCTTTTAAGCGGAGAGTGAGCCCCCAAAATGGGGGGTAAAAAATGCTCCAATATAATAAGGAGCTACTAACAAAATAGGGTGATATTGTGTCTGTGGAAGTGGCGTTGAGACCGGAATGATCCGAATGGGCTATATCAATGCATGCTCAGTCGGACCTAGACTATAAATAACTCTCTGCAGAAGTTATGGGGGCGATGACTCATTTCTTAGTGCGGTATCAGTCGATGAGTACACTTAAAGTCGGAAGAGATGAATTGAAGTCCACTAGAGGGTGTACCACTGACTCCTTAGCGATGAGACTTGATAGGTCAAGAGAAAGAATCAATACCTGCTCAGAGAGCCAATGATGCACAATTTGTTCAGGATGGAATGATGACCCGATTCAGCAGGCGGATTAACTTTGACTCATTGATGCTGCTCGCAATGACCCCTGTGATGGGGATCATTGTCCTGACAGGATATCTGGTTGGTCTGTGTGTAACTTGAGGGTGAAGGATGGCAGTTGATGACCTAGGAGGGTCCTCTCAATCCTGTGTTCTCGCTTTGTTTCTATCCCTATCCCTATCCCTGTCCTGAGATGCGGGTGGTGACAGACCTACGGGAATAGTTCTCCAGACTCAAACAGTTGATTTACACGTTAAATCTGAAATGCATCACATCGCCATCCTTGACGATATATTCCTTACCCTCTAACCGCATCTTCCCCGCTTCCTTAGCACCCTGTTCACCCTTGCAGGCACTGAAATCATCGTAACTAATGACTTCAGCACGGATGAAACCTTTCTCGAAATCGGTATGGATCACGGCAGCGGCCTGTGGCGCGGTGTCGCCCCTGTGTATGGTCCAGGCACGAACTTCTTTAACCCCGGCAGTGAAGTAGGTCTGAAGTCCTAATAGATCATAAGCTGCACGGATGAGACGATTCAGCCCGGCCTCCTCTAAGCCGATATCCGCAAGAAATATCTCTTTGTCTTCGTCAGAGAGCTCAGCGATCTCAGACTCGAGTGAAGCGCAGATTGCAACTACAGGGGCGCCTTCTTGTGCGGCATACTCTTCCATTCGTTTGAGTAGCGGGTTATTAGTAAAACCTTTCTCATCAACATTGGCCACGTAGATGGCTGGTTTCGCAGTCAGTAGGCAGAGGGGTTGCAGCAGATGCCTCTGATCTTTATCCAGTTGCATGCTCCTGGCAGGCTTCCCCTGGTCGAGATGTGACCGTACGGTTTCCAGTAGCGACACAAGCTTGATCGATTCCTTGTCTCCGGACTTGGCCAGTTTGGTTTCTCGGTGAAGCGATTTTTCTACAGTGACCAGATCAGCCAATGCAAGTTCGGTCTGTATCGTTTCAATATCAGAAATTGGGTCCACTCGACCAGCAACATGGACCACGTTATCGTCGGCAAAGCAGCGAACCATGTTGATGATGCCGTCAGTTTCACGGATGGTGGCGAGGAATTTATTACCTAGACCCTCTCCCTTGGAAGCGCCGGCTACGAGACCGGCGATATCAACGAACTCAACAATGGCAGGCTGCACCTTTTGGGGTTTGACGATTTCGGTGAGTCTAATCAGTCTGGGGTCCGGAACCTCAACGATGCCGATATTAGGCTCGATGGTACAGAAGGGATAATTCTCAGCAGCGATCCCAGCCTTGGTCAGTGCGTTGAAGAGGGTGGACTTGCCTACATTGGGTAGGCCAACAATGCCGCATTTCAGGCTCATGAGTTTATGGAGTAATGGATGGGTTAGTGTGTAGCTTCAGCATAGCGGCTTGGCAGTTATCTTGATTGATCAACGGCCAGACCTCGAGGCTGCGGCGGATTGATTCATCTATCAGTGGAGATTCCTCCTTATAGGGCGGCTGCAGTACATAGTCCGCCACGGCATTCTTATCACCAGGATGACCGATCCCGATACGTAGCCGCCAGAAGTCCCTGGATGCGAGGTGAGCGGCGATATCCTTCAGTCCATTGTGGCCCCCGAGTCCGCCACCGAGCTTCAGCTTGGACGTTCCTGGGGGCAAGTCCAGGTCATCATGAGCCACGAGGACCTGTTCAGGTTGAATCTTATAAAAACGGCATATCGCAGAGACTGCTTTACCACTCGCATTCAT
This sequence comes from Nitrosomonadaceae bacterium, assembly GCA_037147395.1. Lineage (GTDB taxonomy): Bacteria > Pseudomonadota > Gammaproteobacteria > Burkholderiales > Nitrosomonadaceae > VFJL01. The sequence goes on along the minus strand of JBAWVG010000001.1, from coordinate 71,012 downwards.
ATAGGTTTGTGGGTTAAGTAACCACATCTCGCCATCACCCTGGCTGATGTGAGCGCACAAACCATGAAACCGCGCCTCTGTCCTCAGAGTTGACTGGAGTTCTTTCGCCAGACGGCTTACCCACCAGGCCCCTGCATTATGGCGGGTGGCGGAATACTCTTTGCCTGGATTACCAAGACCGACGATGAGTTTCATCGAACACGCCACAGTTGCGGTTAACCATTAGAAAACCCGCCGGGACCAGGATGACTCCGGCGGGCTTATTCAGCAGCTCTCTAGAGCCGGCAGATGCTATTTCTTCTTGCCGCTATCTTTCTTGTCAGACTCCTTCACGGCAGTCTCTTTCTTCTGAACGGTCGTCGGGATGTCAACAGCAGCAACGACGACCGCAGCTTCTTCAGAGGCTACGGCGCGGGGAATAATGATCGTTGCTACAGGTAGATTCTCACCTCTAATCAGCGAAGGAATTTCGACTCCTTTTGGGAGCCCTAGATCGCTCAAGTGCAGCGAATTAATAACGGTCAGATTGCTCAAGTCCACCGAGATAAATTCAGGCAGATCTTTTGGCAGGCAGGAGATCTCCAGTTCAGACAGGATGTGACTGACAATACCACCGGAGACTTTTACCCCAGGGGCAATATCGGCATTGATGAAGTGCAGCGGCACCTTCATGTGTATCTTCTTATTCTGATCAACTCGCTGGAAGTCGATATGCTGTATCTGTAACCTAAATGGATGCATTTGCAGGTCGCGTAATAAGACCTGCTCCTTCTTTCCATCCAGATCAAGCGATAGGATGGATGCATGGAACGCCTCTAGCTTGAGTTTGTGATACAGATTATTGTGATCTAACTCGATAGATTGCGCCTGAGCCTCTCCGCCATAAATGATCCCCGGAACCTTACCGGAACCACGGAGGCGGCGGCTCGCACCCTTGCCTTGTAATACGCGCTTATTGGCGCTAATTTCGATTTGCATTTTACTTCTCCAAGATAAGGATCATCCGCGACCAGATGATCCGATTACAAAAGGGCGCACAACACGCCCAACCCTATTCCATGAATAGTGAACTCACTGAATCCTCGTTACTGATGCGTAATACCGTCTCTGCCAGCAGGCTGGCAACACTCAATTGAAAGATACGACTACAGGCCTTGGCATCTTCACGCAGCGGGATGGTATCGGTGACCACCAACTTATCCAGTGCGGAGCTCTGAATCCGCTCTACTGCATTACCTGACAGGACCGCATGCGTACAATAGGCCATGACACTGGACGCTCCTTGCTCTTTCAGAGCCCTGGCAGCTTCGCATAAGGTGTTGGCAGTATCGACCATGTCGTCCATGATGACGCAGTTACGACCCTTAACTTCGCCGATGATGTTCATCACCTTAGCTACATTTGGTTTAGGGCGACGCTTATCAATGATTGCCAGATCACATTCTAGACGCTTTGCCATCTGCCTTGCCCGTACCACACCACCGACATCGGGGGAGACCACCACCAGATTTTGGTAATTACTTTTCCACAGGTCACCCAGCAGTATCGGCATACTATAGATATTGTCGACAGGGATATCAAAGAACCCTTGGATTTGGTCTGCATGTAAATCCATCGTCAGCAACCGGTCAACACCGACCGTGGCGAGCATATTAGCAACGACCTTGGCAGTGATCGGCACCCTCGCAGAGCGTGGCCTTCTGTCTTGGCGGGCATAGCCGAAATAAGGTATTGCAGCGGTGACCCGTCCAGCAGAGGCTCGTTTCAGGGCGTCCACCAGTACAAGCAGCTCCATCAGGGTATCGTTGGTGGGAGCACAGGTCGACTGCAATATAAATACGTCCTTACCGCGAACATTCTCCAGAATCTCAACCATGATCTCGCCATCGCTGAACCGGCCTACGGTTGCCCGACCCAGATGGATGCTGAGATGTCGCACCACATCCTGAGCCAGCTTCGGATTGGCATTGCCGGTGAAGACCATCAAGCTATCGTAGGCCATGGCTAGCGATGTAGGTTATAGACGCAGATAAAGGACACAGGTTACTCCTGATCAAGTCGGGTCTGCCAAATGATCGTGGCAGTCTTGGACTCTAACATCTAAAACTGGCTGGGGAGGTAGGGATCGAACCTACGAATGCCGGAATCAAAATCCGGTGCCTTACCACTTGGCGACTCCCCAAAATTATTGTTCCGCAAAATCATACATGGGATGACGATCCAGTCCCCGAGCTACAAAGCCTCGCATATCGACGGGGAGCTGTGTCAATGCCCCGTGCGCCTGCGCCTCGTCGGCGAACTCAGCAAACACGCACCCACCAGAGCCTGTCATTGCCGCCATCGTGGTATTTTCAAGCCTCCTGAGCCACTGCAGATGCCGCGCTACTTCAGGATATGCTCGACACACCACCAGCTCCAGATCGTTATGTCCCTGAGCGATGGAAAAGGGCGGTATTTTGATGGGAATCGTGTTTCGTGTCAATTCGTTACTGGCAAAGATCTGAGCCGTTGGAACATGTGCCGGGGGGGTGAGTACAAGGTAACAGGCTGATGGCAGCTTGATGGGGGTGAGTTTCTCGCCGACCCCTTCGGCAAAGGCATTCTCGCCAAAAATGAATACCGGCACATCTGCTCCCAATCGGAGTCCAAGCTCCATCAGATGAGCCCGTGTCCAGCCGAGGCCCCATAAGCGATTGAGCGCGAGTAGAGTAGTGGCCGCATCCGAGCTTCCGCCACCCAATCCTCCACCCATCGGAATATGCTTTTCCAGAGAGATGTCGACCCCAAAAGGAGTGTTACTTTCTTGCTGTAATAACTTTGCGGCCCGGATGCATAGATTGCTCTCTTCAGGGACGCCGACGGTGGGCGTATGCAGACTTATCCTGCCACTTTTTTGTACTGTAAAGCGCAGCTCGTCAGAGAAATCAAGGAATCGAAAAACGGTTTGCAGCAAGTGATAACCGTCTTCCCTGCGTCCTACTACATGTAGGAAGAGATTGATCTTGGCGGGTGCGGGATAAGTAAGACTGTTCATTTGAATTGTATTTGTTGGATGGGCGAGTCAGTCTTCCACTGGTCGATGACCAGTCTTATCCGAAGATCACCACGGTTGAGCACCAGTACCTTGGGGCGTTCAATTTGAGAATGTCCTAACGGAAAGTAACTCGTGTAAGTAATCTCCCAGTCATCCTGCCAGATAGCGACAACTCGTCCACTACTGTCCCGGTCCAGTGACGCCCTAGTCGTAGGAGAGTTCATACTCTGTACCCAGTATTGCAATCCTCCGAGTGGTAGATACCAGCCCAAAACTTGTTCGGTTAAGTGTTCAATATCAGCAGCGTAATAGGTCTTCTTCTCTGGGGTGGTGAGGCTAGCACCGGCAGCGCTGGACTGAATCTGCGCAACCGTTTGACCCAAGGGGGATAAGAGTAGAATCTCGTCCCCCGTATCGGTGTGTTGCCAGTGAATGCCTCCAGAGAAGCCCTGCCTTTCATCCCTCACCGAGACTCGGCCGATCAGTCCAAAATTATCGGGTCTTGCATCACCCCTAACGACCGAGGGTTCGATGAGGGAGGTGCTGATGACCGCACTCTTGGTATTGAGAGGAGCGCAACTAACCAAGAAAGGGAAGAGAAAAAGAATCATCCCATAGTGCGGAAGATGAGTATGCTTTCGATTGGAAGGTGAGGAACGCATGCAGCGGACCCACTCTCCACCGCAATAACTCGTCACTGAGGTATGAACTTCTTAATGGTCTTGAGTAGCGCCTCGTTGTCAGGCCCGCTCTTGAGGGAGGAATTCCAGATCTCGCGTGCCTCATCTTTTAGATCCTGTGCCCACAAGACCTCTCCCAGATGGGCCCCAATTTCAGGGTCAGGATAGACCATGAATGCTCGCCTCAGGTAATCTGTCCCTTGGTGAAGGTCGCCCATGCGGTAATGTACCCATCCCAAACTGTCCATAATGTAGGGATCATTGGGAGAGAGTGTGCTCGCCCTCTCGATCAGCTCCAATGCTTCTGTCAGCCGCCGGTTATGCTCTACAAAGCTGTATCCAAGGGCGTTATAAGCATGCGCATGATCGGGCTTCAGTCGAATCAGTTTTCGCAGGTCGCGTTCCAAGATCTCTGGCTTACCGATTTTATCTGCTGCCAGTGCATGCTCATAGAGTAGTTCAGGATAGTTGGGCAGCTTTTCTAGGCCACGGCTGAGTACAGAGAACACTTCCTGATCAGCGCCCTTCTCGCGCAGTAACTGCGCCTCTGCGATGATCAGTTGAGTGGTTTGTTGATCACTTGTGGAGGGGAGTTGCTGCAAGTGCTGGCGGGCTTCAGTAATCTTTCCCTGTTTGGCCAGCAGCACAGCATATCTAATTTGCGATGGAAGATACTGATTGCCACTGGTTACAGAGAGATACCATTTCATTGCTGCTTCAATTTGCTGAGTCTTCTCATAAATGCCCGCCAAGTAGAAGCGGACCGCCCCGGCGTCTTTATAATCTAGCTCAAGAACCCTCTTGAAATTCACCTCCGCTGCATCATAATCACGCAACTCCATCGACAGGAGTCCCACCGCTAGGATGATGTCAGCATTTGCTGGATTCTCCATCAACAATTTTTGAAACTGTTCGCGCGCCTGGAGATAATTTTTTTCTGCTGTTAATAAACGGGCATAGGCAACACGCGTGTCGTTGTACCTAGGATAGTTGTCGAGATACTCTTTATAAAATTCAATGGCTGCGTTGCCGGAGGTGCGTTGCAATATCCGGCCCAGATAGATCGCCGCTGTCTCCCAATTGGGACGCAATGCCAGTGCCTGTTTCATTTCTGCCAGTGCAATATCAAACTGGTTGGCGAACCATGCCGCCTGGGAGATGGCAAAGTGAGCTTCCGGTAGATCAGGATAGGGTTGGGAGAGATGCTGTACCAGTTCAAGTATCGCAGGCTTATCAGCGCTACGGGCGAGGAGGCCGTTCAGTTGCATGAATGCTTCGTGAATACCGTTACCCTCAGAGGCTAATAACCTCTCCAGATGAGGCCGCGCCTCCTCCAGCCTGTCTGCACTCACGAGGAGTGCGGCAGTCGTCTGACGGGCGTTCATTGCACTTGGATCAAGCTCCACCCAGAGCATGGCCGTTTCAAGTGCTGGCGCAGGCTGACGAGAGTGCAGAGCCACCTCGGTCGCGCGTTGAGCGATACGCGGGTCACGTGTGTTTCTTGCAAGCCTGAGATAGATCCCTGTTGCGATCTCTGACTCACCACGTTGTAGCGCTGTCTCTCCCAGTAAAAAGTCGAACAGCATGGGCTCGGTCAGTCGTTGTACGGGTAACTTTAATTGCCCGGCCTTGGACTGCTCTGACGACTCGCCTCCGGTCCTAGTCGGAATCTGTGCACAGGCGACAAGGGTGAGCGGCAGCAGCACGCCAAGAATTTTAAGATTCATGGAAAAATCCAGACAGGGTTCAAAAATAAGGCTATAAAGGGCGGGACAAGCTTCAATACAGCTCACATATTAGGTATATTTCATGCTTATCACAAGTGGCATTAAGAACGAATCCGAATGGCTGTAAAACAATACTAGGCCTGCTGCGAGCATCATTATTAATTCTAGGGTGTGGGTGACCTGTTGGTCGATAGCCTGAAAGCAGAAGTAAATAATCAAACGATGTGACGGTTGTTCACAAATCCCGGTCCATGGAAGTGCCCTCATGAATGAACAAACCGCTCCGACTACCATTCTGGCTCAAGGCCTTTGCCGGGACTTCGGCAATCGTGCTGCAGTATATGACGTCAATCTGGAGTTGAGGAGTGGTGAGGTTCTGGGATTTCTTGGACCTAATGGCGCAGGTAAGACGACCACAATGCGTATGCTCACCGGTAATCTTGCTCCCAGCGCTGGCAGCGTGGCAATCTGTGGCATCGATATGATGGACAGACCGCGCGACGCCAAAGCGCGCATCGGTTATCTACCAGAAATGCCACCGCTCTATCGTGAATTGAGGGTAGATGAGTATTTGCTACTCGCCGCCAAGCTCCACCGGGTGGCCTGTGCTAGCTTGTGTCCATCGTTGGTTAAAGCTAAGCAGCGGTGTGGGCTGAATGGTGTAGGGAGACAGTTAATTGGTTCATTGTCGAAGGGCTACCAGCAAAGGGTCGGTATCGCGCAGGCGATCATACATAACCCAGATGTGATTATTCTGGATGAGCCGACAGCAGGGTTGGATCCCAATCAGATGCGTGAAATCCGTGCTCTCATACGCGAACTGGGTGCAGAGCACAGCGTGATCCTTTGCACGCACATCCTGCCGGAAGTTGAAGCCGTGTGTGATCGGGTGCAGATCATGCACCGGGGGAGGATGGTCTTCAATGATTCTATCGATGGATTGAAACAAAAGCAGACTAGCTTGGAAGAGGTATTCGCAAAACTCACCTTGGGTGAGGAAAGCGCCGGAGAGATTCAAGCCCAATGATCTTCACAATTGCTCGCAAGGAATTAAAGACTTTGTTTGCTTCATCGCTGGCCTGGACGCTGTTGGCGTTGGTGCAGCTGGTTCTGGGGTGGGTCTTTATGGGACGTCTCGATGCCTTCCTGGAGATTCAGTCACAGCTCGTGCAAATTGCTAATCCACCAGGTGTGACAGAGATCATCGTTGCACCGGTATTTGCTATGGCTGCAGCGGTGCTCTTGATGGCGACCCCGCTCCTGACGATGAGACTGATTGCCGAAGAGCGACGTAACCATACCATGACCTTACTCACCTCCGCGCCGATCTCAATAACTGACATCGTTCTGGGAAAGTTTTTCGGACTGATGATTTTCTTTTGCAGCGTGATACTTTTAGTTATGGTGCTCTCGCTTTCGCTGCTGATGGGTGGAACGCTCGATGCTGGGTTATTATTGAGTAACGCCGCTGGTCTGCTGCTGATATGTGCCTGCTTTGCTGCTCTCGGACTGTATATCTCTTCCCTCACCGACCAACCTGCAGTCGCTGCAGCGGGCACCCTCGGGGCCTTACTGGGATTGTGGGTGATGGACATTGCCGTAGATGATGGGGGCAGCATCATGCGCACCCTCTCCCTGCTCAAGCATTATGAAAGTTTTAATCGCGGTCTGATCGATACCTTCGATCTTGCTTATTTTTCTTTATTCATCCTTACCTTTCTGGTGCTGGCCATTCGCCGCCTGGATGGGGAACGTCTGCGCGGTTGAATTCAATCCAATCGAATGATCACAGTAGATAAGAAGCTGCGCCGGCATTGGTTGATCCAAGATGGCGTATTTGTTGCACTCTTGCTGACGCTGGTCGGCCTGCTGGGTTATCTGGCATGGGAGACTAAGGTGCAATGGGATGTCAGTCAGAATAAACGGAACAGCCTGAGCCAGTCGAGTGTGGAAGTCCTACAAAAGATGAATGGCCCGATCCATGTCACCGTTTATGCTACTTCACAGGATGTGCGATTGGGAGATATCCGTAAAATCATCGGTGACTTCCTTGGGCTCTATCAGCGCGCTAAGTCTGATTTTAGTTTGACCTTCGTCGACCCAGCTGAGCAGCCAAAGCTGGCACAGGAGGCGGGTATCGAGATCAATGGCGAGATGGTGGTGGTATTTTCTGGGAGAAGTGAGCGCCTTAGCACCGTTAATGAGCAGGCATTCACCAATCTTCTGATGCGGCTAGCACGTTCCAGTGAGAGGCTGGTGGTCAGTCTCGCCGGTCACGGTGAGCGTAGGCTCGATGGCGCTGCTAATCATGATCTAGGGGAGTTCGGCAAGCAACTCGCACTCAAGGGGTTAAAGACGGGGTCGATCAATCTCGCTACATCTCAAGAGATACCCGCCAACGCAAGTATGCTGATCCTCGCCTCGCCACAAGCAGATCTTCTGGAAGGGGAGATAGATAAGCTGCTCGCGTACATTGACCGTGGAGGTAACTTGCTGTGGCTGATAGATCAAGAGTCTCTACGAGGGATGCAGCCACTGGTGGAGAAGCTGGGTCTTACGCTTACGCCGGGAGTGGTGATAGATCCTCAGGCGCAGCAATTGAAAGCGCCGATTACATTCGCATTGGGAACGGATTACGGGCAGCATCCCATCACGCATAATTTTGATTACATTACAGTGTTCCCATTTGCGCGACAGATAATCGCCGACGAAAATGAGGAATGGCGTACCGTGTCGCTGGTGGAAGTGGCGCAGAGCGGTTGGGTAGAAAGCGGCAGTCTTCAAGGTGATATCACCTTCAGCCAGGCTCATGACGTGGCTGGGCCAGTCGGAGTTGCTGTCGCCTTGAGCCGCATTCTGGAAGAGAGAGAGCAGCGGATCGTAGTGATCGGCAGTGGCCATTTCCTTGCTAACAGTTATCTCGGTAATGGAAGTAATCTAGATTTTGGTATCAATATCATTAACTGGCTGGCTGAAGATGAGGAGCTGATTACCATTCAGCCGCGGGCTACACTCGACAGCAATCTAGTCTTTAGTCAATCTGCTCTGACCATGATTTCCATCGTCTTCTTGACCGTACTGCCAATCGCCTTTCTGGTGAGTGGCGTGACCATTTGGTACAGACGCAGAAGGAGCTGAGACTCCGCCCTCATGACATCTCGTTCACTATTGAATCTGACCTTATTGGTCGCCGTGACCAGCCTGGCAGTATGGGTTTATTTCAAATCTAAGCCCCCAAATGATCAACTGGAATACAGAATCTCATCGCTGGCAGCGGAAAATGTACAGAGCCTTCGTATTGAGCGGCAGGGGGTGGAAATTGTTCTTCAGAAAGTAGAGGGGTATTGGGATTTATTACAACCGCTACAGGGTAGAGCTGACGAGATTAAAGTAGGGCAGATTCTGGAGGTGCTGACAGCGACCAGTCTGCGCCGTTTCTCTGCAATAGATTTGGAACGATTTTATTTGTTGCAACCCGCGGTGAGGCTCTACATCGACAAAGAGCTGTTTAGTTTTGGTGGATTCGTACCCATCACCAACGAGCAATATGTTGCTAACAATGGAACTGTCTATCTGCTTTCTCCGCGATATGCCGCGATGCTGACAAGGCAGCCGGTCGATCTGCTCAGTCCTAGATTATTTGCGCAAGGCGAAATTCCGATTGGGTTTGAGCTTGAGGAGTTCAAGATGATGGAGCGGGATGGTAGCTGGCGTATAGCACCTGAGAAATCAAGTATGCCCCTAACCCAGAATGAATTCATTCACTGGGTGCAGTCTTGGCAGCAAGCATACGCGGCCGGCCTTTCACTGAGCACGGAGGGGGCGAGTCAAATTGTTGATGGCAAGCGGGGAATCAAGATAACTCTGAGGGGTGGTGGGGATATACAGTTGGTGATCTTGCAGCAGCGACCTGAACTGGTCCTGCTGAGAGTAGATACGGGGGTACGTTATCGCTTTCCGAGTGAGATAGGTAGACGGCTACTTGATCCTTATGCTGCAGTAGGTGGCTGATGCCAGAGCTTCCAGAAGTCGAAGTAACTCGGCGTGGCATTGAGCCCCATCTTATAGGGCGGCGCATTGCAGGGGTGACAGTGCGCAATCCAAATCTGCGTTGGCCGGTACCGGGCCATCTGGAGAGAACACTAGTCGGGCTCAAGGTTCATCAGGTAGCGCGGCGTGCTAAATATCTGTTGCTTGATTGCGGCGAGGGTACATTGATTCTGCATCTGGGCATGTCCGGTAGCCTGCGCCTGCTGTCTGCTGATACCCCCCCACAAAAACATGATCACTTTGATCTAGTGCTGGAAAATGGCACGTTATTGCGGCTGACTGACCCGCGCCGTTTTGGCGCAATCTTGTGGACAAGTGATGATATCTTACAACACCCGTTATTAGCGCAGCTTGGGCCAGAGCCACTGACTTCAGGGTTTGATGGGGATGTGTTGTATGCTAGGACCCGTGGTCGTGGCGCAAGTATCAAGGAGGTTTTGATGAATAGCCATGTTGTCGTCGGAGTCGGTAATATCTATGCGAGTGAAGCTCTGTTTCACGCGAGCATCAATCCCAAAACGACCGCAGGTAGGATCGGGGTGGGTCGCTGCGAGAATCTAGCCCAGGCGATAAAGGAGACACTCAAGCTCGCGATCAAGGCAGGTGGGAGCAGCCTACGAGATTATGTCAACAGCGATGGTAAGCCCGGTTATTTCCAGCAGCAGTATTGGGTATATGGCCGCGCCGGGTGCGCTTGCCGGAAATGCGGTGCCATCATCCGACAAATTAAACAGGGGCAGCGTTCAAGCTTCTATTGCCCGCATTGCCAGAAATAAATAAAACCTCGGGCTGGTTTTGATGTGTAACACCAGATATCGGATGTGAGTGGGCAGGAAGCCGCTCGAGTCAGGGCTATCTATTCAGGGTCATTGACCTTGAAGCTTGGTATATCATCCAAACTTACAAAACTCTAACAGCGTAAGGTCTCTATGAATATCACTTTCATCGGCGGTGGCAACATGGCCTCTGCTTTGATTGGCGGGATGTTGCAGCAAGGGTATTCCGCCATGCAGATACGTGTGGTCGAGATTAGTGCAGAAGGGCGCAATAAAGTGTCGCGCGATTTTGGGGTGGTCTCGGTGGCAGACCTTGCCGATGGTATCAGGGGCAGCGATGTCATCGTCCTGGCAGTGAAGCCACAACAGCTCTCGAGTGTGGCGCAGCAACTGGCGCCACTTCTTAAAGATCATCTGGTTATTTCCATCGCCGCAGGTATTCGCACTCGCGATATCTGCCGCTGGTTGGGGGGGTATGCACAATTGGTACGAGCCATGCCCAACACCCCAGCGCTAGTACGTGCGGCAGTGACTGGCCTTTATGCGTTGCCGGAGGTGAGCTCTGAACAAAAGCAACATGCCCAGGATATTCTTGCCGCGGTGGGTTCCATTCTGTGGCTGGAGAGAGAGGAATTATTGGATGCCCTCACCGCTGTATCTGGCAGCGGCCCGGCGTATGTTTTTTATTTTATTGAAGGACTGCAGCGGGCTGCAGTAGAGTTGGGATTGGACGCAACTCAGGCGAGGCAACTAAGCATAGAAACCTTTCTTGGTGCGGCTAAGTTGGCAAGTCAGAGTGAGGAGGATATTTCCACGCTGCGTGCACGGGTTACTTCAAAGGGCGGTACCACGGAGAGCGCACTTCAGAGCATGGAGAATGACGGAATTGGGGGTGCTATTGTGCGCGCGATCTATGCAGCTCATGAGCGTGCATGTGTGATGGGCGATGACCTTGGCAAGGAATGATCTTCAACCACCAATGTCCTTCAAGGAGTGTCCATGCTTAACCAGATACTAATATTTCTACTTGATACGCTACTGGGATTATTTTCCTTGGCACTGCTGCTGCGGTTTTTTATGCAGTTGCTACGCGCACCTTACCGCAACCCGTTAGCGCAGTTTCTTATTGCCCTCACTGATTTCATTGTGCGCCCATCGCGTAGAATGATTCCCAGCCTACAGGGGATGGATCTCTCTACGCTAATATTGGCATGGCTGGTGGAGTATGCTTTGTTAGCTGGAACGCTCGCGCTAAAGGGATATGACTTCAGTTCAGCAGCGGGTATCGCCATTGGCGGGATGGGGTTGTTGGCGGTGGTAGAGATCGTCAAGATGACGTTCTATATTATTTTAGTAGCAGTCATCATGCAGTCTGTTCTCTCTTGGGTGAGTCCTCACAACCCGATGGCGCCATTGCTTGACAGCTTTACTAGGCCGTTTCTTGGAATCTTTCGACGCCGCATCCCGACCATTGCCAATGTTGATCTGTCGCCTTTATTTCTTCTGGTGCTGATTCAATTATTATTAATGATGGTGTCGGGGGTGGAGCGAGAAATCTCCATTCTGATGTGATGCTCTGTTCTTGGTACCGCAGTCATGACGATGGCCGGCGGTTTACCCTCACCCTCCATGTCCAGCCGGGTGCAAAGCGTACTGAAGCTAGTGGAATACATGGGGACGCCCTTAAAGTAAAACTGGCGGCCCCCCCTATAGACGGCATGGCTAATGCTGCGCTGTTGCAATTTCTTGCCGGGATTTTTGAAGTGCCCTTGCGTCAGGTGACACTCAAGCAAGGAATCAAATCCAGGCGGAAAGTAGTTGAAATACAGCAGTCAGCCGTGAGGCCTGAGATATTGTTGCAGTAGGTGGCGGGTTCAATTATGGACCAGTAAAGTATATTTCATCGAGAGCAAACTGTAATTTTTCAAGGGGGAATAGTGGACCTTATTCTATGGCGCCATGCCGAAGCTGAGGATGGGTTGCCTGATTCTGCGCGTGAACTCACTGGTAAGGGTTTGAAACAGGCGCGGTCTATGGCGGCATGGCTTGAGTCTAGGCTGCCAAAAGATGCGCGCATCATTGTTAGCCCTGCTCGACGAACACAGCAGACTGCTGGAGCGCTTTGCAATACATTTGAAACTGTGAGAGAGATTGGGGTTGGCGCTTCCGCGAGGGACGTTCTTGTCGCTGCCGGCTGGCCCAGCGCAGAGGGTACGGTAGTGGTGGTTGGTCACCAGCCGACACTGGGAGAGGTTGCGGCATTTGTACTTTCAGGCGGACGGGTTGGATGGAGCATTAAAAAGGGCTCGGTATGGTGGTTAAGTCAAAAGAAAAGCCTGGGGGGTGAAGAGACTGTACTGCGATTAGTGATCTCTCCAGATATGCTTTGACTTCCACAAATATAAAAATATGACGCGCTTGATCCTTTTCAACAAGCCGCATGGTGTCATCTGCCAGTTCACACCTGAAGCTGGGCACAAGTCCCTCAAGGATTTTATTTCCTTGCCTAATTTTTATCCTGCAGGACGGCTTGACGCTGATAGTGAGGGCCTGGTTTTACTCACTAATGATGGCAAGTTGCAGCATGAAATCAGCGATCCGCACCATAAACTTCCTAAGACTTATTGGGTGCAGGTTGAGGGTGTTCCGGACGAGTCTGCGTTGGAAGAATTGCGACGGGGCGTGATGCTAAAGGGCTACAAGACGCTACCTGCTCAGTCACGCTTGATGAAGGAGCCTGATCAGCTTTGGCCACGTATTCCGGCCATCCGTTTTCGCAAGAATGTGGCCACTTCTTGGATTGAGTTGGTCCTCACCGAAGGCAAGAATCGCCAAGTGCGACATATGACCGCATCAGTATCTCTTCCAACGCTGCGACTAATCCGCAGCGCCATCGGCTTATACACGTTAAAAGGCATTGCACCGGGGGAATGGCGCGTCGTTGATTAGAGTGATCCGATAGGGTGTTGCGGAATCTAACTTCTATCTACTTGCAAGCTCCCCAATCAAAGATTAATGGATTTTGTGCTGCTCTGATCTAATATGAATAATATCCATATCTTATTCTACTCAATAGATTGAGGGCGTGGGTGTTGGTACAAGTACATGTTGTTACTTTTGCTCGTCTGTCTGACATTCGACTAATGCCCCACTCAATAAAGAGGTGGATCATGCAAGTAAAATCGCGTTTCATTGTCTTAGCTGCTATCGGACTATTGGCCTCATGCGCTCCGATGGAGCGATACCACCCGATGGACATGACTCAGGCGGTGCAGAGCGCTAAAACTCGGACTGATCATGAGGCGTTGGCTACGCATTATGAGAATGTGGCCCAAGCGATGCGTGAAAAGGTGCAGACACATAAAAAAATTCTTGAGCAATATGAGTCAGATGGTTATCACTACGGGAGAGAGGCCGAAGATCTGAGGGCGCATACCAGGGCTCTGATTCGATTCTATGAGCAGGCCGCGGAAGCGAATTGGAGTATGGCTTTATCACATCGGAAACTGGCGGCAGGGATTAATCAATAGTTTTTCGCAAAGACTCTCTTGCAGTCTGATCAAGTAGTAGCTGGCAGCTTTATTGCATAGGATTGCGAACCGCTCATTCCGTTTACAGTAAAACACCATGAATACATGGGAGGGGCAATGTACAAGACTTTCATTACATCGATCTTGGCAATAAGCTTGATCTCGGTCTGCATTATTACCCAAGCTAATCAGGATAGTGAAGAGGACTTATCTGCTATTGGTAAGCGAGGAGATCCAGAGAAAGTGTCACGGACGGTCGAGATCAGTATGGTCGACAACCGCTTTAAGCCCGACGAAATAAGAGTCGAGTATGGTGAGACAGTGAGATTTATACTCAGGAATGCTGGCGAGAAAAAGCATGAGATGATGATCGGTTCGTTAGTGCAACTGGATAAGCATGCCAAGATGATGAAGCAATACCCCGACATGGAGCACTCAGATCCCAATGCAATAAGGATCGACCCAGGTAAGATTGGGGAACTGGTTTGGGAGTTTACTGGGGGCGATATAGTTAATTTCGCCTGTCCTCTACCAGGACACTACAAAGGGATGCGTGGTAGAGTTATAATTGAAAACAAATGAGCACATCCATCCATACACTTTTCTCCAGATCATTTGCTGCCGCTGTTTTGTTCGGCGCGACCTCCTTTGCTCTCGCCGCAACAGTAGAGGTCTACAAGAGTTCGACCTGCAAGTGCTGTGCGAAGTGGGTTGATCACATGCGAGCCAATGGTTTTACCGTAAATACCAATGATGTTGGCAACAAGGAAGTGCGGGAACGATCAGGTATTTCGACTGCGCTTGGTTCATGCCATACTGCACTAGTCGATGGCTATGCTATCGAAGGGCACGTGCCGGCGGAGGATATCAAGCGACTTCTTAAGGAGCGTCCACGTGCTACCGGACTGGCTGTTCCAGGCATGCCGCATGGATCTCCTGGCATGGAGGGTGCACGTAACGAGCCTTACAATGTGCTGCTGATCGATAAGCAAGGCGGAACCACCGTGTTTAGTCGCCATGGCCCGGCTGACCCGCGGGATTCGGTGATGCGACTGAAGTAAGAGGCATGGATCTCATTTATTAACCACAGTTGTCATATTGTGCTGAACAAGAAACACTTATTCATTTTATTCTCGCCGAATTGGTCACTGCAACAAACCGGCACAGTCCCCAATAATACCTTTTCAGTTTCTACTTCGATAAGCGGGCGATACCATGAACTACGATAGAAGGCAGAGCCTTGGTAATTTTGCACAAGGTATAGAGAGGGTGTCGAACTTGAATGGCTCTCAATCATGAGAGCCCATTATTTACTTGTGCTGGGCATAGTTGCCGGCTTAGTGGCGGGTTGTGGTAAATCAGACACACCTACTACGCCGCCCGTCACAACGCCAGCCCCATCTGTTGCTGCACCACCGCCATCTGCCGCAGTTCCTGTGTCATCGAGTACCGCACTGCCACCGCCATCGCGGGAGAGTATCGCAGCGCGTAAGCTAGATCCGGAGAAGATCAGGAACGGTGCGGCCATTTATAGTAAGAATTGTGCGTCTTGTCATGGTCCGAATGGCGAAGCCATCTCTAACTGGCGGGAGCAGGGAGCGGATGGAAGGTATCCGCCGCCGCCATTGGATGGAAGTGCGCATGCTTGGCATCACTCGACTGCAACTCTAGAAAGAATGATCCGGGAGGGTTCGC
Source organism: Nitrosomonadaceae bacterium (assembly GCA_037147395.1). Taxonomy (GTDB): domain Bacteria; phylum Pseudomonadota; class Gammaproteobacteria; order Burkholderiales; family Nitrosomonadaceae; genus VFJL01. Next base: position 55,520 of record JBAWVG010000001.1, on the reverse strand, counting down.
CCGGTGTTGGCGGGATGCCGGCGTGGAATGGAAAGCTATCTGATCAGGAGATTGGTGACGTGATCGTATGGATCAAGACACTCTGGCCGGATGAGATTTATGATATCTGGCACAAGGAAATTGAAGGCAATCAGAAGTAATCAGGAAGCCCCGATTTACTTGATTCATCGGAGTGGAGCTTACTAAGCAGGGCCACCTTATGGTGACCCTGTGTGAAGTTTGACTTAGGCTGGCTTACTTTCCTGAGGGATCTTTTTTGCGGTTGCGCGCGCAGGAAGCTTCTCACGGATACGAGCCGATTTTCCGGAACGATCCCGCAGGTAATAGAGTTTGGCGCGGCGTACTGCGCCACGACGCTTGATCTCAATACTGGCAATTAGGGGAGAGTAAGTCTGGAAGGTCCGTTCTACCCCCTCGCCGTTGGATACTTTGCGCACAGTAAATGCAGAGTTGAGGGAACGGTTACGCTTGGCAATGACAACACCCTCGTAAGCTTGAATCCGTTTGCGGTCGCCTTCAACCACATTCACATTAACGACAATGGTATCTCCAGGGGCAAAATCCGGGATGGTCTTGCCGAGGCGATTGATTTCTTCAGTTTCAAGTTGTTCGATTAGATTCATTTCCTGCTCCTTAATTTGTTACGCTTGCTTTGAGTTGTAGTCTTGTTTGAATTCTTCTAGCAATTTATTTTCTTCCTCTGTCATACCCTCTTCAACTTTTGATGCCAATAAATCCGGCCGTCTTAGCCAAGTTCTGCCCAGCGACTGTTGCAAGCGCCAGCGATTAATTCTCGCGTGATTGCCAGACATCAGAACTTCTGGGACAGCAATCCCTTGATACAACTCGGGCCTTGTGTAATGGGGGCAATCTAGTAGATTCTTGCGCCCATCCGCAAACGAGTCTTGGATAGCCGACTCGGGGTCACCCAGCACCCCAGGCATCTGTCGCACCAGAGCATCTATCAAAACCATTGCTGCCAATTCACCGCCGGAAAGCACGTAATCGCCAATGGAAATTTCATCATCCACTTGGCGGGTTATTAGGCGCTCATCCACTCCCTCATAGCGACCACACAGCAGCACCAACCCTTGTAATTTTCCTAAGTCCATCATGGCTGCCTGGTTGAGAGGGCGACCTTGTGGGGAGAGGTAAATTACTTTTGTTCCGCTGGTGTGGCTTGTTGCCTGTCTTGCCTTGGCAGCTTCAATTGCCCTTTCCAGCGGTTGCGCCATCATCACCATACCAGGGCCGCCGCCATATGGTCGGTCATCTACTGTACGGTACTCATTCTCGGCGAAATCACGAGGATTCCACGTATTCAGCTGGTAAATCGCCCTTTCTCTTGCTCTGCCAGTTACCCCATATCTACCAATAGCATCAAACATCTCCGGAAATAGGGTAATAACATCGAATTCGAAAGGCATGGTTAGTAATCAATGCCCCAATCCACCGTCAAACGGCAATCTGTCAGGTCGACCTTCATGATCACCTGGGCAGTAAAGGGAATTAGCCTTTCTGTCGAACCTTCTTTCTCATCCTGTACTTGTAGCACATCGTTAGCACCAGTCTCCAGCAAACCGATCACTCTTCCAAGGCATTCGCCTTGCAGGTTAATCACTTCTAGGCTAATTAGATCTGACCAGTAGTAACCATCTTTGCCGTTTTTTGGCAAGGATGGCAATTGGTTCCGGGGGATTGCAATCTGTAACCCCTTTAAACGCAAGGCCGCGGTACGATCAGAGCACTGATCAATGGCAGCAGTCAGCATCTTTGCATGTACCCTGCACTCGCTAACTTTCACCTGACGCCATTTTCCGTCACCCTTACCCAGCCACCACACCGGGTAGTCAAGCAAACCATCCACATATTCTGTGAAGGCGAGAGCTTTGATCCAACCGAGTACGCCAAAGGGACCGACAATGCGCCCCATCACCACCATGGGCTCGGTTACTTCGCCTTGCTTAACTGTTTGTTGCGGCTTGTTGTTTTGCGCCAAATTGTTTGACCAGTCTTGTCACAGTGTCGGATAACTGCGCGCCCTGCGACCGCCAATGGCTGATCCGATCTAGTTGAACACGTAATGCCTCTTCGCCTTCGGTTGCCCTGGGGTTATAAAAGCCTACGCGCTCAATAAACTTTCCGTCACGAGCATTACGGGAATCCGCTACAACCAAATTATAAAAAGGACGTTTCTTGGCGCCACCTCGCGCCAGTCGAATAATGACCATATCTGTGCCTATACCTTATGAAGGTCCGAAACCGAAAAGGGTGTGATTTTACGGCAATTTTCCTGTTATTAGCAAGAAATAAAGAGATTGCTGGGGACTGGGGTGGCAAGGGCGCGTTTCTATCGGCTAGTGCGCCCGTTCCCAGTTGGGCCCCGTACCTGTTTCTACCAACAGTGGCACATCAAGATGTGCAACACCACACATGAGTTTTGGCAGCTCTTGTTTCACCAGTTCGATTTCATTATCTGGGACTTCCAATACCAGCTCATCATGGACTTGCATGATGAGCTTGCTGCATAGCTTTTCTTGCATCAGCCAATCGTGCACTGCAATCATCGCGAGCTTGATGATGTCCGCTGCAGTGCCTTGCATCGGAGCGTTGATGGCAGCGCGCTCTGCACCCTGCCTGCGGTTGCCGTTGGGGCTGTTGATTTCAGGCAGCCACAACCTGCGGCCAAACACAGTTTCAACATAGCCGTTTATTTTGGCATCCTCTCGGGTGCGTTGCATATAATCTGCCACACCGGGGTAGCGTGCAAAATAGCGGTCCATGTAGGCGCGTGCGGCAACTCGTTCAATTCCTAGTTGTGAGGCGAGGCCGAATTCAGACATACCGTAGATTAGGCCAAAGTTAATAATCTTGGCATAACGGCGCTGTTCATTGTCTACTGCCTCCAATGGCACGCTAAACACTTCTGCAGCAGTGGCACGGTGGATATCTTCCCCTGCAGCAAAGGCTTTGAGAAGCCCCGCGTCTTGTGCGATGTGGGCCATGATACGAAGCTCGATTTGTGAATAGTCAGCGGAGATGATGCTGTGACCGTTCGGTGCGATGAATGCTTCCCTGATACGACGCCCTTCGGCGGTACGTACCGGGATGTTTTGCAAGTTTGGTTCGTTGCTAGTGAGTCGCCCTGTCACAGCTACCGCCTGGGCATAATTAGTATGCACACGCCCGGTATTACTGTCGACCATGCGTGGCAGCTTGTCGGTATATGTGGACTTAAGTTTGGCAAGGCTACGATAGTCAAGCAGTATCTGTGGCAGCGGATAATCCAATGCAAGCTTCTGCAAGGCATCCTCGTCAGTTGACGGCACTCCGCCCGGTGTTTTTTTTATGACGGGGAGTTTGAGTTGGTCGAATAAAATTTCCTGTATTTGCTTGGGTGAGTTCAGATTGAAGGACTGTCCGGCGATGGCAAATGCCTGCTGCTCCAGCAGCAGCATCTTCTCGCCCAGTTCGCGGCTCTGTACTTCTAGAAGTTTGATATCCAGTAAAACGCCGTTGCGCTCCATTTCAAAAAGCACCTCCAGCACCGGCATTTCGAGTATGTGATAAATGTGACTAAGCTTCGTGTCATCGGCAACTTGCGGGTACAGGTGTTTATGTAGTTGCAGGGTAATATCGGCATCCTCAGCTGCATAGTGCGTAGCCTGTTCGATATCCACCTGGTCAAAACTAATTCGGCTGGCGCCCTTTCCGGTCACTTCATCGTAGCTAATCGTTTTGGTGCCCAGATGACGTAGTGCAAGGCTGTCCATGTTATGCGGACGGTGTGACTCAAGTACGTAGGACTGCAACAATGTGTCATGGACGATGCCGTTTAATTGTAGGCCATGGTTAGCAAAGATATGTTTGTCGTATTTGAGGTTCTGGCCCAGCTTAGGTTTGTCTGGGTTTTCAATCCATTGCCTGAGTGTGTTCAATACGAGATTGGTTGCCAATTGTGGCGGAGCGCCGGCGTAACAGTGGCTAAGTGGTAAGTAAGCGGCTTGGTGCGGCGCAATGGAGAATGAAATGCCGACGAGCTCTGCTTGCATCGGGTTTAAGCCGGTAGTCTCAGTATCTAATGAGACTAGAGGTGCGGCATTGAGACGCGTGAGCCATTCATCTAACTGGGGCTGGGTGAGTATGGTCTGGTAGTCGATAGGCGCTGACTCAGCAGATGTTTGCTGGCGGGGCGTGGTTCCTGGGTGTTCGCTTGCAGAAGGTGTTGCGTTATTTTGTTCTATGCCTGGAGCCTGTCGTAACTCTCGCAACCAAGTTTTTAAATCTAACCGTTCATATAATTCAGCAAGTTTAACCGTATCCTGGGGCTTTAAGCCAAGGTCATATAGTTCAACTGGCAATATTACATCGCACTTAATGGCGAGTAGCTCGCGTGATTTATTCAACCAATCTAGTGACTTACGTAAATTCTCCCCCACCACTCCGCTGATTTCGCTGGAATGGGTAATGATATTGTCCAGCGTGCCATATTGTGTGAGCCACTTCAATGCCGTTTTGGGACCGACCTTCTCTACTCCAGGAATATTGTCTGCCGTATCTCCGACGAGTGCGAGGTAATCAAGCATACGTGCCGGCGGTATGCCAAATTTAGCAAGCACTCCCCCCTCATCAAGGACCTCATTGCTCATTGTGTTGATCAGCGTGATCTGTGGGCTGACTAGTTGTGCAATATCCTTGTCACCGGTGGAGATTATGCAGCGCATACTCTCCTGCACGGCTTGTTTTGCTAGGGTTCCGAGGACATCGTCAGCTTCCACCCCATCGACTATCAGCATTGGCCACCCCATGGCGCGTATGCATTCATGTAGTGGCGTAATTTGCGCCACCAGATCATCCGGCATGGGTGGACGGTGGGCCTTATATTCCGGATATAGATCATTGCGAAAAGTCTTACCTTTTGCATCAAATACACACGCGCTATAATCAGCTTGGTAGTCCTTATGCAGACGCCGCAGCATATTGAGAACACCATGAATTGCACCGGTCGGCTCATTAAAGCGATTCCGCAAATCCGGTAATGCGTGGAAGGCGCGATACAAATAGGAAGAGCCATCAACTAGCAGCAGTGTTTTCATTTAATTCTTCTAAGGGTGTCTGCATGAGTGCACAAGATAAATTGTCTGGTACTGCTGGCATTGATCTTCCAGAGCAATCCTGGTCCGCAAAAGAGTCTTGGCGAGTATTCGGCATTATGGCAGAATTTGTCGAAGCGACTGAGCGCCTCAATACGATTCAGCCGGCAGTAAGCATCTTTGGCAGCGCCCGTACTCCTTCCGATCATCCTCACTATAAACTGGCCGAGCAGATTGCGCGACAGCTATCTGATGCAGGCTTCTCTGTTATTTCAGGTGGCGGTCCCGGCATCATGGAGGCAGTTAATAAAGGTGCTTTTTCTGGGAGATCACTCAGTGTTGGTCTCAACATTCAGCTGCCGCATGAGCAACATAACAATGCTTATCAGGATGTCAGTAGAACTTTTCGTCATTTCTTTGCACGGAAATACATGTTTGTAAAATTTGCCACCGCCTATGTGGTTATGCCTGGGGGGTTTGGTACACTGGATGAATTAATGGAAGCGCTTACACTGGTTCAAACTGGTAAGACTCGGAAAATGCCGATCATTCTAGTCTGTTCAGATTTTTGGGGTGGTATGCTCGATTGGTTCCGTCAGGTATTGGTAGCTGAGAATATGATCTCTGCTGAAGATATGGACTTGGTGCAGGTGATTGATGAGCCTCGTCAGGTGGTTGATGCGATCTTCAAGTATTATGAGACCCGCGGTTTTGAACCTTCGGCGGTGGAACGGGAAATACAGCTCAATTTGTAACTGTTCAGGTCATTTCGGCTAGAATAAACGTATTGATAAAGTCGGGAGTCACCTTGCGTCGAATGATTCTTGTATCGTTGCTGACTCTTGTGCTGCCAGTCGCCGCACAGTCTACTCAGTCCAAGAAGCTGGTGCCAATCCCGGAATCACCAGAGTTGCCGCTGCCGCCGCCATTATCAGATTCGGAACAGGATGCTGCGCTGGAACCCCAAGTCACCATCATTAAGCGTGGCGAGGACACGGTCGAAGAGTATCGCAGCAATGGTCGGCTATATATGGTCAAGGTCACTCCGCGCATTGGTTTGCCCTATTACCTGATCGATAACCGCGGGGATGGGACATTCGCCACTCGGAGCGATATGGATCAGGGCATACGCCCGCCAATGTGGGTGATACACCGCTTCTAAAATTTCTATAAAGGTTAGGGAAAGAGACTGCAACGGTTCATGCTTCGCCATCCTCCTTCTTTCCTCTTCTCAATCTATGTCTGTTTTTACTACCGTCTCCGAAGAGCAGCTTTCCCCTTGGCTAAAAAACTATTCCCTAGGTACGCTTATTAATCTGCAGGGAATTACGTCAGGTATCGAGAACACCAACTATTTCGTTACGACTAGTCATGGGAAGTATGTTCTTACTTTGTTCGAGAAGTTGACCAAGGTTGAGCTGCCCTACTACCTGAACCTGATGGCACACTTGTCTCAACACGGTATCCCTTGTCCCAGTCCGGTAGCCAGTACCGACAGCAGGTTTCTAGGTGAATTAAACGGTAAGCCAGCGAGTATCGTTACCTGTCTGCCGGGAAAGTCACAGATGTACCCCACCCATGAGCACTGCGCTGAGGTGGGTTCATTGCTGGCAGATTTGCACTTGTCCGGTCTGTCCTACCCTGAAAAAATGGAGAATCCGCGCGGACCCAAATGGTGGGAAAGCATAGCGCCCGATGTTATGCCATTTTTGACAGAACCAGAGGCAGCGATGCTTAGGGAGGAGTTGCAGTTTCAGTCTGCCCACCATTTCGAAAGTCTGCCTCGCGGTGTGATTCATGCAGATCTGTTTCGTGACAATGTGTTGTTTGTTGACGGGACTATTGGTGGCGTGATCGATTTTTATTTCGCCTGCAATGATACGTGGCTGTTTGATCTAGCTATTGCGGCTAATGATTGGTGTCTAACTGAGAGTTGCGAACTGGATGGGGTGCGTTTATCATCCTTGATCAAGGCCTATCATCACGCCCGTCCTCTCGCCGCTATCGAGCATGATGCTTGGCCGGTGATGCTACGTGCCGGGGCCCTACGCTTCTGGTTGTCTCGACTGTATGACTGCCACTTGCCGCGGGTGGGAGAGTTGACACACGTCAAGGATCCAACTCATTTCAGACGTATACTGAAAAATCACTCAACATTTTGCCTCGAGTTAGCGCAGATTTTGGCTTGAGCGGCTTGATTGTTGGATCATGATCGAACAACGAGTGATCGCTCTATTGGAGAAATGAAAAATGGAAGCCAGGCAGACGAGCGCGAAGCAGGGATGGCAGTGGATCGTGAATGGCTTCTACCTGTTTTTCAAGGCCCCGCTGGCATGGATCCTGTTGTGCTTTGTCTTGTTATTGATTGCAGCTACGTTGGCACTTATTCCGATGGTGGGGCAGTTTTTTTTCACGCTACTCTCGCCGCTATTCTTGGCCGGGTTGATGATGGGTTGCAGAGCGCTAGAACGAGGTGAAAAATTGGAGATCACCTACCTGTTCGCGGGCTTTAGGCAAAACCCCGTTCCGCTGATCACTGTAGGAGGGATCTATTTAGTGGGGCAAGTACTAATTTTGGGTGTGGCCATGATGCTCGGGGGCAGTACGCTGATGGATCTATTGGTAAACGGGAAAAGGGTCGATGAGAATGAATTGCGAGGTGTCATGAGTGGCGGTCTAACGGCTGTGATGGTGGCCTTGGGGCTGTCTGTCCCGCTGATGATGGCGGCCTGGTTTGCGCCATTACTGGTGGTATTTAAAGATATGCCCGCAGTGGCTGCGATGCAGTTGAGCTTTCTTGCTTGTATAAAGAACATCATACCGCTACAGCTTTACACTATCACAATGGTGGTGCTGGCGGTGATTGCGGCAATGCCATACGGTTTGGGATTTTTCTTGCTTGTTCCGGTACTCTTTGCTTCGCTCTATGCGAGTTATGAGGATATATTTATGGAGGCAGTTGGCCCCACTATCCCAGTATAGCCACTACTTGCTATCTTGTTTCAGATAGGTACTAGTTTGGCATATTCTAGCGATAACCACTTAGTTCCAGAACGACTAAATTTCACTTGGACACGTGCATCTGTGCCCTGGCTCTCGCAGCTAATAATCACACCATTGCCGAACTTGACATGGGTTACATTCTGTCCAACCCGCCACTGTGCAGCCTCTGCATCTCGAACGCTCGTGCTGTGATCTTGCATACCGAACGCAGGCCTTTGGGCAGTCGTTCTCGATTTCGGGCTTCCGGTTTCTGGAGTCTGGTTCCTGTATCCGAGTTTTTGTACGGGTTGTAGCCACTTCAGCAGGCCATCTGGAATTTCCTGCAGAAAACGCGAGGGGACATTGTAGCGAGTCTGTCCATGCAGCATGCGACTCTGGGTAAAGCTCAAATACAAGCGCCGCCGTGCGCGAGTTAGGGCCACGTACATCAGTCTCCGCTCTTCTTCTACACCTCCAGCTTCGTTGCGGCTGTTCTCATGAGGGAATAGTCCCTCCTCCAGTCCGCTGAGGAATACAGTATGAAATTCCAGCCCTTTGGAAGAGTGCACCGTCATCAATTGCAATGCATCTTGACCACTACCGGCCTGATGTTCCCCTGCCTCCAGCGAGGCATGGGCAAGAAATGCTGTGAGATTGTCGTCCTCGGCCTCATGCACGAAGCTAATGGCGGCATTGATCAGTTCATTTAAGTTCTCCAGCCGGTCAGCCCCTTCCCGTTCGGCGCGATAATGTGCTGCTAACCCGCTACCCTCGAGCATATGCTCTACAATTTCCGGTAATGGCAGTCCCTCGCAGGATTGCTGTAGCGTTTCGATCAAGGTAACAAAGCCATCCATCCCCTTCTTTGGCTTGTCTGATCTATTAGCCCTTTTGGCCGGCATATTGATGTCGGTATCCAGGGTAAGAGTTTCCCTATCACCACAACTGTTCTGCATCGCGGCCCATAAACCAACTCCTTGCCGGTTGGCCTGGTCTTGCAGTTGTTCCAGGCTGCGCGCACCGATCCCGCGCAATGGGAAATTTATGACCCGGTGTAACGCATTATCATTATCGGGGTTGGCAATCAGTCTCAGGTAGGACAGCGCATGCTTTATTTCCTGACGATCAAAGAAACGCATCCCGCCATACACGCGGTAAGCTAGAGAAGCATTGAAAAGGGCGTGTTCCAGTATGCGTGACTGTGCATTAGAACGATACAGCAAAGCCATTTGCGATAGCGCTATTCCTTCGGTGCGTAGTGATTTAATCTCATCGACGATGAATGCGGCCTCATCGAAATCAGTTGGTGCGTTATATACGCGCAGTGGCTCTCCGTGACCTTCTGAAGTCCAGAGATTCTTGCCAAGACGGCCGCTATTGTTACGTATCAGCGTATTCGCGGCGTCGAGTATGTTGCCATGAGAGCGGTAGTTTTGTTCGAGTTTGATAATTTTTGTGATACGGAAGTCATGTTCAAAATCTTTCATGTTGCTGGTATTGGCCCCTCTGAATGCATAAATGCTCTGGTCATCATCACCTACCACGAACACGGCGGCCTTATCACCAGCCAGCAGTTTAAGCCACTTGTATTGCAGCCTGCTGGTATCCTGAAACTCGTCAACCAAGACGTGGCTGAAGCGCGAGCAGTAGTGTTCGCGAAGTATCTCGTTACGGCTGAGTAGTTCATAACTGCGCAGCAGTAGTTCGGCAAAATCCACGACGCCTTCCTTGTTACACTGTTGCTCGTATACTGTGTAGAACTCAGTCATCTTCCGCGTGAAATCATCATGGACTTCAACCCGCGATGCGCGCAGTCCTTCCTCTTTTGCATTATTGATGAACCACTGTACTTGACGTGGGGGAAATTTCTCGTCGTCTGCGCCGAGGCTTTTCAGAATCCGCTTGATAATTGCCAGTTGATCAGCCGAGTCAAGAATTTGAAAGGCCTGTGGTAGTCCGGCATCCTGATAATGGGCGCGCAACATGCGGTTGCATAGACCATGAAAGGTGCCAACCCACATACCCCGGGTATCGATCGGCAGCATCGTGGAAATGCGTGTGAGCATTTCCTTGGCTGCTTTGTTGGTGAAGGTGACAGCGAGGATGCCATGTGGGCTGACTTGGCCGGCCTGGATTAAGTGTGCAATGCGAGTAGTGAGCACCTTAGTTTTGCCACTGCCAGCGCCCGCCAGCACCAATGCTGATTGGTGCGGCAGGGTGACTGCTTCGAGTTGCTCTGGATTGAGGCCGGACAGTAGGGAGGGCATAGGGAGAAGGCTGTTTCCGGAGAAAATTCAGTGCCAGAATTATACAGCCTTCACCAATCTACGGAGGTGAGCAGAGTATTGATAAATCTTCTGCCTGACCAAAGTGGTGGGATTGCTATTTTTTGCTTTTCGCTACCAAGGTTAGGATCAATGGCGTCAATATCAATTCGATTGCCAGGCCCATTTTCCCACCAGGCACGACGATGGTATTTGGGCGGGACATGAAGGAACCGAGAATCATATTAAGCAGATAGGGAAAATCCATGCTCTTGGAATCGCGGAAGCGGATCACGACGAAACTTTCGTCCAAGGTCGGGATCTCGCGAGCAACGAAAGGATTAGATGTGTCGACCGTGGGTACTCGCTGAAAGTTGACGTGAGTATGAGAGAATTGTGGGGTAATGTAATGCACATAATCGTGCATGCGGCGCAGAATTGTGTGCGTTACCGCTTCAGCAGAGTAACCGCGGGCACTCGTATCGCGTCGAATTTTCTGGATCCATTCTAGATTAACGATGGGCACTACGCCGACCAGCAGGTCTACATACTTGGCGACATCGGCGGTGTCGCTCTTGACTCCGCCATGCAATCCCTCATAAAACAAGAGGTCTGAACCAGGGGCAAGTGACGACCATGGGGTAAAGGTGCCAGCTTTTTGCTTGTAAGGTGCCGCTTCATCATCATTGTGCAGATACAAGCGAGTTTGACCTGTGCCGGTTTTGCCATACTCGTTGAAAAGCGCTTCCAGTTTCTCGAACTCATTGGCTTCGGGACCAAAATGACTGATAGGTCGACCACCGTCTTTTTCTGATTCAGCAACGGCCTTTTTCATTGCATCACGGTCGTAGCGATGGAAGCTGTCCCCCTCTACGACCACGGCAGTCAATTTCTCACGACGGAAGATATGCTCAAAACTGTTCTTGACTGTGGATGTGCCGGCTCCAGACGATCCAGTAACGGCGATGACGGGGTGTTTTTGTGACATGAGAACTCTCTCCTGGAACAATAATAAAAATAAGCGCGTACATCGAACCTGCTTGCAGTTCTGTTGACTTTAGCAGAGCGTCAAGTGGCGCAATAGTCAACCTTATTTATCGTTATGATACGATTTTTGTTATGAGCTGAGCAAGAAAATAAGAGTGAGTCTTATGGAATCATCGGTCACCGAAAAGAATTTTATAAGCTGACCAGCGCATTTTGTTTATACAGCCTCGTGCAAGGCCGGATGAGGGCCAAAGTATGTGCAAAACTACAAGTGAATGTCCTTCACGGTATAATCTTCCGATCTACCGAACAGTGATCAAATCCATGCAAGAAAAATATCATCCCCAGGAAATTGAACGGGAAGCTCAGCAGTTTTGGGAGAGGACCGAGGCTTTCGAGGCCATTGAGATCCCTGGTAAGCCGAAGTACTACTGCCTGTCGATGTTCCCTTATCCGTCTGGCAAGCTGCACATGGGTCATGTGCGCAATTATACAATCGGTGATGTGCTGTCACGCTACCGTCGTATGAAAGGGTACAACGTTCTGCAGCCAATGGGCTGGGATGCTTTTGGGCTGCCTGCTGAGAATGCGGCAATGCAGAATAATGTGCCGCCCGCGCAGTGGACTCACGACAATATCGATTACATGCGCAAGCAACTGAAAAGCCTAGGGCTGGCCATAGACTGGAAACGGGAATTAGCCACCTGCGAACCGGATTACTATCGATGGAACCAGTGGTTGTTTTTACGGATGCTGGAGAAGGGTATTGCCTATAAGAAGACTCAAGTGGTGAACTGGGATCCGGTAGATCAGACTGTGCTGGCCAATGAGCAGGTGATCGACGGGTGCGGTTGGCGAACCGGTGCGCTAGTAGAAAAGCGCGAAATTCCAGGGTACTACTTCGGGATTACCCAATATGCGGAAGAGCTACTTGACGACCTAGATAAGCTGCCCGGATGGCCGGAGCGGGTAAAGACCATGCAATCCAACTGGATTGGAAAGAGTTTTGGGGTTGATATCACCTTTCCTGCCGATACTGACTCAGATATTCCGCAAGATCTAAAAGTCTTCACCACCCGCGCAGATACTTTGCTAGGCGCAACCTATGTGGCGGTAGCTGCTGAGCATCCAGTCGCGCTGCATGCAGCCGAGAAAAACCCACGACTGGCCTTGTTCGTCGACGAATGCAGGCATGGGGCTACCATGGAAGCGGAGATTGCCACGCAGGAAAAGAGAGGTATGGATACCGGGTTATTTGTCCTTCATCCGCTGACCGGTGCGAGGTTGCCGGTATGGGTCGCCAATTATGTGCTGATGACTTACGGAGAGGGTGCGGTGATGGCGGTGCCGGCGCATGACGAACGTGACTTCCAGTTTGCTAAAAAATATTCTTTGCCGATCAAGCAAGTGATCGAAGTGGTGGAGGGCAAAGAGACTAAGACAGGAACTGTCTCGCGAGAGACTCTTAGTGGTGATCCTTCGGATGTCAAATTTACGGTTGACAGTTGGCAGGCCTGGTACGAAGAGAAGAGTGGCCTCTGCATCAACTCTGGCAAGTACGATGGCCTTAACTACAAGGTCGCCGTTGATGCCATTGCTGCTGATCTTAAGGAAAGGGGGCTGGGCGATAAACGTATACATTATCGCCTGCGCGATTGGGGTGTTTCGCGTCAGCGCTACTGGGGCTGCCCAATACCTCTGATCCACTGCGATGATTGCGGCGTGGTACCAGTTCCAAGCAATCAATTGCCGGTGGTGCTGCCGGAAGGTCTAGTACCTGACGGCTCGGGCAACCCGCTAGCAAAGATGCCGTCATTTTACGAGTGTTCTTGTCCCCGCTGTGGTAAGCCAGCGCGGCGCGAGACGGATACGATGGATACTTTTGTCGACTCCTCTTGGTACTATATCCGTTATGCCTGTGCCGACCAGGAAAAGGCTATGACCGATGCTCGAGTGGATTACTGGTTGCCAGTTGACCAGTATATCGGCGGGATCGAACACGCTATCCTACATCTACTGTACTCACGTTTCTGGAGCAAGGTGATGAGGGACCTGGGGTTGGTAAAACTTGAGGAGCCTTTTGCAAATTTGCTAACACAAGGTATGGTTCTAAATGAGATATTCTTCCGTAAAACCGAGACTGGGCGCATTGTCTACTATAACCCAACTGAGGTGGATACTCAGTTGGACGCTCAGGGTAAGTGCGGCCTTTCGGTATTGCGGGCAGATGGCCTGCCAGTCGAGTCTGGTGGTATTGGTACAATGTCGAAATCTAAGAACAATGGTGTTGATCCGCAAAAATTAGTGGAGCAATACGGTGCTGATACCGCACGACTGTTTATGATGTTTGCCAGTCCGCCGGAGCAGACATTGGAGTGGGTCGATACTGGAGCAGAAGGCGCCTTCCGTTTTCTGAAGCGTCTATGGAAGCAGGTATACGAACATTTGCAGCAGGGGGTGGTTGCTGCACAAGACAATAGAGAGCTTGCCCCCGAACTTAAGTCTCTGCGTATGCAGTTGCACCAGACTATTGCTAAAGTCAACGACGATCTGGATAGGCGTCATACTTTTAACACGGCCATCGCCGCAGTGATGGAGTTAATGAACGCCCTCGGAAAGTTGAATGATTCCAGTCTGGCAGCTCGGAGTCTAATGCAGGAGGCGCTAGAAGATATCGTTTTGCTGCTGTCGCCTATTGTTCCCCATATTTGTCGCGCGCTATGGTGTGAACTTAAACCCGGAACTGAACTCCTTGATCAAGCGTGGCCACAGGTTGACTATTCAGCACTGATACAGGACGAGATTGAGCTGATGCTGCAGGTCAATGGCAAGCTGCGTGGTCAAATGCGAGTTTCTAAGAGCGCAGAACGCTCAATAATCGAGCAGCTTGCGCTGACAAATGATCAGGTTCAGAGATTCATTATTGGGCAGACGGTAAAGAAGGTAGTGGTGGTCCCGGGTAGATTGGTCAATATCGTTGTATGAGTTGAGTTTCATTCATACGGAGAGTTCACACGAGGTTATCTACTGAATAAGCAGTGACAGTGCCCAAGAAATTATGAATAGAGGGTGGGGGTGATTGGCTCATGCTCTGAGTGAATTTAACGGTAAGAGTAGTTGGTGAACATGAAATTTAAATCATATCAAATCATTATCATTGGCATTCTGAGCGTGATGTTATCCGCTTGTGGATTCCAGTTGCGTGGTTATGGGCAGCCGCCAACTGTATTTTCATTTGTCTCAATCTATATTTCAGATCCAGACAGTTACCCCATTACTGCAGAGGTTAAGCGGACTATCCATAGTGGCAAGAGTACTCGTGTAGTTGATGATGCGAGGGGTGCGGAGGCGGTATTCGAGGTTCTTAAACAAACCAACGAGAAGAGCATTCTGTCCTTATCTGGGGAAGGTAGGGTGCGAGAATTCTTGTTGCGTTATCTAGTCTCTTATCGTCTCGTTGATGGCAGGGGGGTGGACTTGGTTCCTGCGACGGAGATTATCCGAGAACGTGTTTTACCTTTTACGGATGAGCAGGTGGTGGCGAAAGAGGCGGAGGAGGCAATGCTCGTTAAGGAGATGCAAACTGAGATTGTTAGGCAAATTTTGCGACAGCTGGCGACAGTAAGGATTGAAGGAAAGCTTTGATTGTGCGGACTGAGGGGGCGACATAATAGCCAGCGCCCATGACCGAAATGATTCAATTATTTTGTTGGCCTTGGAATCTCAATCTCCTGGCTTTACTCCCCCATCTTGCCTGCGGTAAATACTGTTTCTACTCTTATGCGCATTAACCCAGACCAGCTTTCTCAACATCTAAAAAAACAGCTAGGCCCACTTTATGTAGTGTTTGGAGATGAGCCTTTATTAGGGATCGAGGCTGCCAACCTAATCCGTACTCAAGCACGCCAGATGAAGTATGTTGAGCATGAGATATTTACGATAGACCACCATTTTAACTGGAAGGAGTTGCAGCAAAGTAGCAATAGCTTGTCACTATTTGGTGAGCGGAGACTGATTGATATTCGCATTCCATCCGGAAAACCTGGCAATCAGGGCAGCGTGATACTCGAAGAGTATTGTCATGCGCTACCGCCAGATACCATCACGTTAATCACCTTGCCCAAGATCGACAAACAGGGTCAGGCGTCAAAGTGGTTCAAGGCCCTTGAAAGGGCCGGAGGTATGGTTCCAATCTCCCCAGTTGAGAGCACTCAGCTGCCGGCGTGGATCCGACAGCGTCTCGCGATACAACAGCAGCAAGCGGATCTGGAGACTTTACAGTTCCTTGCTGACAAGGTAGAAGGCAACCTGCTGGCGGCTCATCAGGAGATACAGAAACTTGCGTTGCTCTATCCGGAAGGGGTGCTGTCTTTCGACCAGGTAAAAGAAGCGGTACTCGATGTGGCGCGCTATGATGTTTTCAAGTTGTCAGATGCTGTGGTGGCAGGAGATACTGCCCGTTATGCTCGCATCCTGGAAGGATTAAGGGGTGAGGGTGCGGCACTCCCGTTTATCCTTACCATTCTGGCAGGACAGATTCGCGCGCTTATCACTATTCGAAAGGGACTGGATTCGGGCAGGCCTCTGATGCAGCTGATGAACGAGGCCAGAGTATGGGGAGATAAGCAGAAAGTGATGGAGCGGGCTGCTAGGTCAATTGGCCTCAAGCCATTAGCGTTGGCATTGTTGCATGCTGCAAAAATAGATAGGATCAGCAAGGGTGTCGCCCAAGGTGATGCCTGGGATGAGTTGCTACAATTGGGACTGCGCTTTGCACTCAGTAAGCGTTAGCGAGTTGAGTTGTATCCATAGCCGCACATCAGCGTTAAAATCCGAATATTTACCAATTCACTACCTGCCCAGGGTTTAGGTATGGACATCATGAATATCAAAGACTATATGCAATCAGTCGGGCGCGAGGCACGTATCGCATCGCGTCTGATGGCGAGAGCTGAGACCGCCATCAAGAACCAATCGCTCACGGTGATGGCCGCAGCCATTAAGCGTGATGAGCATAAGCTAATAGCCGCTAACGCACTAGACCTCCAAGGCGCCAAAGCCCAGGGCCTGGACGCAGCTTTGATAGACCGTCTGACGCTCAACTCAAAAGGGGTGGCCAGCATGGTAGAGAGTTTGTTGCAAATCGCTTCGCTCGCTGATCCTATCGGCGAAATCAGTAACCTAAATTACCGTCCTTCGGGTATCCAGGTCGGGAAAATGCGGGTGCCGCTGGGTGTGGTTGGTATTATTTATGAGGCGCGGCCCAATGTCACGGCAGATGCTGCTGGACTGTGCCTCAAGGCAGGGAATGCGGCGATCCTGCGAGGTGGATCAGAAGCGATTCATTGTAATCAGGCGATTGCTGTTTGTGTGAAGGAAGGACTAAAAGCCGCAGGTCTGCCAGAGAATGCGGTACAGGTAATTGAAACAACTGATCGCGCTGCCGTGGGTGAACTGATTACCATGAAGCAGTTCGTCGATGTGATCGTGCCGCGCGGTGGCAAGGGATTGATCGAACGCATTGCCAGCGAAGCGCGTATTCCAGTGATTAAGCATCTGGACGGTGTATGTCACGTTTATATCGATGCTGCTGCTGATCTGAATAAGGCCATTCGCATTGCCGATAATTCTAAGACACAGCGTTATGGTACCTGCAACACTATGGAGACTCTGCTAGTACATCAAGATATCGCAAGGGAGGTGCTACCAGCGCTATGTAAAATCTACCTCGACAAGGGTGTTGAGTTGCGCGGAGATGCGGCCTCCCGCACCTTCATTAAAGAGATGAAGGAGGCCACTGAAGAAGACTGGTATACCGAATATCTAGCACCAATTCTAAGTATACGAGTGGTGAGTGGGTTGGAGCAGGCTATTGAACATATTGCAGTTTATGGTTCTCAACACACGGACGCCATCATCACCGAGGATTACACTCGCGCCCGCCGTTTTCTGAGAGAAGTCGACTCAAGTTCAGTGATGGTCAACGCCTCCACTCGTTTTGCAGACGGTTTCGAGTATGGTCTCGGCGCTGAAATCGGCATCTCTACCGACAAGATTCATGCACGTGGTCCAGTAGGGCTAGAAGGTTTGACCAGTCAAAAATTCATTGTGTTAGGTGATGGACAGATACGTCAATAACGACAATAGATTATTGTAGCAATCGAAGCGACTCTGATCCGTTCCATAACATGAGATTGTGATGACTCAACTTATCGAAATAAAGGTCCCTGATGTTGGTGATTTCAAGGACATTCCGGTCACTGAGCTGCTGGCGAAAGTCGGGGATGCAGTAGAAAAAGAAGCGCCTCTCATCACGCTGGAAACCGATAAGGCGACAGTGGAGATCCCTGCCCCACAAGCCGGTGTGGTGAGGGAAGTCAGAGTCAAGGTTGGTGACAAGGTATCGGAGGGGTCATCTATTCTTGTCTTGGAGGTGGCGGAAGTTGCGACAAGCCACGCGACAGGCGATGAGGGTTCTTCCATTGCCCCCACCTTGGCTCCAGTTTCTGTCAGCATTTTGACCCCAGTCGTACGCGGGGAAAATCATGCTGACTTAGTGGTGCTAGGTGCAGGGCCTGGTGGTTATACTGCCGCATTTCGCGCCGCTGATCTCGGTAAAAAAGTTGTGCTAATTGAGCGCTACGCTGCCCTTGGCGGTGTATGTCTCAATGTCGGTTGCATCCCATCAAAGGCGCTACTACATGTGGCGAAGGTCATTACTGAAGCGGAGGAAACTGAGCATCAAGGGGTCGCGTTTGGTAAGCCTGCGATAGAGGTAGGCAAGCTACGGACATGGAAAGACTCCGTCATCAGCAAACTCACTAAGGGGTTAACGGCATTAGCGAAGCAACGTAAGGTAGAGGTCATACATGGGATAGGAAAGTTTATCTCGTCTCACCTGATTCAAGTGGAAACGGCTAGCGGTATGAAGATCGTGTCGTTCGAGCACTGCATCATTGCAGCCGGTTCCAGTGTGACACGCATTCCAGACTTTCCTTACGATGATCCACGCTTGATAGATTCGACCGGAGCATTGCACCTGGTAGACATACCCAAGCGTATGCTCATCATCGGTGGTGGCATTATCGGTTTGGAAATGGCGACGGTTTATGATGCACTCGGTTCCAGTGTTAGCGTGGTGGAGTTGATGGATCAATTGATCCCTGGAGCGGATGCAGATCTCGTTAAGCCATTGCACCGGCGCATACAGAAACGCTACGAGGCGATATATCTCAAGACCAGAGTCACCCATATTGAGCCCCGCGAAGAGGGGCTCAGAGTTACCTTTGCAGGAGAGGAATCTCTCGAGCCGCAGACTTATGACCGTGTGCTGCTTGCAGTAGGACGTCGCCCGAATGGTCGCGATATCGGTGCGGAAAATGCTGGCATTCATGTAAACGAGCGAGGTTTTATTTCGGTGGACGAGCAGTTACGCACCAACGTGTCACATATCTTTGGCATTGGCGATATTGTTGGCGAACCCATGCTAGCGCACAAGGCCACGCATGAAGGCAAGCTCGTCGCAGAAATAATCGCAGGACACAAGGCCGCATTCGATGCGCGTACTATCCCTTCAGTTGCTTATACTGATCCAGAAATTGCTTGGATGGGTTTAACCGAGACCGAGGCCAGGAAGCAAGGTATTGACTATGAAAGAGCTAGCTTTCCTTGGGCCGCAAGTGGTCGTGCAATTGCAATGGGGCGTGAGGAAGGTATGACCAAACTGTTGCTGGATAAAAATACTCGCCGCATTCTCGGCGCGGGCATGGTCGGTGTTAATGCAGGTGAATTGATCGCTGAGGCCGTATTGGCTCTGGAAATGGGTGCGGACATGCAGGACATAGGTCTCACCATTCACCCTCATCCGACCTTGTCAGAAACTATTTTCTTTGCCTCTGAAATTGCAGAAGGGTCGATTACTGACCTTTACTTGCCAAAAAAATAATCAGGTAGAACAAGCTTCGTTAGACGTAACAGATTTACTTTGCAACCCAGAGTTTTTTATTTTTGCGGCTGTTCACTCCCTTGGAAGCATTCATCACTCCCGCCTTGCTGGTTGCCCTCGCTGAAATCGGCGACAAGACGCAGCTACTATCATTTGTGTTGGCTGCCAAGCTGCGGCGACCATATCCAATCATAGCGGGTATCTTCGTTGCTACCTTGCTCAACCATGCACTGGCAGCTTCAGTTGGAACGTGGCTAGCGAGTCTGATTTCTGCGCAAGCTCTCAACTGGATCGTTGGGTTGTCATTCGTCGGTTTTGGATTGTGGGCGTTGAAGCCGGATCAGTTAGACAGCGATCCACGCATACTTGGTGCCGGAGTCTTTATCACGACGGTAATTGCTTTTTTTCTGGCGGAGATGGGGGATAAAACCCAGTTTGCGACAGTGGCACTTGCCGCACATTATGATGAGATGACGATGGTAGTATTGGGAACTACACTCGGTATGATGGTAGCCAACGTGCCTGCAGTGTGGTTAGGAGAAGCGCTCGCGCATCGCATTAATATGCAGCGGGTACGTCTGTTTGCAGCAGCCTCATTCGTTTTGATGGGATGCTGGACGTTGACTGGTGGCTGAGCATGCTCAATCGTCATGCCGTGTCTATGGGTCATTGCTATGATTTACAGTAAACGACTTTTATCGCCGCTGACAAATCCGATAAGGGGCTGGTGAATATTCTTGCTGAAGGCGATGGCTTTGAATAATTCACCCATTTCAGAGGGGCTCACTAGTTTCTGCAATTGATTCGCCAGTGGCAGATAGTTCTTGGTGTTTTCTACAGGGGTCTGTGCCAGTATCTCGGTAATGCCGCAGTTGATGAGGAAGTGTGCCTGAGTAGTATAGCCACAAAGTTCAAGTCCCTCATTGATCGCAGTCTCAACGACCGAACTGAAATCTACGTGAGTGGTGATGTCCTGCAATCCTGGCAGGTAGAATGGGTCACCATGAGCATGGTGACGGTAATGGCACATCAGGGTCCCCTGAGCGCGTTGTGGATGGTAGTACTCGCTGCGACCGAAGCCGTAATCGATCAACAGTACTACGCCCTGTTGCAAGATATCTGAAAGACTCCGAATAAAACCAGGCACGGTTAGATTGATCTCACTGATGTATTTTTTTCCGGGATCAAGTCGGTGACTAAGTCCACCCGCAATCTGGAAAAGTTCCCCATCCATTAATAGGCGCTCGCTCCACTCGAAGGTTTTTTTGTTCCAAGCTACTCCTAGTTCAAACAGGTTGTTATCCTGCCACGTCACCAGATGAGCCGGCATAGCATCGAGTACTTCATTGGCAAGAACTAGGCCATTGAATCTGGAGGGAAGGTGTCCTAGCCAGTCGACACTTGCGATGAGATGCGGCGCAAATTTTTTGAATAATTCCTGTTGCTGCTGCCTTAATTGAGCGCTGACTTCGAGTATTAAATACTTCCCTGGAAGATTTCCTCGCTTCTCCATTTCAAGCAATAAATCAACTGCGAGTTTGCCGGTGCCTGCGCCGAATTCTAGAATATCACCACTCTTTCTATCCATGAGCTCAAGCACTTGAGCTGCTTGTCGCGCAACCGCTTTGCCAAATAATGAAGAAATTTCTGGTGCGGTGACAAAATCCCCCGAGCTGCCAAACTTAACTGTATCCGCGCTGTAATAGCCCATACCTGGTGCATATAAAGCCAATTCCATATAACGTGCAAACGAAATCCAGCCGCCAGAAGTCACTATTTCGGTACAGATTATTTGTTGTAAAGCACGGCTATGCTGAAGTGCTATCTCATTTGGGACTGGTAGTAATGGCATCTGCTCTGAAGTTCCTTTATGGTAAATTGTAAAAATTGCAGAATATGCGAGTGTAGAGGAGATACTGATGCAAGGGAAAGTGGTACTCATCACTGCCGGAGCTAAAAGGGTGGGTGCAGCCATTTGTCGAAAATTGCACCTGCGGGGTGCGAACCTGATGGTGCATTATCGTTCTTCTCTAGTGGAAGCTCAGGGGTTGGAGACTGAGCTCAATCAGATTCGTCCTGGTTCAGTGGCATTAGTACAGGCTGATCTGCTCGATATCTCTCAAATGCCTAGGCTTATTAGTCAGACTATTCAGAAGTTTGGCAAGCTGGATGCATTGATCAATAATGCTTCCAGCTTTTTTGCTACGAGGGTGGGGGCGGTTACTGAGGCTGGATGGGATGATCTCATTGGCAGCAATCTGAAGGCGCCATTATTTTTGTCTCAGGAGGCTGCTCCTTATCTTAAGGATCAGCTTGGTTGTATTGTTAACATCGTCGATATTCATGCCGATCGGCCCTTGAAAAATTACGTCGTTTACAGTTCCGCAAAGGCGGGATTGTCATCGCTTACCCGTTCACTCGCGCTGGAACTTGCGCCTGAGATCAGGGTGAATGGCGTCTCCCCAGGTCCTATTTTATGGCCAGAAAATGATGAGTGGAAAGACTTGTCAGTGCGTCATAACATTATCAGCAAAACCTTGCTCAAGCGCATGGGTGAACCCGACGATATTGCTCGAACGGTTTTGTTTTTGATCGCCGATGCGCCTTATATTACAGGCCAGATCATCGCAGTGGATGGTGGTCGTAGCGTCAACCTGTAGGAAATCTGACATTAACTCTAAATCTCAACCCTGGCTTTTGTTCGGAATGGCTGAAGGATGATTTTCGTGGTGGAAGTTCGTGCTTTATCAGTTTTCGTTTGATGGTAGTATCTTCAACGAAGCTGGCTAGACAGTCGCTGCCTATTTTCAGCAATGAAAAGTAGGGAGAGGAAAGTCCGGGCTCCATAGAGCAGGATGCCGGTTAATGGCCGGCCGCTATAAGTCGCAAGACCCAAGGCGAGGAATAGGGCCACAGAGACGAGCGTATTAAGTTACGGTGAAACGCGGTAACCTCCATCCGGAGCAAGACCAAATAGGCAGGCTATGAAGCTGCTCGCTGAGCCTGCGGGTAGGTTGCTTGAGCGTACGGGCAACCGTGCGTCTAGAGGAATGACTGTCCACGACAGAACCCGGCTTATCGGCCAGCTTCATTTCGTTTTCGCAAAAATACGTTCGGTCATATCAGTTTATAGGGGGCTTATTTAGAGCGCTCCTCGAGTTCGTATCAGGCTTCTTTTCTTTGTTGCACCGCCCGCCCAGTTCCGTTCGCAACACCCCGGAGAGTGATAAGTTACATTCAATTGCCAACCTATCTCATTTATTTTTATGGGATATTTGTTTTGGCAAGAAAACTTCTCCGATTTCTGCTTTAAGTCTTTGTCGCATAAACAAAAACTCCTTATTTTCAGCTTGACTGCCACCCTGTTTTTAATTACAGTGGGTGGAAGTGGGGAAAAGTGGGAAAATTTCAGATTGAAAAATGAGGTTTCTCCCAAAAATAAAGGGAATTATATGTTTCGGGGTGTTACACCTATTAGTCTGGACAGCAAAGGGAGGCTTGCAGTACCTGCCAAGTACCGCGAGGGGCTGCTATCTTTTTGCGCCGGCCATCTAGTCGTCACCGCTGACCCCTCCAAGTGCTTGCTGGTCTATCCCCAGCCAGCATGGGAGCCCATAGAACAAAAACTAAATAGCCTTTCAAGTTTTAATCCCCAATCCCGCAGCCTGCAGCGCCTGCTAGTTGGCAATGCTAGTGATGTCGAGATGGACGGAGCTGGCCGCATTCTGGTGCCGCCACCCCTGCGCCAGTTCGCAGGCCTCATCAAGGATGTGGTGTTAGTGGGGCAGGGTGCAAAGTTTGAGTTGTGGGATCAGGAGAAGTGGGATTTGCAAATCGAGAATGCGCTCGTATTCAGGGATAGCGGCATACCGCCAGAACTCGACGGGTTCTCACTTTAGTGTCGGGTCGATACCGCTCTCATGCATACCACGGTGTTGTTACATGAGGCAGTGGATGCATTGGCAGTCAAGCCGGACGGGATTTACGTAGATGGCACTTACGGCCGTGGCGGGCACAGTCGGTTGATTCTGGACAGGCTGGGAGGGGGTGGCAGGCTGATTGCGATCGACAAGGATCCCGAAGCGGTAACAGCAGGAAAAATCATTAAGGATTCACGTTTTTCTATAGTGCATAACCGGTTCTCGCAGATCCCGCAGGTATTGCGGGATCTTGGGGTGGAGAGAGTGGACGGAGTTCTGATGGACTTGGGGGTGTCTTCACCACAACTTGAACAAGCGACACGTGGATTTAGTTTTCGTTTGGATGGGCCACTCGATATGCGTATGGATACGAGTCAAGGACAAACAGCCGCAGAGTGGTTGGCCTCTGTTTCAGAAGCGCATTTGAGAGAGGTAATAAAGAATTATGGCGAAGAACGGTTTGCTAAACAGGTTGCAAGAGCGATTGTTGTGGCAAGCGCGCAGGAGCCAATTGTCACAACAGCTAGGCTTTCCGAAATCGTGGCAGCGGCCGTGCGTTCGTGCAGCCATCAGCGGGAAAATAAGCAGAATCCGGCGACGCGCACCTTCCAAGCTATACGGATTTACCTCAATCAAGAACTTGAAGATCTGTCGATGACGTTACCGCAATGTGTAGAAACGCTCAAATCTGGCGGCAGAATGGTGGTTATCAGCTTTCATTCACTTGAGGACCGGATAGTGAAGCGATTCATACGTGAAGCAGCAAATTCAGACAAATTACCAAGGGGGGTGCCATTGCGAGCGAAGGAAGTACAAGAATTGGCTTGCCAGAAGTTGCGTCTGATAGGTAAAGCTATACATCCTAGTGAATTAGAGGTGGCTGAAAATCCGCGCGCTAGAAGTGCAGTAATGCGGGTGGCGGAAAGAGTAACCCCAGCGTAGCAGGAAATCGGAGAAGGGAGTGATCTTGGCTATCAAGAGACGGCTGATATGACTAAGTTGAGTTTGCTGCTGACACTTATCCTTATCGCCTGTGCGCTGAGCGTTGTAACTTCACAACATAACGCGCGCAAGCTTTTTGTCGAGCTGGAGAAAGAACAGGAATTGGCAAGGCAGCTAGCGATTGAATTTAGACAATTACAACTTGAACAAAGTACATGGGCTCTAAAAACACGTGTTGAAAAGATTGCTAGTGGGCAAATACGAATGAGAGCTCCCGATCTATCACAGATTCAAATAATCATGCCAGCGGATGTAAGGAATACAAATACTGTTGAAGGAGTTCCATAAACGTGATGAAGCATTTTGCACAGAGCAAAATCCTTCCCGGGGGGCGGTCGCGGTTATTAATGGTAATTCTGATGCTGGGTTTGGTGGGGTTGGTAGGGCGTGCTGCTTATTTACAGGGGATGCACAAAGGTTTTTTACAACAGAAGGGCGAGTCGCGCTATAGCCGAGTGGTTGAAATAAGTGCGCATCGGGGCATGATTACAGATCGGCATGGCGAGCCACTCGCGATCAGTGCGCCAGTCGAATCGGTATGGGCAAGTCCGCAAGATTTGGATGTAACGACGTCACAAATAAAAAAACTGGCAGAGATTATTGGAATAAGTAATGCAGAAATTCAAAAGCGCATCGACGGGCCGCAACGTGATTTTGTTTACCTAAAAAGACATTTGCCGCCTGAAGTCGCAGCCAGAGTGGTCGAATTGAACATACCAGGAGTATTTCTTCGAAGGGAATTTAGGCGATATTACCCTGCGGGTGAATTAACTGCGCATATGCTCGGTTTTACCGATGTGGATGACAATGGACAAGAGGGGGTCGAGTTAGCCTGGCAAGATGAACTTGCCGGTAAACCAGGAAGCCGTCGCGTTATAAAGGATCGCAAGGGCCGCATTGTAGAGGATGTTGAGAGTATACGCGTACCAAGGCCAGGAAAAGATATAGCACTCTCCATAGACAGCAAAATCCAGTATTTAGCATACCGAGAATTGAAACAGGCGGTAGAAGCAAGTAAATCAAAAGCTGGCGGGATCGTAGTGTTAGATGCGCAGACGGGAGAAGTGTTGGCGCTAGCTAATCTTCCGGTCTACAACCCAAATAATCGCGGAAAAATAAATCGTGAACGAGCTCGCAACCGAGCTCTGACGGATGTTTTTGAGCCAGGATCAACACTGAAACCATTTACCGTAGCAGCGGCACTCGAAGCGGGGCGAATCGCACCGGACACGGTATTCCAAACAGCACCGGGTACCTTAACCATAGGTAGGGCAACGATCCGCGACTCTCATAAAGAGGGGCTCTTAACGGTCGCGCAAGTAATACAGAAGTCTAGCAATGTGGGATCAGCAAAGATCGCGTTGTCACTGCCATCTCAAACACTCTGGGAAATGTTGAGTCAATCGGGATTCGGTGTATCTACTGGGTCTGGATTTCCTGGAGAAGTTAGCGGAAGGTTGAGACCACATCAAACATGGCGTCCGATTGAGCAGGCAACCATGTCGTATGGACATGGTATCTCTGTGAATTTATTGCAGTTGGCGCGTGCCTACACTCTATTCTCTGCAGAGGGCGAGTTAAAGCCGGTATCACTATTAAAGCTTGATGCACCTGCGACGGGTGAGCGGGTCATCTCGCGTGCCACAGCACTTGCCGTGAGCAGAATGTTGGAGATGGTGGTTAAACCCGGTGGAACCGCTCCACGAGCTCAGATCAGTGGCTACCGAGTTGCAGGTAAGACTGGAACAGCGCATAAGTTGGAGGGAAACGGTTATGCGAAAGACCGTTACATTTCTACTTTCGTCGGCTATGCACCAGCTTCCAGTCCACGTTTGATCATAGCGGTGATGCTGGATGAGCCGTCCGCCGGACAATATTTCGGGGGTATGGTGGCGGCGCCAGTATTCAGCCAAGTAATGGCGGGAGCTTTACGCATTTTGAGCGTTCCTCATGATGCCCCCAGCAATAACATAGTGTCATTTCCAGCAACTCGTGAGCTGCGAGGGGATGTATGAATATGAGACCTGTAAGCCAGGAATTGCAGTCAGGGGTCGTAATAAAAAAGAAGTCTGATCTTCATCTAATAACTCATCTAGGTGTGAAGATTCAGAATCTTGTCGTTGACAGTAGAGAGGTGAGGCCAGGGGATACATTTCTAGCGTGTGTGGGAAATAAAATTAATGCATGCGAATTCATACCTCAGGCCATCTCTGCAGGAGCTAACGCGGTTTTATGGGAGCCACATTATGGCTTCTCATGGAATCCGGCTTGGAGAGTGCCAAATTTACCAATAGCTGAGCTGCATGAAAAAACAGGAATGATTGCGGACCACGTATATGGTCATCCTTCCCTGAAATTAGGAGTAATTGGGATTACCGGAACAAACGGCAAGACATCGTGCAGCCATTGGATCGCCCAGGCAATGGGAGCGTTGGGCAGAAAGACGGCAGTTATCGGGACATTAGGAAATGGGTTTCTTGGTGCGCTTACGGCAACCGTCAATACCACGCCAGATGCGGTTCTGTTGCAGAAGAAAATGGCAGAATTTTTAAAGGAAGGCGCCGAATACGTGACCATGGAAGTTTCATCA
Organism: Nitrosomonadaceae bacterium; assembly: GCA_037147395.1. Taxonomy (GTDB): domain Bacteria; phylum Pseudomonadota; class Gammaproteobacteria; order Burkholderiales; family Nitrosomonadaceae; genus VFJL01. Next base: position 28,737 of record JBAWVG010000001.1, on the reverse strand, counting down.
CATGGAATTAAGCAAGAGCGGATTAATGGAACAACATTTGCGGTGGCGTTATTTACCAATCTGACGCGAGATCACCTTGATTATCACGATGACATGAAGGAGTACGGTGCCGTGAAGGCCAGATTATTTCATTGGCCGGGGCTCAAGTATGCTGTGCTTAATATGGATGATGAGTTTGGAGTAGAGATATCGCAACAACTAGAAACAACTCCAACTGAGGTAATTGGTTATGGATTTAAAGAGTCAGAAATTGAAGATATAGAGTCTAAAAAAATAAGTAGGTTGAGGGGGAGTAATCTCAAGTCAAGCATTGATGGCTTGGAATTCGATGTCGAGTTTAGGAGTGAACGGATAAAATTTAAGACGGAGTTAGTGGGCCGATTCAATGCCTCGAATTTGTTATCAGTGATGGCGGTCCTGATAGCAAGCGACATAACATTAGTCGATGCAGTAAAGGTTGTGAAACAAGTGCAGCCTATAACGGGAAGGATGGAGCGGCTGGGAGGTTCCTCACAACCCCTTGTGATTGTGGACTACGCACACAGTCCAGATGCTATTGAGAAAGTATTGACGACGCTGCGTGAGGTCCTTGGCAAACCTGGGGACCAAATAAAACCAAAAATAGAAAATACAAAATTGGTTTGTGTATTCGGATGCGGGGGTGAGCGTGATCGCGGTAAGCGACCAATGCTGGGGAGAGTGGTCTCGCAGTTAGCAGATGAGATCATCATAACAAGCGACAACCCGCGAAGCGAAAATCCGCGGGACATCATCAATGAGATCGCAGTAGCAACGGATGCTAATTATCATATCGAAGAAGACCGAGCGATGGCGATTTATCGTGCGATAAGTAATGCGCGGAAGGGTGACATAGTACTAATCGCAGGGAAGGGACATGAAATGTATCAGGAGATTGGGGGACAAAGACTTCCTTTCAGCGACATCGAGGTTGCGCGGCAGGTGTTGCAAGGGTTGGTAGAACAAGAGGCACGAGTACAAGCATGATGACGGTGAAGGAAGCGGCGCTTGCACTGGATGTAGAGTGGCGAGGTAAAGATGTCTTTTTTACCGGGGTTAGCACCGATAGTCGAAAGGCAGAAAGTGGTGATTTATTTGTTGGACTGAAAGGAGAGCGGTTCGAAGGCGATGAGTTCGTAGCGATAGCGCACGAGAAAGGTGCAGTAGCGGCAATGGTGAGCAAAGCAGCGGGAATCAAAAATCAGGGATTAGGGATTCCCTTAATATTAATGAAAGATACGCGCTTGGGTCTAGGGCAGCTTGCCGGACACTGGCGCGAGCGATTTACGATGCCATTGGTGGCAGTAACGGGGAGCAACGGCAAGACAACCGTGAAAGAAATGGTTGCTTCCATACTGTCACAGGAGGTAGGTAGTGCAGATAAGGTATTGGCAACGGAAGGTAATCTTAACAATGATATCGGAGTACCGCAGACGTTGTTGAGAATGCGTGAAAAGCATGACTATGCGGTGATTGAAATGGGTATGAATCACACAAGGGAAATCGAATACCTCAGCAAACTAGCGAAGCCTAATGTGGCTCTGATAAACAATGCTGGCGAGGCGCATCTTGATGGTTTGGGTTCAGTGGAGGCGGTAGCTCGCGCCAAGGGTGAGATTTTCGAGGGATTGGGATTAACGGGGGTGGCGGTCATTAATGCTGATGACGTATATGCGCCGTTATGGCGGCAACTTGCAGGAAACAGACGAGTAATTGATTTTGGTTTTTGCTTGGGGGCAGCAGTGAGCGCGCGTTATCAGATGGGTTTATTTAATACCAAGATGAATCTGATGCTTCCAGATGGGATGGAGGAAGTGTCATTGCAGGTCCCGGGTGAGCATAACATCCGTAACGCACTAGCAGCTGCGGCTGCCACAACGGCAATGGGTATTGATAAAGATACCATAGCGCAAGGGCTAAGAAATTTCAGTGGGATAAAAGGTCGAATGCAGAAAAAATGTGGACTGCATGAGGCGATATTGATAGATGACAGTTATAACGCCAACCCGGAATCGGTCCGAGCAGCTATAGCTGTGCTCGCAGCCGCTCAAGGTAAAAAAATCCTGGTGTTGGGGGATATGGGGGAGCTAGGTTCAAATGCAGTAACTCTTCACGAGCGGATCGGTGAAGAGGCTCGTCTTGCAGGAGTGGATAGGCTATTTGCATTGGGTGAATTAAGCGCAGCTACCGTGGCTAAATTTGGTAAGGGTGCGCGGCACTTTGAGCGGATCGAGGAGTTGGTAGCTGAAGTTAAGGGTCAGTTGGCAGAAAATGTCACGGTACTGGTCAAGGGCTCGCGCTTCATGCAAATGGAACGAGTGATCAAGGCTATCGAGTCATGAGTAGTCAATTCTTAAGCATGGAATGACAATAAAAAAACAAATTTCAATAGCGCAGTCGTTATGTTGCTAGAACTCGCTCAATGGATGTCTCAAGATATCCGAGCATTTAACGTGTTCAATTACATTACGTTACGTGCAGTATTCGCAGCATTAACTGCACTGGCGATCTCATTTGCAGTCGGCCCGGCCATGATACGCAAGCTTACCGCTTATAAAATCGGACAGTCAGTACGTGATGATGGCCCACAGTCACACCTTATCAAAGCAGGAACGCCGACTATGGGTGGCGCATTAATATTGGTATCTATCGCCATCACCACCCTATTGTGGTCGGACTTGAGCAATCGTTATGTGTGGGTGGTACTGCTGACTACACTGGGTTTTGGTGTGGTCGGTTGGGTGGATGACTATCGCAAGGTGGTATATCGAAACCCCAAAGGGATATCAGCGAAGTCCAAGTTCTTTTGGCAATCCTTAATTGCAATTTCGGTGGCGTTATATTTAGCGATCACAGCAAGTTTGCCAGCACAAACGAGTTTAATCGTACCTTTCTTCAAGCAGGTAGTAATCCCGCTTGGAATATTCGGTTTTGTGATGTTGACCTATTTTGTCATCGTTGGAACTAGCAATGCGGTCAACCTCACTGATGGGTTGGACGGTTTGGCTATCATGCCAACTGTAATGATCAGTAGTGCCTTGGCGGTGTTTGCCTATGTGACAGGTCATGCAGTATTCGCGAAATATCTTGGCATTCCTTATGTGCCGCATGTGGGTGAGCTGGCTGTTTTCTGTGCCGCTATGGCAGGTGCGGGACTTGCTTTCCTATGGTTCAACGCATATCCAGCAGAGGTGTTCATGGGTGATGTTGGTGCGCTGGCCTTGGGTGCTGCACTGGGCGTGGTAACGGTGATTGTGCGTCAGGAGATTGTGTTAGTCATCATGGGGGGGGTGTTTGTGGTGGAGACCCTATCTGTAATGTTGCAAGTGGCGTCATTCAAAATGACAGGAAAACGAATTTTTAGGATGGCACCACTGCATCATCACTATGAGCTGAAAGGTTGGAAAGAGAATCAAGTGGTGGTGAGGTTCTGGATTATTACCATGATGTTGGTACTGATTGGTCTATCGACATTGAAATTGAGATGAAAGATCAAGAAGTGGCGCTATGAATTTACAAGGTAAAACTGTACTGGTACTGGGGATGGGTGAAACCGGATTATCCATGACTAAGTGGTTGGCGCACCAAGGTTCGAATGTGCGTGTCGCTGACAGTCGTATGGCGCCACCTAATCTGGATGCGATACGAAGAATTGTACCCGTTACGCAGGTATTCACCGGTAAATTTGTCGCTGAGATATTTTCAGGGATAGACCTCATAGCAGTTAGCCCTGGCATGCCGCTAGAAGAGCCATTGGTGCAGGAGGCAATAAAGCGGGGTATTTCGGTAGTGGGTGATGTTGAGTTTTTCGCTTTGGCGATTAGACAACTTGGCCGTCCAGAACCAAGAGTTCTGGCAATCACCGGTTCAAATGGTAAGACAACGGTAACCGCCATGGTGGGGGCAATGGTGAAGCAAGCTGGGTGTGATGTCGAGGTGGCGGGCAATATAGGTCCGGCGGTATTAGATGCACTGATGAGACGGGAAGACTCTGGCAAGTTACCTCGGGTATGGGTATTGGAGCTTTCCAGTTTTCAATTGGAAACGACACGAAGTCTCAACCCTGATGCGGCGACAGTGCTGAATTTATGCGAGGACCATTTCGACCGATATGCAGGTATGTCAGATTATGCTGCGGCAAAAGAAAGGATATTCCTGAGCGAAACAGTAGGTGCCCAGATTCTTAACAGGGATGACCCGATGGTACGTGTAATGGCTGTTCCAGGAAGAAAGCAGATAACGTTTGGTTCAGATGCGCCGGTTGCAGAGAGTGATTTTGGTTTGTTGCATGAGAGCGGTGATACATGGTTGGTACAGGGGGAAACACGCTTAATGAAAACAAGTGAGTTAACTCTGACCGGTCAGCACAATGCAGTTAATGCGCTCGCCGCGCTGGGGTTATGCCGCGCCATGGAGCTACCTTTTGGACCATTGTTGCAGGCTTTACGAGAGTTTAAGGGACTCCCTCATCGGGTAGAAAAAGTGGCAACGATCGGAGGCGTCACATTTTACGACGACTCAAAGGGTACTAATGTCGGCGCTACAGTTGCAGCATTGAACGGCATGACACAACGGGTGGTGCTGATCGCCGGTGGCGATGGAAAGGGGCAGGACTTTACACCGTTGAAAGGCGCAGTGCTGGAGCGCGCACGTGCGGTAATTTTGATTGGGCGTGATGCAAAAAAGATTGAGGCTGTGCTTGCCGGCAGCACCGTGCCGGTGCATCAGGCAAAGACGATGGAAGAGGCGGTGCAAAAAGGCTTGGTGCTAGCGCAGCAAGGCGATGCGGTGCTGATGTCGCCCGCTTGTGCCAGCCTCGATATGTTTAGAAATTATGTACACCGAGCGGAGGTATTCATTGCAGCAGTCAGGAATTTAGCTGCAAGAGTCCCAGCCAAGGTTGATCGAGGCTTAAGTCAATGATTTATCGGACTGACATCAGTAACCCATTAGATTTTGATCAGACTTTAATTTGGTCGGCGGTACTGTTGCTGAGCCTGGGACTAGTAATGGTCTACTCCGCTTCTATTGCAATCGCTGAGGCAGGTAAAGGTACTGGTGGGTACGCAGCCCATTTTCTTGTACGGCATGGTGCTTATCTGGTGGTGGGTTTACTGGTCGGTTTGATTGCGTTTCAGGTACCGATGCTGGTATGGCAAAAGTACTCATTCCCTCTATTTTTATTGGGGGTGCTAATGCTGATATTAGTACTCATTCCCGGAATAGGGCGCGAAGTTAATGGAAGTCGTCGTTGGCTATCACTGTTTGTAGTGAATTTACAGCCATCTGAGTTCATGAAGTTATTTGCGGTGATTTACGCTGCCGATTACACCATACGGAAGAGGGCGCACCTAGATAGTTTTCGAAAAGGGTTCTTCCCAATGTTGGTTGTGATGTTGGTGATCGGTTTGTTATTGTTAAAAGAGCCAGACTTCGGGGCATTTGTCGTTATCACCGCCATTGTGATGGCTACTCTCTTTCTGGGGGGGGTCAACATAAAGATGTTTGTGGGGTTAACCAGCATCCTAATCATTGGCCTATTGGCGCTAATCTGGATTGAACCTTACCGGATGCAACGTATTGTAGGATTCATGGATCCGTGGACTGATCCGTATGGAAAAGGCTACCAGCTAAGTCACGCCTTAATTGCGTTCGGGCGAGGTGAGTGGCTGGGTGTCGGACTGGGCGGTAGCGTGGAAAAACTTTTTTATCTGCCAGAAGCGCATACCGATTTCTTGTTGGCGGTAATTGCAGAAGAATTAGGTTTTATCGGTGTGACAGCGGTGGTGATGTTGTTTGCGGGACTGGTGATACGAGCCTTTGTGATAGGACGTCAGGCTACGATGCGGGAACGGCATTTCTCCGCGTTGGTGGCACAAGGCATCGGCGTATGGTTAGGGGTGCAAGCTCTTATCAATATGGGGGTGAACATGGGGATATTGCCGACCAAAGGACTGACCTTGCCGCTGATGAGTTTCGGTGGCAGCAGTATTGTTGCTAATTGCGTCGCGCTTGCGGTGTTACTACGGGTAGATTGGGAAAATAGACAGCTTATGCGGGGGTTTGCCTTATGAGCGAGTATCCGTTGGAAATAAATGGGAGAGTGCGGACTTGGCACGAACTGTCTTGATCATGGCTGGAGGAACTGGTGGTCACGTGTTTCCGGGATTAGCCGTAGCGGAGTACATGAAGGCAGCGGGTTGGCACGTTGTGTGGCTGGGAACTGAGGGAGGGATGGAGACCGTCTTGGTGCCTCAACGGGGGTATGACACAAGAGTTATTCAATTCTCTGGAGTGCGGGGCAAGAGCATCCTGGCATGGTTGGCGCTACCGATGCAGTTGTTGCGAGCATTTTGGCAAAGCGCCCGGGTGATCTGTCAGGTGCGTCCCGACGTGGTATTAGGACTGGGTGGATATCCGGCCTTTCCGGGTGGCATGATGGCTGTGATATTGGGTAAGCCGTTGGTAATACATGAACAGAATTCGATAGCGGGCCTTACCAATAGAGCACTGGCAAAATTTGCAGATAAAGTCTTACTGGGTTTTCCAAACGCAATTAAAAGCAATAAGAAGGCAATGTTCTCAGGTAACCCGGTGCGCAATGCGATCGCGCAGTTGGCCGGACCAGAGAAAAGGTATCCCGGTCGAGGTAAGAGTGATGGTCAAAGGTTGGGACTGCTGGTGATAGGCGGTAGCTTAGGCGCGCATGCACTGAATACTATAGTGCCCCAGGCATTGAAGTTAATCTCAGAAGACAGGCGGCCAAGGGTGATGCATCAGGCCGGCACGAAGCATCTGGAGAGGCTAACAAAAAATTATGAGGATGCTGGGGTGACGGGCGATCTAGTAGCCTTCATCGAGGATATGGCCGCTTGTTATGCTGCATGTGATCTTGTGATTTGTCGGGCCGGCGCACTCACAATTGCAGAGCTGGCGGCAGCTGGAGTGGCGAGCATACTGGTGCCGTTCCCATACGCCGTAGATGACCACCAAACAAATAATGCAAGATTTCTGAGCGACCAAGATGCTGCGGTGTTGATTCCACAAAATGAGCTGACCCCACAAAGGCTGGCAACACTCTTAACGGAATTAAGTCGTGAAAAGTTAACAGAGATGGCAGTAAAAGCACGTTCACTAGCGAAACCTGATGCGACTCAAGTAGTGGCTGAAGTTTGTATGAAGTTGGCAAGGACATGAGCCACAAATCATGAAGCATAAAGTCAAACACATTCATTTTGTTGGTATTGGCGGCTCTGGTATGAGTGGAATTGCAGAGGTGATGTTTAACTTGGGTTACCAAGTGAGTGGCTCAGACTTATCTGACAGTATGATAACGCGACAACTAAAACGTCTGGGCATCACCATCTATCAGGGGCATGCACGTGTTCAGGTGGGGTCAGCAGACGTCGTCGTAACATCAACTGCAGTTCAACCAGACAATCCAGAAGTGATCGAGGCACATGAGCGCAATATTCCAGTGGTGCCGCGCGTAATGATGTTGGCGGAACTGATGAGGTTGCGACAAGGCATCGCCGTCGCAGGGACTCATGGCAAGACAACCACCACCAGCCTGATTGCCAGCATTCTGGCAGAAGCGGGAATGGATCCAACTTTCGTTATTGGCGGCAGATTAGAGGCTGCGGGTACAAATGCCAGACTAGGTAGTGGTGAATTCATCGTGGTTGAAGCGGACGAATCGGATGCTTCATTCCTCTGTCTACAGCCGGTGCTGGCGGTAATCACCAATATCGATGCCGATCATATGGAGACCTACGGACATGATTTCGCCAGACTTAAGCAGGCATTTGTAGATTTTGTGCAGCATTTGCCTTTTTACGGGATGGTGATGCTGTGTATAGACGATGAGAATGTAAGTGAAATCATGTCCGCTATCGCTAGGCCCATTACAACATACGGCCTATCAGATAAGGCAATGGTGAGTGCTGTGAATATTCGTCACAGCGGAGGGAAGATGTGCTTTACCGCATTAGTGAGGGGGAGTGGAAAAGCGCGCGAGCTTGACATAACGCTGAATCTGCCGGGTTTGCATAACGTACAAAATGCATTGGCAGCAATTGCCGTGGGGGACGAGGTAGGAGTGGCAGATGAGTTTATCGTCAAGGCCCTAGCTGGATTCACAGGGGTAGGGCGGCGATTCCAGCGGCATGGCGAGATCAGGATAGGCGGTAAAGAAAATCATCAAAACGGCAGTTTCACATTGGTTGATGACTATGGTCATCACCCCGTAGAAATGGCTGCGACTATTGCGGCTGCGCGCGGAGCGTTTCCTGGTCGTCGTTTAATGCTGGCATTTCAGCCGCATCGGTATTCGCGTACGCGCGATGTATTTGAGGACTTTGTTAAGGTTCTATCAACTACTGATGTGTTGATATTGACGGAAGTCTATCCCGCGGGTGAGGCGCCTATTGTGGCTGCCGATAGTAGGTCATTAGCGCGAGCAGTAAGAATACGAGGAAAGGTAGAGCCAATTTATGTGGAGACAGTGGATGAGATGCCTGCCGTTATCAGGAGAATGGTGAAGGATGGCGATGTAGTCCTGGTGATGGGAGCGGGGTCGGTGGGCGCAGTTGCGGCATCTATTACTGCGGTGCGGGATGCATGAATGGATATGACAGAGCCTAACAAATTTAAGAATTACTCTTGCGCGCTTGATAAGGGGAGCGTGGGGGAAGTCTTGCGCGGCGAGATGCGAATGAATGAATCGATGAGAAGGCACACATCATGGCGTGTAGGGGGTGAAGCGCAACGTGTTTATATTCCTAAGGATATGGCCGACCTTATTCAATTCATGCGTGTTTTACCGGAAGGGGAGCCAGTATATATAGTTGGTTTGGGCAGCAATCTGCTAGTACGTGATGGTGGGGTACGCGGCACGATAATTCTGCCGCATGCACGGCTGAGAGAGCTGCATTTAGAGCAACAGGATTCAGATGGAGGGCTGATATATGCAGAGTTGGGCGTAGCCTGTGCCAAGGTGGCGCGATATGCAGCAGTGAATGGTCTGGAAGGAGCCGAATTTTTGGCTGGCATACCTGGGACAGTGGGTGGAGCTTTAGCAATGAATGCCGGCTGTTACGGCAGCGAAACCTGGAAAATTATCGAGCATGTTCAAACGATCAACCGTGCCGGTCAGTTGCGGGTACATAACCCTGAGAATTTCACAATAGATTATCGGCATGTGGCATTGCGCCCGGGGCTGGGAAGTATTGGGGACGAAGAGTGGTTTGTAGGGGGTTGGTTCAGACTAAAGAATGGAGAGAGTTCAACGTCGCGCAGGAAGATCAAGGAGCTGCTCTCCTATAGGATCGAAAGCCAACCATTGAATCTACCAAATGCCGGTTCAGTGTTCCGTAATCCTCCGGAAGATCATGCCGCGAGATTAATCGAGACATGCGGATTAAAGGGATTTCGCATCGGTGGTGCAATGGTTTCAACTAAGCATGCTAATTTCATTGTTAATGCCGACAATGCCACCGCTTTAGATATTGAAATGGTAATTGTGGCAGTCCGCAGAATGGTGAAAGAGCGAACTGGGGTGGAGTTGATACAGGAAGTGCGAATTATCGGTGAAGTGATTGGTAATGAATTTAAAAAAGGGACTATTGACTTATCTAGCAGGAGTATTTGGTCGTGAATAATCACGACTTCGGTAAAGTGGCTGTTCTCCTGGGTGGTCGCTCCGCAGAGCGCGCGATCTCACTTAGGAGCGGGCAAGCTGTGCTGGATGCATTAAGACGAAGAAACGTGGACGCACACCCTTTTGACCCTGCCGAACAGCCAATGGAAGAATTATTGCGGCAGGATTTCAAACGAGCACATATCGCCTTACATGGGCGATACGGGGAAGATGGAACCGTGCAAGGTGCGCTGGAGTTGATGGGGTTGCCGTATACCGGTAGCGGCGTCATGGCGAGTGCGTTGGCGATGGACAAGTGGCGCACCAAGCTGCTATGGCAGGCTGCAGGAATTAATACGCCACGTTATGCCGTACTCGATGCACAAAGCGATTTCGGCAAGGTGACGAGGGAATTGGGACTTCCTCTTATCGTCAAGCCGTCGCGCGAAGGGTCGACAATAGGGTTGAGCAAGGTGATGACAGAGGAAAGTTTTCCAGCCGCCTACAAGTTGGCCGCACAGCATGACGCGGTGGTATTGGCAGAGCAATTCATCGAAGGAATAGAGTTGACGGCGGCAATTCTTGGAGAGATTTCATTACCTCTGGTACGGATCGAAACATCGGGGGGGTTGTACGATTATCAAGCCAAGTATTTCGCAAATGACACCTGTTATTTTTGTCCAAGCGGACTGTCCGTAGGAGAGGAACGGAAAATTCAAGCGCAAGCTCTACAGGCACACAAGATCTTGGGATGTGAGGGCTGGGGAAGGGTGGATGTAATGCTAGATAAACTCGGGAAGGCTTATTTTTTAGAGACAAACACTTCACCCGGAATGACCGATCACAGCCTCGTCCCAATGGCGGCAAAGGCAGCGGGAATCTCATTTGAGGATTTGGTAGTGAGGATACTGGAGTCAGCTCATGTGGGATAACCACCAGACCTTGCATCTATTGGGTAATCTGCTATTTGGGGTTGCTGCACTTGCAGCAACTTACAGCATTGGCTCGTGGGTAGTGAACTCACCAGCGATTCAGTTAAAGCAGGTGAGTATCAGCGGCACTAATTATAGCGATGGTGAATTGAAGCACGTGACTCGGGAGCAAATAGATAAAGTAGTTCGCAGTGAGATTACAGGTAACTTTCTAAGGATTGATCTAGACACAATGCGTGAAGCATTCGAGAAGTTGCCATGGGTGAGAGTTGCAAGTTTGCGGCGGCATTGGCCACAAGGTCTAGAGGTGACTTTGGAAGAGCATGTGGCGGTCGCGCGCTGGGGTGGGGAGGGATTTGTAAATACTCATGGAGAGCTATTTGTCGGAACGGTTATTGGAAAAGAGGAGAAGCTGCCGATACTCATCGGGCCAACTGGAAGCTCTTTCGATGTGGCAGCGCAATACATTGCTTTCAGTAAATTGCTGCAACCGTTGCAGCAGGATATTACGCAGTTAACCCTGTCGCCTCGGCGTGCCTGGAGGATTCAACTGGAAAGTGGAACAGTGCTTGAGTTAGGGCGTGAGCGGATGGAGGAGCGGTTGTTGCGTTATGTCTCAACATACAGCCGCAGCGTGGCGCAGTTGAACAGGAATCTGACTTATGTCGATTTACGTTATTCAAATGGTTTCTCTGTTCGCACACAGGAAACGCAACAACACGAAAAGCTCATGACAGTCCTGAAGAAAGCAGCTTGAGATTAAGGATACGTAAAATAGATGAGTAGAGTTAATGAAAATCGCAACCTAATTGTTGGCCTCGATATTGGCACTTCAAAGATCGTTGCCATCGTCGTTGAGGTTAAGCCAGAGGGTGGATTTGAAATTATTGGCATGGGAAGCCACCCTTCGCGCGGCCTAAAAAAAGGGGTGGTCGTCAATATCGAAACTACAGTGAACGCAATTCAGCGAGCTTTAGAAGAAGCGGAGCTGATGGCTAATTGCAAGATTCGTGAAGTGTACACAGGAATTGCTGGAAGCCATATCAGGAGCTTTAATTCTCATGGAACGGTGGCGATAAAGGACAAAGAGGTGTCGCGCATAGATGTTGAAAGAGTGATGGAAACGGCTAAGGCAGTAAATATTCCGGCAGATCAGCAGGTGCTGCATATCCTCAATCAAGAATTCATTGTAGATGGACAGGAGGATGTGCGCGAACCGATCGGCATGAGTGGTATACGTCTAGAAGTAAAGGTGCATATTGTCACGGGTGCGGTATCGGCAGCTCAGAACATCATGAAGTGCGTACGTCGTTGTGGCTTGGAGGTGCGCGATTTGGTGTTGCAACCACTGGCATCAGCAATGGCTGTTTTGTCGGAAGATGAGAAAGATCTGGGTGTGTGCCTAGTCGATATAGGCGGAGGAACCACCGATATTGCAGTATTTACTAATGGCGCAATTCGCCATACGGCGGTAATCCCGATTGCAGGAGACCAGATTACCAATGATATTGCAATGGCATTACGCACACCGACAAAGGATGCAGAGGATATTAAGTGTAGCTACGGCTGCGCTCTGAGGGGTATGGCTGACCCTAATGAAATGGTAGAGGTATCGGGCGTAGGCGAGCGAGGTGCGCGCCAGCTTTCAAGGCAGACATTGGCGGAAGTGATTGAGCCGCGGGTAGAAGAGCTCTATTCGCTGGTGCAGAGCGAGCTGCGTCGTAGCGGTTTCGAGGAGTTGCTTTCTTCCGGGATCGTCATTACGGGTGGTAGCAGTTCACTGCAAGGGATGGTGGAGCTGGGTGAGGAAATATTCCACATGCCGGTGCGGTTGGGACTGCCACTTTATCGGGGCAGCTTGGCAGAAGTTGTACGTACCCCGCGGTTCTCGACCGGTGTCGGCTTGATTATTGCTGGTATGGAGCAAATTCAGCGCCAGCAGCACAGTCGGCTGCAGGGCAACTCGACGAAACAGGTTCTTGAAAGGATGAGAAGCTGGTTTCAGGGAAACTTTTAGGAGTTTGGAATAAGAGGTGGAATGAATGTGTGGTGTGCGTTATCAAGTTTGTCAGATTTAGGGTTCAAAGTTTAAGAATAATTCTAGATGGTGTTTTTAATTCATAAAAGGAGAAACATAATGTTCGAAATCATGGATACACAAACACAGGAAGCGGTTATCAAAGTTATCGGTGTCGGTGGTTGCGGAGGTAATGCTGTAGACCACATGATTCAGAACGGTGTGCAGGGTGTTGAGTTCATTTGTGCCAATACCGATGCTCAGGCACTGAAGCGTAATCAAGCGCGCACACTGCTGCAACTGGGGTCGGAAATCACTAAAGGATTGGGTGCGGGGGCGAATCCCGAGATTGGTCGGGAAGCGGCTCTAGAAGACCGTGACCGTATCGCTGAACTGATCGAAGGTGCGGATATGCTATTTGTTACTGCCGGCATGGGGGGTGGAACAGGCACCGGTGCTGCACCCGTGGTGGCGCAGGTAGCTAAGGAAATGGGTATTCTTACTGTAGCGGTGGTGACAAAGCCCTTTGCATTTGAGGGTAAGCGACTGAAAGCAGCGCAGATAGGAATGGAGGCGCTGTCACAGCATGTTGACTCGTTGATAGTGATTCCTAACGATAAGTTGATGATGGTGTTGGGAGAAGATGTAAGTATGCTGGACGCATTTAAGGCCGCAAATAATGTTCTATATGGTGCAGTTGCCGGAATAGCAGAGGTCATCAACTGTCCCGGTCTGGTAAATGTAGACTTCGCTGATGTGAAGACGGTGATGTCGGAAATGGGGGTGGCGATGATGGGTTCCGCGCTTGCCTCGGGTGTCGATCGAGCGCGGGCAGCGGCAGAGCAGGCGGTATCAAGCCCGTTGCTAGAAGACATGAACCTCTCTGGGGCGCGCGGGGTCTTAGTGAATATCACCGCCAGTTCGGGGATGAAGATGCGAGAGGTTCATGAAGTGATGAGTACGATCAAAGACTTTACCGCTGAAGATGCAACCGTAATTGTTGGCACCGTAATCGACGAGAGCATGGGAGATAACCTTAGGGTCACCATGGTTGCAACTGGTTTGGGTGGGGTGGTCAGCCGTACTCAGCCGAAACCGTTAAGTATTATCCATACTAGGACTGGAACAGATGATGCAGTATTGGTAGATGTGGCGGGCTGGAAGGAGTTGGAGATTCCCGCTGCGATACGCACCAACAGAAGGCACGATGCGACAGTGGAAGCAATGAGGCAGTCTGGGGTAGATGTATTGGATATACCTGCATTCCTTCGGAAACAGGCTGATTAATTTACTGAAAGCGCATTTAATTATGGTCCAAGTGCCGATGGCCGAATCCGTCTCCGATTAGGGGGTTCGGAGTAAGCCATTTAGCTGCCATTGTCCCCACAATATCGCAGCCTAATATAGGCAGCAGGAGCGCCATCCCCCTCGCGCTATATGAAGATATTTCCATCAGATAGTAGGGGGGGTCAATGTAGTCTGAGTAATTTGTTTTTTTAGTAGTGACTCAACCGCGGTTTTTAGTGGGGATGGGGGCAGTCCTGCAGCTAGTTGACTCAAGTTGTTCAAACCAAGCGGTCCGATAGTCAAGTCTTTGTCGATCTTCTTATCAACAAATGCAAAAGGGTTATGTGCTTGCACAGCAACTCGAATTGCAGTAACCTCAATATTTTTCTTCTGAAATTTTAAGAGCAGTGAAGGTGAAATCTGCTTCAGTTTGGCAGCAATTGCGCCGTTAGTCGTATAGAGAGTCAAATTTCCTTTGGAAATCCTGCCAACGGTGCAGTATATTGATAATCGAGGCGGAATAATTTCCGTTAATGCTCGTTGTATCAGTGCTAGTTCGCTCGCCTGAGCGATTAGGCCTTGCTGATCTGCAGCGCCGAGGGTAGTTAGGTAAAAATCAATCTTGCGTGCGGTCATATCTGCGCGAGAATTTAGGAAATACGATGAATGTAATACTGGTTTCCAGTAATCTGGTAAGAGCGAGGACTCTGACCCTGACCGGCACGCATTTAACGCTGCTGGCGGGAGCTCTCTTACTCGTAATTATAATGCTGGTAATGGGGTTGAATTATCTATCTTTGCGCTATGCAGATAAGATAGATAGTCCATCCCTTCGGTCCTTAGTTCTGAGTGTGCAGCAGGAAGAGCACCAAAAAAACCAATCATACCTGCGCGATAGTTTGAATGCCATGGCTGTCAGAATGGGGCAGATGCAGGCCCAGCTCTTGCGGCTCGATAGCTTGGGTGAGCGTCTGGCTGAATTATCTGGCATCAAGCCTCAGGAGTTTCTGTTTAATCAGACCCTCGGACAAGGGGGTGCGGCTTCCAGCTTGCCAGCGCAAGATATATCATTTGATGAATTTAATAGCAGAATGAATGAGTTATCGCTAGCGCTGAGTGATCGGACCGATAAAATGGGTGCGCTCGACACTTTTCTGCTGCATGACAGAATTAAGAAGAAAACACTACCAACTCTCGTACCGGTTGAAGCAAAGTGGTTTACGTCCAGCTTTGGTTTGAGAATAGATCCATTTTCAGGGAAAAGTGCTTTCCATGAAGGGGTTGATTTCATTGCTGAGATAGGGACGCCAATCATAGCCTCAGCAGGTGGTGTTGTTGTCTACTCGGACTATCATCCTGAATATGGTAACATGATTGATATTGACCACGGCAATGACCTCGTTAGTCGATATGCTCACGCTGCTAGGCGTCTTGTTAAAACTGGTCAAGTAGTATTACGGGGGCAGAGGATCGCAGAAGTGGGGAGCACCGGCCGTTCTACCGGGCCACACCTTCACTTTGAAGTCAGGCACAGGGGCCTACCGCAAAATCCGACGCGATTCCTGAAAGCAACTGGATAAGTTGAAATGATGCACTGCTGTGGGGGTGAGGCTGAAAACCTCACCCTTTTGTTTTTGGAAGACTGTTAAAACAAAAATTAATCGGGAATTTATGCTGAATAATCTGCTCAAGAAAATCTTTGGCAGCCGTAACGATCGGCTAATTAAGCAATATTTCCAAGAGGTTGGTGTGATTAACGCGCTGGAGCCTGGGTTGGCAGCGCTTACTGACACAGAGTTGCGGGCTAAAACCGATGAGTTCAAAAGTCGTATAGCCGATGGAGAAACTTTGGATGCCTTGCTACCAGAAGCGTTTGCAGTAGTACGCGAGGCTAGCAAGCGGGTACTGGGGATGCGCCACTTTGGTGTGCAGTTGATAGGTGGCATGGTTTTACATAGCGGTAAGATTGCGGAGATGCGTACAGGGGAAGGTAAGACGCTGATGGCGACCTTGCCCTCGTATCTCAATGCATTGTCTGGAAAAGGCGTGCACCTAGTAACTGTGAACGATTATCTAGCAAAGAGAGATGCTGAGTGGATGGGACGGATCTATCAGTTCCTCGGCATCAGCGTGGGCGTGATTCTTTCGCAAATGGAGCATGGCGCAAAACAAGCCGCCTACGCTGCTGACATTACTTACGGTACCAATAACGAATTCGGTTTCGATTATCTGCGTGACAATATGGTGAACCACCCTGCAGAGCGGGTTCAACGTCACCTGAATTATGCAATCGTTGATGAAGTCGATTCAATCTTGATTGACGAGGCACGTACACCTTTGATCATTTCGGGTCAGGCAGAAGGCAGTAGCGAAGTTTATACCCGGATGAACGCATTAATACCAAGACTAGCACGACAAGAGAAAGAGGATAGTCCAGGTGATTTTAGCGTAGATGAAAAGACGCAACAAGTATTGCTGAGTGAAGCAGGTTTTGAGCATGTAGAAAAATTACTCACCCAATCTGGGCTACTGCTCCCAGGAACCAATCTCTACGATCCCAGCAATATCAATCTAGTGCATCATCTATACGCAGCGCTACGTGCCCATGCGCTATTCCATCTTGATCAGCACTACGTGGTACAGGACAATGAAGTGATCATCGTGGATGAGTTTACGGGGCGTCTAATGTCCGGTAGACGCTGGTCAGAAGGATTGCATCAGGCGGTAGAGGCGAAGGAAGGTGTTCCGATTCAGAAAGAGAACCAGACGCTTGCCTCGATAACATTCCAGAATTATTTCCGTATGTATCAAAAGCTATCTGGAATGACGGGTACAGCAGATACTGAGGCTTACGAATTTCAACAAATCTATGGGTTGGAGACAGTGATTGTTCCGACACATCGCCCGATGGTTCGTGACGATCGCATGGATCAGGTATTCCGCACTACAAACGAGAAGCATCAAGCAATCATTGCAGACATTAAAGACTGTTACCAGCGTGGTCAGCCAGTTTTAGTGGGTACAACTTCAATTGAAAGTAATGAACTATTATCTGGACTGCTCACTCAGGAAAAGCTGCCGCATCAAGTGCTTAATGCTAAACAGCATGCACGTGAAGCAGAAATAGTCGCGCAGGCTGGACGTCCTAAAATGGTCACTATCGCCACCAATATGGCCGGACGAGGAACCGACATTGTATTAGGTGGCAACCCAGAACCGGAGATCGACCGCATCCAGTTAAGCGACAGTCTGAACGAGTCATCTAAGGGGGAGCAAATCACCGAGTTGCGAACACAGTGGCAGAATCTCCACGACGAGGTGCTAAAGCAGGGAGGGTTGCATATTATTGGGACTGAACGTCATGAATCACGACGCGTGGATAACCAATTGCGCGGCCGATCTGGGCGACAGGGTGATCCCGGTTCTAGTCGATTCTATCTGTCGTTGGAAGATCCACTCTTGCGTATCTTTGCTTCCGATCGTGTGGCCAACATTATGCAGCGATTAAATATGCCGGAAGGTGAGGCAATTGAGCACCCATGGGTCACGCGCGCCATTGAGAATGCTCAACGAAAAGTAGAGGCCCGTAACTTCGATATGCGCAAACAATTGCTGGAATACGATGACGTTGCCAATGATCAACGCAAGGTGATATACCAGCAGCGTAACGAGTTAATGGAGTCAGAGGATATTTCAGAGACCATCACGGCGATGCGTGAGGATGTGCTAAGTAGTCTTATCGGCCTTTATATACCGCCACAAAGCGTCGAAGAACAATGGGACGTACCGGGATTGGAGAAGGCTTTAACTGGAGAGTACCAATTACATTTACCGCTGCATGAATGGTTGAAAAAAGAACCCGATCTACATGAAGAGAATCTTCTTGAGCGTGTTGCGGGGGTAGTCCGAGAACATTATCAGAGTAAGGTCCAGCAGGTCGGCGCAAGTGTCATGCATCACTACGAGCGCGCGGTAATGTTGCAAAGCCTGGACACTCATTGGCGAGAGCATTTGGCAGCGTTAGATCATCTGCGCCAGGGTATCCATTTGCGTGGTTATGCGCAGAAGAATCCAAAGCAAGAATATAAGCGCGAGGCTTTTGACCTATTTACTACCATGCTGGAAGGAATCAAGGCTGAAGTTACTAGAATACTTATGACGGTTCAGATTAGAAGTGAGCAGCAAGTGGAAGAGGTGGCTGAGGCAACGCGGCCACCAGTTAATGTTCAGTACCACCATGCAGATTATGAAGAAGTATTGGGGGAGGATGGTGAACAGCAGGACGGACAGGAGAAGCATCAGCCGTTCGTTCGACAAAATAACAAGATTGGCCGTAATGACCCTTGCCCATGCGGCTCTGGGAAAAAGTATAAGCAGTGTCACGGAAAGCTGGACTAACTATAGCAGATAGCGGTAACTGAGCAGAATCGGCGAGAGTCCTGCCGAATATGTTCCCTCGTAGATTATATCTGAACGGTCATTATCGGCTTGATAACTCGGCGCACTCGCACTATGCGAACGCGTTGGTATGAGGTTCGGGGTATAATCTCTTGTCGATGCATTAGCCCATGCTGGCTCGGCTATTTAAGCCACTTTCGCCGGCCACGCCTGCAATAAAACTCATGAATGTTTTTTACGAAGAAGAAGGCACTTTTAAGGTAGGCGCCATCCTTGCCGATAATGTGACTTCCCTGCAAGTAGAGGCCCCTCACGGTAAGCGCTCGAAAATTAAAGGCGCATCGGTACTACTGAAATTTGATGCGCCACCACTGTCAGAATTCATGTGCATTGCACAAAAAACAGCAGATGAACTTGATTTGAGTTTCCTCTGGGAGTGTTGTGTAACTGATGTTGAATTCGCCAGTGATACTCTGGCAGCAGATTATTTTGGGCACTCGCCTAATCCAGTAGAGGCGGCGGCAGTGCTGATTCGGCTGCATGCGGCGCCGATGTACTTCTATAAAAAGGGCCGGGGAAGATACAAAGCTGCGCCACCAGAGGCACTCAAGTCAGCACTTGCTAGTCAGGATAAAAAACGTCTCCAGGCAGAGCAGCAATCTCAATATGTGAGTCTATTAACTACACTCACCTTGCCGGACGAGTTCAGGCCTCTGTTGGCTGAGCTACTCTACCAACCAGACAAGAATAGCACTGAATGGAAGGCGTTAGATGCAGCTTGTGCTGCAATGAAGCTCAGCGCCCTCAAGCTTCTGGAGAAGTGTGGTGCAATTCCATCCTCACATGAATATCATTTCAACCGATTTCTACTGGAATATTTTCCGGGAGGGATAGGATTCGATCCACTCAACGTAAGCAATGACCTGATCACATCGTCAGATCTGCCAGTAGCCAATGTAGCTGCTTTTAGCATAGATGACGCCAGTACCACTGAAATTGATGATGCGTTCTCAGTGACACCGCTTCCGTTTGGCAGTATTCGTATCGGAATCCATATTGCCGCTCCTGCTTTGGGGATTGGTTCAGAGTCACCTTTGAATGAAGTAGTCGCAAAGCGACTATCTACGGTCTACATGCCGGGTGACAAGATCACTATGTTGCCAGAACCTGTAATACATCACTACACCCTTTGCGAAGATCGTCTGTGCCCAGTCCTTTCAATGTATCTGGAGGTGGCAGATGACTTCACCATAACTACTACGCACAGTTGCATCGAGAAGGTGAGGATTGCTGCGAATCTGAGACACGATACATTGGAGCAGCACTTTAACGAACATACCATAGCAAGTAATACTATTGATCATCCGTTTGGCCAGGAATTGAGAGCATTGTGGGATTTTGCTTGTAGGATGGAGTCACTAAGGGGAAAGAGCAACGATAGCAACAACGATAAGATCGATTACAGCTTTAACGTTAAAGATGATCATGTCATGATCACTGAGCGTCGACGCGGTTCGCCAATTGATAAGCTGGTGGCGGAGCTGATGATCCTGGTTAATACTGAGTGGGGTAAGCAGTTAGCTGATGGAGGTGTTGCCGGCATTTACCGCAATCAGAGCGGCGGGAAAGTACGGATGAGTACTTCCCCCGCTCCTCATCAAGGGTTGGGAGTCTCTCAGTATGCCTGGATCAGCTCACCATTGAGGCGCTATATAGACCTCATTAATCAGCGTCAATTAATCGCGTTGCTGCGCAGAGAAGAGCCGCCGTACACCAGAGAAGGTGATGAGCTGTTGATAGTGATAAGAGATTTTGAGGCGGTCTATGAAGCTTATGGAGATTTCCAACGCAGCATGGAACGGTATTGGTGTCTGCGCTGGTTATTGCAGGAGAGTATCAATAAAATTGGTGCTCAGGTGCTGAAGGAGAACCTGGTGAGATTAGATCGCATACCGCTGGTAATGCGGGTGCCCTCGTTACCAGACATGCCGCCGGAAACGCATGTAGAGTTAGAGATTTCTCAGATAGATCTATTGGAACTGACCTGCGATGCAAGGTTTGTGCGCAAAATGGATACATAAGTCACCGATACGCATGTGACAACTGCACGGTTGTTGCTTACAATGGATGACGTTAAACATTCTCAGGCTTAACTCTCAAACTCGCTAGTACGTTGGCCGCCACACCAAATAAAACAGGTTTTAATCTCGCCACATTCCACGACTGGCTGCTTGATCCGTCATCACGTCTGAATGTGGCAATACTCGTTTCATTAGTTTTTCATGCAGTTGTATTGTTCGGCATAACCTTCAAACTTCCCTCTACGAGAGTCGATAAAAATTCAACTACGCTGGAGGTAGTACTCGTTAATAGTAAATCAAGTTCAAAGCCTCATATGGCGAATAAGCTTGCTCAAGCCAATTTAGATGGTGGGGGAAATACTGATGACAACCGCCAGGCCCAGTCACCCTTTCCGCTACTATCAGAGAATAAACAAGTGGCAGATATGGCTAATGCCAATCAAAAGGTCGGTCAGCTTGAACAAGAAGTAAAGAGATTGATGACGGCGGTTAATAGTGAGCGCGACATCCATCAACCAAAACTTCAGTCAGAATGGCCGCTACGAAAACAGGATGCACCCAATACTACGGACTTGGTTCAACGTAGCTTAGAGATTGCACGACTCGAAGCGCAAATATCTAAGGATTATGAAGCTTATCAGAAACGCCCAAAGCGTAGATTTATCGGTGCTCGTGCACAGGAATACCGTTTCGCCCGGTATGTTGAAGACTGGAGGGCGAAGGTGGAGAGGGTTGGAAATCTGAATTATCCCGAGGCCGCTAAGCGAGAAAAATTATTTGGAAGCCTGCAACTTACGGTTGGCATCAAGTCTGACGGCACTCTAGAGTCAGTTGAAATCAATCGGTCTTCTGGCAAAAATATTTTGGATGAGGCGGCAGTACGTATTGTTAAGCTCGCGGGTCAGAATGGATTTGCTCCATTTCCATCTGACATCAGTCAAGATACCGATATATTGTATATCACCCGTACCTGGGTATTTACCCGATCTGACGAACTCCTGAGTGAATAGTCAGAACATCGACCAGTCTAGAGTTAATTGATGCTACAGCCTAATACCTAATTATTATCATTATGCCCGATCTTTACGCCGTTATCGGTAACCCAATTGCTCATAGCAAGTCACCGTTAATCCATGCTGAATTTTCAAGACAGACCGATCAAGATATGCGCTATGAGGCGCTCCTGGTGCCGCTTGATGGATTTTCTGTAGCGGTAGAAGCATTTCGGAAATTTGGTGGTAAGGGCATGAATGTAACCATTCCATTCAAGCTCGAAGCTTGCAAGATTTCAACTCGTTTGACTGAACGAGCTGCTACTTCCCAGGCAGTCAATACACTCGTCTTCGATGACGATGAGATTCTTGGTGATAACACCGATGGTATTGGATTGGTGCGTGATATCTCAAGTAATCTAGATTTTATGATTACGGGTAAACGGGTATTGGTAATGGGTGCAGGTGGGGCTGCTCGTGGTGTACTGTTGCCGCTACTGGAACATCAGCCCAAGGTGCTGACTATTGTCAACCGCACCAAACAGAAAGCACTCGAACTGTATCAGCGATTCTTTGAATATGGGTTTGTCATACCGGCTGGCTATGAAGATCTTCCTGGCCATGAATTCGACATTGTCATTAATGCTACTTCTGCAAGCCTCAGCAACGAACTGCCGTCACTGCCCCCAGGTATATTCGCTGCTGAGTCGTTGGCCTACGATATGATGTACGGGAATGGATCCACGCCATTTTTAAAGTTTGCACGACAGCAAGGTGCAACTCACCTATCCGATGGAATAGGGATGCTAGTGGAGCAAGCGGCTGAATCTTTTTTCTTATGGCGAGGATTAAGGCCGGAAACGGAACCTGTAATTGCGATGTTACGACCAGAGACATGAAGATGTTGGTTTAAGGTTATCCAATAACACATGGGGAAATTTCTTAAGCGATGGTTCTGGCGCTTGGCCATAGTTCTTACCGGAGCAGTGTTGCTCTATCAATTATGGATTCTTGGCCACATCGTTTATTGGAATTCCTATAATCCATCTGGTAGTGCGTTTATGCAAGAGCGTTTGGATGTAATGCAGGAGAAGAAACCGGATGCAACTTTGCGCTATCAATGGGTTCCATACGAACAGATCTCCCCCCATCTGAAGCGTGCCATTATTGCGGCAGAGGATGGGAAATTTCTGCAGCACGAAGGTTTTGATTTTGAGGCCATTCAGAAAGCATACGAGAAGAACCTAGAAAAGGGGAAGCTTGTCATGGGAGGTTCCACCATCAGCCAGCAGCTTGCGAAGAACCTTTTTCTATCCGGTAAAAAGACACCGTGGCGTAAGATTGAGGAGGCAGTCATTACGCTGATGCTTGAGAATGTGATGTCCAAGCGCCGTATCTTAGAAATTTACCTAAATAAGATCGAGTGGGGTAATGGAGTATTCGGTGCGGAGGCTGCTAGCCGTTATTATTATGGGGTCTCAGCCTCAGCACTAACATCAAAGCAAGCTGCACGACTTGCTGCCATGGTCCCGAGTCCACGCTTTTATGACCTTAACCGGAGTACGCCATGGTTGTTGAAAAAAACGGATATTATTTTTAATCGGATGCCCTCGACATCGATTCCTTGATAATTCCAGATCTGGCCGCTATAAAGGGGAGAAAATGTAGCCCTCCATTCGGCCCTCTGGCTAGGAAGTATTCGACCTAGCCCTTGATTTTCCTTACAATCTGCAAATTTTGTCTCGCTGCTGGGCCGACCTGCCATGACTGAAGAAAATAATCGCAGAGAAACAGAGAACCTGCAAGTACAGTTGCAAAGGGTGACTCATCTACTGAGCAGCTATAAGCTGATGGCAGGCTTTGTGCAGATGGAGGAAATGCCGTCGCATGATCTGGTCGAATCCCTAGCCTACAGACAAAGTCTGCCAGAGTTGCAACAGCTACTCGACAGACTCCATCCTGCCGATGTTGCTCATATCCTAGAAGCGTTGCCAGTACAGGATCGTCTGACGATCTGGAATTTGGTTAAGGCGGAGCGCGACGGAGAGATCCTGTTGGAGGTTTCCGACGCGGTACGCGAGACGCTCATCGCCGCCATGGATGGTAACGAACTTGTAGCTGCGACGGGGCAGCTAGATGCAGATGAAATCGCTGACCTTGCCCCAGATTTGCCACGATCTGTTATTGATGATGTATTTCAATCATTACCAGTGGAAGAGCGTGAGCAGTTACGAGCAGCCATGTCTTACCCAGAAGATGCTGTGGGGGCTTTGATGGATTTTGATATGGTTGCAATCCGAGAGGATGTGACACTGGAAGTGGTATTACGGTATCTGCGCCGCCTGGATGAGCTACCAGGACATACTGATCAGCTATTCGTGGTGGACCGTGATGAACATCTCAAGGGTGTCCTGCCGGTTAATCGTCTACTAGTGAGCGACCCGGATACCGAGGTGGCAGCAGTGATGTCTACAGAAATGCTGAAGCTTCACCCGGATGACAAGGCACAACAGGCGGCACACGCATTCGAGCGTTATGATCTTGTCTCTGCATCAGTGGTTGATGTGGAGGGGAAGCTGATTGGACGCGTGACCGTCAATGCAGTAATGGACTTTATCCGTGAGGAGTCTGAAAATGAGGCGCTAAAATTAGGCGGTCTGAGTGAAGAGGAGGATCTGTTTGCTCCGGTATGGAAGAGTGTAAAGAATCGTTGGATCTGGTTAGCGGTCAATCTGGTGACGGCATTTATTGCTTCACGTGTGATTGGTGTCTTTGAAGATTCGATCGAAAAACTGGTGGCGTTGGCAGCGTTGATGCCGATCATTGCTGGTATCGGCGGAAACTCTGGCAATCAGACCATCACCATGATTGTCCGCGCATTGGCTTTGGGTCAGCTTAATCTCGGTAATGCACGCAAGCTATTTGCCAAGGAAATTGGGGTGAGTGCTGTAAATGGGATGGTATGGGGGAGTGCGGTCGGGTTATTCGCTTTCTTTATTTATGATAGCGTTGCACTCGGCCTGGTGATGGCCCTGGCAATGACATTGAATCTCCTGCTGGCAGGATCTTTAGGAGTAATGATTCCGTTGCTTCTTCAGAAATTCGGACGGGACCCTGCGGCAGGTTCCAGCGTAATGATCACTGCCGTTACTGATAGCGGTGGATTTTTTATATTCTTGGGACTAGCGACAGTGTTTCTGTTGTAGCCGTTACAATAAGATTGTGCTGTCGGTCCAGGCAGGGGTTAGGAGTTGTGATACAAGCCCCATTCCTAGTGCATCATTTCAGGGTAAGATTCTTTCGTGAGCGATCAATTGTTCTACCGATTCACGTTCTCGTATTAGATGGATATGATCACCATCTACCATCACCTCGGCGGCGCGAGGGCGGGTGTTGTAATTTGAGCTCATACTCATGCCGTAGGCGCCGGTAGACATTACGGCGAGCAAGTCCCCCTGCCTCAGTGACATCTTGCGGTCATGCCCTAGAAAATCACCGGTTTCGCAGACTGGCCCGACGATTTGGTACATCTTGGTTTTCTCGTCGTGCACAGCGACCGGCAGGATCTCATGGTACGCGTCATAGAGTGCTGGACGGATTAGATCATTCATGGCTGCATCTACGATAGCGAAATCACGATGTGGAGTATGCTTTAGGTATTCGACACGAGTAAGAAGTAAACCAGCATTCCCTACCAGGGCACGTCCAGGCTCGATTAAAATGCGTTGGCTTCGCTGGTCAATTTTGGCACACAATGCTGCCACATAGTCCCTTGCTAATGGCGGCTTTTCTGAAGAGTATCTGATTCCGAGTCCACCACCCAGGTCAAGATGATCAATCCGTGAGCCCTGTGCTTCTAAGCGGGTAAGAAGGTCGAGTACTTTCTCAGAGGCCTCAATGAAAGGGTTGAGATCAGTCAACTGTGAGCCGATATGACAGTCCAGCCCCGTAAACCGAATGCTTGAGAATTTATCAGCGGAGAGATAGAGGCTCTCCGCTTCATCAAAAGGAATTCCGAACTTGTTTTCCTTGAGGCCGGTCGAAATATAGGGATGGGTCTTCGCATCAACATCAGGATTGACGCGCAAGCTCACTGGAGCGATCTTGTTCATCTCCGCTGCTATTTGGTTGAGTCTTAGCAACTCAGCCTCTGACTCGACGTTGAAACAGAATATTCCAGCAGCAAGCGCTGCACGTATCTCTTCAGGCTGCTTGCCTACACCAGAGAATACTATTTTCTGTGGATCACCGCCGGCGTTTAATACTCGCTTTAGCTCGCCACCAGAAACGATGTCAAAACCACTGCCGAGGCGAGCGAATAGGTTGAGTATAGCGAGACTGGAGTTGGCCTTGACCGCGTAACATATTAGGTGATCACGGCCGGCAAAAGAAGAGTCGAATTCGCGGTAGGCGGAAGTTAGTGCTGCGCGTGAATAGACGTAGCAGGGTGTCCCGAACTCAACTGCAATTTGTTCTAAGGAGACTGACTCCCCATAGAGCATAGCATTATGATAAGAAAATGATGGGAAGCCACTCACTTCTTTACCCCATCATTCTTGGGCTGCTGGGAAGGAGTATCTTGCGGAAGGTAGAGGGGACCTTTCAGTCCGCATGCGCTAAGCAGTAGGAATAGAAGAGTGACAATACAAAGTCTGTGCATGGAAATATGACCCTGAGCATGGATACAAAATATTAACATAAAGGTAGCGTAATGAATGAGCCTGGGTCATTATCCCAGCATCTGCAAATCCTTTCGCGCTACCAGATAATCAGGATAAATACTTTCAACTATTCGCCAAAAGGCTGGGGAATGATTCATCTCGATGAGGTGCGATAGCTCATGTGCCACCACGTAATCCACTAAAGGGAGCGGCACTTGGATCAGCCGCCAGTTGAGACGGATAATTCCAAGGGCATTGCAACTTCCCCACTGGGTCTTAGCACGTGATAGTCGTAACTGAGGTAGCGGTACATTGAGTTTATTTGCAAAGAGTATGAGACGTTCGCTGAAGCAGGTTAGGGCTTGTTGGAGATACCACTCCATCACGAGCTCCTCAATCTGCGATTTGGTTAGTGCGGATGGGAAAGGGAGCGCAAGTTGTTTACCTCCAGTTCCAATTATGACTTCGACTGGGGTCATTTTCAGTATCCCAGGCGCGACTTTCGTCAGCTGCCATGGTTCTCCTAAAAGAGGGAAAATAGCAGTCTCTTCCCATACTAGTTGGATTGTTTTTTTATTAGTCCATTCGGCAAGTTTTCGTGTCACCCAGTCTGCTTTGTCGCGCAGAGCCGACTCTACCCAGCGCAGTGATTCTCGTGGTGGAATGCTAACAGTCAGACCGCCGCCGTCAATCCGCATGCCGATCGTTCGACGGCGACAACGTTTGAGTGTATAGATTATCTCCGTGCCGTTTAGGTTGACACGATAGATCTCTCCTTTAGGGGAGGTCTGATCGTTTAACAGGTACTGTGGCTTGTTTTTAGTCATCACCCTTATCATGGCGGGCAGGGGTGAAATTTTTACAATCACCGATGCGAGTCATTTCATCCTCAATCCACGATTCTACTTTGGCATTAAGTTCTCCTGGCTCTAAACCAGTAGAATCTATCGGAGGGCCGATACTCACGGTGATCGTTCCAGGCAATTTGATGAAGGCATCTTTACTCCAGAATTCTCCCGCATTATGAGCAACCGGCACGACTGGCGCATCGGAATGGGTTGCAAGCCATGCGCCACCAATGCCGTATTTTCCTCTTTCCCCAGGAGTGACACGAGTTCCTTCTGGAAAAATAACGATCCAGAATCCTTGTCTTAATCGGTCTTTTCCTTGTTTGACGATCTGTTTGAGTGCAATTTTTCCAGAACCGCGATCAATAGCAATAGGGCTTGTCATAGCCAGCCCCCAGCCAAAGAAGGGGATACGCAGTAGCTCTTTTTTAAGGACCCACACTTGCGGCGGAAAGATCTGTTGGAATGCCAGTGTCTCCCAAGCTGATTGATGTTTCGACAAAACGATACTCGGTAATTTGGGAATGTTCTCTGCTCCTATGACACGGTAGCGGATGCCGCAGATGACGCGAAGCAGGAACAGCATCAGATACGCCCAGCCAGAAATAATACGGTAGCGATCGATCGGTTTAAGAGGAAAAGTAGCCAATGCGATTAACGCATAAGGAGGCGTAGTGATGACTTGGATCAAGGTGTAAAGTGTGGAGCGAAGTGCCGCCAGGATCATGTTCATCCTGTCAAATTGTCAACTGCTTGCGCTAGGTCAGAATAAATCTTCGTATTTAGGGGAAGTTTACCTGCGGTTTGGGTTTCCAAACCTTTCCCAGTTAACACTAGCATCGGAATTGCGCCTACTGAGGCAGCTGCCTGTAAGTCACGAAGCGAATCGCCGATTGCAGGTGTGCCTTTCAAGTCTAGACTGAAACGCTCTGCAATATCCTTGAAGAGGCCATTCTCAGGTTTACGACAATTGCACTGTTCTGACTGAGTATGCGGACAGAAAAACACCGCATCGATGCGTCCTCCTGCTTGATTTACTGCCTTGATCATTTTTTCGTTAATGGCATTGAACGCGGTCATGTCTAACAGGCCGCGACCGATACCGGACTGATTGGTGGCGACCACAACCCTGTAACTCGACTGGGTCAGATGTGCAATCGCATCCAGACTGCCGGGAATAGGTTTCCATTCCTCGGGGTTCTTTATGAAAGCGTTGCTATCATAATTGATCACACCATCACGATCGAGAATAGCCAGTCTCATCTTAGTTGGCTAGCTTGGAAATGTCGGCCACACGGTTCATGGTATTTTGCAGTTTTTGTAGTAGTGCTAGACGATTAGTGCGCAACGCTATATCTTCTGTATTGACCATCACTTCATTAAAGAAAGTGTCAACCGGACCTCTCAGTGAGGCTAAGATTTGTAAAGAGTTGGTATAGTCTCCCGCAGCAAAAGCCTTATCCGATTTAGGTGAGCTTTCTGATAGTGCGCGGTGTAGCGCTTGCTCTGCAGGCTCATGTAGTAAGGTGATGTTAACTTCGTCACTCATGCCATTTTCTACTTTTTTTAGGATATTACCCACTCGTTTATTGGCAGCAGCAAGACTTGCAGATTCAGGTAGAGCTGCGAATGCTCGCACGGCAGCAAGGCGCTTTGGCACGTCACCTAAGCGTTGTGGATGCAAGCTTACTAGAGCATCCACCTCTTGCACTGAATAACCTTGTTCACGAAGGCTACCGGCAAGTCGGGTATAAATAAAATCGGAGAGTGCCATTATTGTTTCGGTATCTGAGGGGCATGCATCGTGTAATAACCAGTCCAATCCCAACGGGAGGTCGCGTTCAATTAGCATGCGGATTATTCCCA